>JAPPNO010000020.1 GCA_028873845.1 Gemmatimonadota bacterium | reverse complement strand
CCCGGATGCATCGCCGCTCGAATGCCGGGGGGATTTTGTCCACGGGCTGCTAGCCACTTGGCCGCGTCCGCGTCGTCCACGGCGGTCGGCAGGTCCTTTCGCGATTGGCGGCGATGGACCGGCCCCGGACGCCAACAAGGGCCGTGACAGATTGCTGGACAGATTCGATAGGGAATCTGGCACCGCTTCGGTCAATCGTGGTCGGTCGACCCGGTGTTTCGGACTCCGGCCGAGTGCTCTGGGACAGATAACCCCGTGAATCTGTCCACCATTCACCAAAACTCAATGACGATGCCCAAATCAACCAACGAGCCCATCGCGATCATCGGGATGGCCTGCCGGTTCCCCGGCGCGAACGACATCGAAGCCTTCTGGAGCCTGCTGGAGGCGGGCGGCAATGCGGTCACCGAGGGGGTCCCGGGCTCGGGAGTCGGGCGCTGGGGGCTCATCTTCGGGGACGAAGCCGTGCAGAGCGAGGGGTGCCGCTACGGCGCATTCGTCGACGACATCGAGATGTTCGACGACGCGTTCTTCCGGATTTCGCCGGTCGAGGCCCAGCTCCTGGACCCGCAGCAGCGCATGATGCTGGAGGTTACCTGGCAGGCCCTCGAGGACGCGGGCATCGACCCGGAGCGGATCAGGGGGAGTCGCACAGGGGTCTACTCCGGGATCAGCAACGACGAGTACCGCATGCTGGTGGTGGACTCGTCGAAGCCCTCCGAGGCCGCGTCGTGCCTCTACGCGCTGAGCGGCACGAACCTGAACGGTACCGCCGGGCGGGTCTCCTTCGTGCTGGGGCTCACGGGGCCCGCCAAGGCGGTCGACGCGGCGTGCGCGTCCGCGATGGTGGCGATCAACGACGCGGTGGCGGATCTGCAGCAGGGCAAGGCCAACCTGGCGATCGCGGGCGGGGTGCAGGCGATTCTCAACGGGCGCATCTACGAACTGCGCGCGGACGCGATGATGCTGTCTCCCGACGGGCAGTGCAAGACGTTCGACGCGTCCGCGAACGGGTACGTGCGGGCGGAGGGGTGCGGGGTGGTGGTGCTGAAGCGACTCAGCGAAGCGGAGGCGGACGGCGACCGGATCTGGGCCGTGATCCGGGGCTCGGTGGTGAACCACGGCGGGACGGGCGTCGGCCTGACGGTTCCGAACACGCCCGCGCTGGAACAGGTGATGGAGGACGCGCTGTCCGATGCCGGCGTCGATCCGCTGGAGGTGGACTACATCGAGGCGCACGGAACGGGAACCACGGTGGGCGATCCGATCGAGATCAACGCGGTGTCCCACGTCTACTGCCGGGAACGCGGGGCGGACCGGCCGCTCCTGATCGGGCCCGTGAAGACGAATGTCGGCCACCTGGAGTCGGCGGCGGGAGTGGTCGGCCTGATCAAGGCGGCGCTGGTGGTGAAGCGGGGCGTGATTCCCAAGCACCTGCACTTCCGGGACCCGAACCCGGCGCTGGATTGGGACAGTCTGCCGCTGCGGGTGACCACGGAGATGATGGAGTGGCCGAATCGTCCGGGGCGGTCGCGGGTGGCGGGGGTAAACTGCTTCGGGATTTCGGGGACGAATGCGCACCTGGTGGTGGAGGAGTACCGGGGGGTGGATGGGGACGGGGCCGGGGAGTTCAGGCCGGTCGGAGCGTCCAGGCCGGTGGAGGTGGACTCCGAGGTGCCGGGGCCGGGGATCGAGCCGCGCGGAACCCGTCTTCTGCCTTTGTCGGGCAAGTCCGAGGCTGCGCTGCGCGAACTCGCGGGACGGTATCTGGCGTGGCTCGACGAGCGGGACGGCGAGCTGTCGGACGACGGTGGGGCCTCGGGAGCGTTGCTCTCGGACATGGCATGGACGGCCGGGGTGGGACGGAGCCACTTCGATGATCGTGCGGGGGTGGTTTTTCGGGACGCGGAATCGCTGCGCGAAGGGCTGGAGGCCGTGGCCGGGACCGGAGACCGCCCGGCACGCGGTACGGCGACCCGGATCGCCTTCGCCTACACCGGCCAGGGGAGCCAGTGGGTCGGCATGGGACGGGCGCTTTACGCACGGGAACCGGTCGCGCGGGCGGTCATGGACCGATGCGAGGCGGTGTTCCGGGAAGAGCGGGGGACCTCGCTGCTGGACGTGATGTTCGGCCGCGACGGCGCGAACGGCGACCTGGGAGACACCGCCTGGGAGCAGCCTGCGCTCTACACGATCGAGTCCGCGCTGACGGCCCTGTGGGCGACCGTGGGGGTCCGCCCCGACGTGGTCCTGGGACACAGCGTTGGCGAGATTGCGGCGGCGCAGGCGGCGGGAGTGTTCGGCCTTGAGGACGGCATGCGGTTCGCCTGCACCCGCGGCGCCCTGATGTCCGGGATGGAAGAGGGCGCGATGGCGGCGGTTTTCGCGCCGGCGGAGAGGGTGGCGGCGGCGGTCGCGGACTGGAATGCGGCATCCGGCGATGTGGGGGTCGGCATTTCGGGCGACAACGGGGCGCACCAGGTGGTGAGCGGTCCGGTCGGGGCTGTCGAAGCCATGTCGAGGCGGTTCGAAGCGGAGGGAATCCGGGTCCGGCGGCTGAACACGGCCAAGGCGTTTCACAGCGCCCTGGTGGACCCGATCCTGGACGCGCTCGAAACCTCGCTGGATGGTGTGGCGATCGCGTCCCCCGCGCTGACCCTGGTGAGCAACCTGACGGGACGCGCGGTGGGGCCGGGCGAGGTGCTGGACGGTAGGTACTGGCGGCGGCATGCGCGCGAGGCGGTCGCGTTCTCGAGCGGCGTCCGCGCGGTGGCGGATCTCGGCGTGGATCTGCTGGTCGAGATCGGCCCGCGCTCGGTGCTGGCCCCGATGGCGCTCACTGCCTGGCCGGAGGCGGTCGAGGCGCCGGGGGTGCTGGCGAGCTTGCAGGCGCCGACAGCCGACGACCCGCTCGCGGGTGGTGCGGGTGACTTCGTCCGCGCGGTCGCGGAGGCGTACGAGACGGGGTTGCCGGTGCGCTTCGAGGGACTCTTCGCGGGCGAGTCGAGACGCCGTATTCCGCTGCCGGGCTACCCGTTCCAGCGGACGCGGCACTGGCTGGACGCGCCGAGGCGCCGCCGTGGCCGCGCCGACCATCCCCTGCTGGGAACCCGCCACGAATCGGCCGGCGGCGAGATCACCTTCGAGACCGAGGTGTTTCCCGCGGAACCCGCGTGGCTGGACGACCACCGGGTGTACCGCCGGGTGGTGGTGCCGGGGGCGTTGTACGGGGCCATGGCGGCGGCGGTGTCGCGCGGCGACGGGAGCGGTCCCGTGGTCGTGGAGGAGATGCAGTTGCACAATGCGCTGGTCTTCCCGGAGGACGGCTCCGAAAACGGAAGCGGTGATGCCGGACGCACGCTGCAGATGGTGCTCGATGCCTCCGAGGGGGCGGCGACGCGCGACTTCCGGATCTTCAGCAAGGGGAGCGGGGGGGAGTGGGTGGTTCACGTGGAGGGGCGCGTCGCGCCTGGCACCGCCGTGCCGGAGGCCGACGGACGGATCGATCTGGAGGGGCTCAGGGCTCGACTGTCGCCGGTGCACGTGGCGGGCTACTACCGCGCCAGGCTGGAGACGGGGGTCGACCTCGGTCCGTCCTTCCAAACGCTGGCCAGGGCCTGGTCCGGGCCGGGCGAGGCAATGGGCGAGGTGGCCTTCCCGGAGGATCTCGGCCGCAACGAACTGGATGTGCATCCCCTGGTGCTCGACGGTTGCTTCCAGGTCGTGGGCTCGGCCCGCAACCTGGACGGACCTCATGGTTCGGTCACCTATCTGCCCTTCGGCTGGGAGCGGCTCTGGCTGACGACGGGCAGGCTGCCGGACCGGGTCGTCTGTCACGTTCTCATGAGCGACGCGTCCCGCGCTGCGGATGCGCAGGAGGGCGAGCCCCCCGAGGTGCTGACGGGTGAACTTCGCATCTACGACCTGAACGGGGCCCTGCTCGGCGGGTTGGACGGGTACACGGTCAAGCGCGCGACCCGGGCGGCGCTGCTCTCGGCGGGCGAAAGCGTCAAGGACCTGCTGTACGAGGTCGTGTGGCGCGAGCGGTCGCTTCCCGAGGGGATGCCCTCCGCCGACTTCTTCCCGGACCCGGGATCGGTGAAGGCCGGTGCCCGGCTCCTGGCCGAGTACCTGGTCGAGGCCGGCGTCGATCCCGACGACCGGAACGCCCTGCTGACGGACCTGGAGCACTGGTCGTGGTCGTACGCCGTCGCCACGCTGGACACGCTGGGCTGGCAGCGCACGGCCGGCGAGGTGGTGCGGTCCGAGGCGCTGCGTGAGCAGCTCGGTGTGATGGCCGAGCACAGCCGCCTGTTTCGCCGCATGCTCGAGATGGCGGCCAGGGCGGTTGTTCTGCACGAGGAGGATGACGGCGGGTTCCGCGTGGTCGTCGGATCGGGGGATCCGTGGCCCGATGCGATACCGCACGACCCCGGCGGCCACCACGAGGTCATGGCGGGGCGGTACTCCCACGGCCTGACCGAGGTCGGGCTGTTCCGGCGCTCGGGCAGAGCCCTGGCCGAGGTGCTTCGCGGCCGGGAGGATCCGCTGACGCTCCTGTTCAGCAGCGGGGAACCGACGGCGGCCGATCTGTACCTGAAGGCGCCGGTGGCGCGTGCGGCCAACCGGATGCTCGAAGTGGCGGTCCAGGCTCTGGTGGATGCGCTGCCGAAGGGACGGCGTCTCCGGGTGGTCGAGGTCGGCGCGGGCACGGGATCGGCCACCGCGTCGGTCCTCCCGCTGCTCCCGGAGGGGCAGTTCGACTACATGTACACCGACATCTCCGCGGGCTTCTTCGCCGAGGCGGAGGCGCGGTTCGGCGACGGAGGCGGGTGCATCGAGTACCGTCCGCTGGACATCGAGAAGGACCCTGTCGCCCAGGGCTTCGACGAGCACGGCTACGACCTGCTGCTCGCCTCCAACGTGCTGCACGCGACCCGTTACCTGGAGGAGACGCTGGGCCACTGCAGGAAACTGCTCGCGCCGTCGGGACAGCTGGTGGCGCTCGAGAACCTGAGCGGCCTGGGCTGGATGGACCTGACCTTCGGGCAGCTTGACGGTTGGTGGCGGTTTGCGGACGACTACCGGCCCCATCATGCGCTGGCGAGCCCGGCCGTGTGGCGGCGCGCGCTCGGCGACGCCGGGTTCGGGGAGGTGGAGGTGGTGGGAGTGGACGAGTCCGACCTGACCAGGGTGCCGGACAAGGGGGTGATCGTGGCGCGGGGGCCGGTGGAGGTGCGGGAGCCGGCGGGCGTGTGGGTACTGGCGGCGGATGGGGGTGGGGTGGCGGCAGGGTTGGCGGGGGAGCTGGCCGGGCGGAATCAGGCGGTGGTGGTGGTGGGTGGGGATTCGGTGGAGGGCGCGGGGGCGGGGGTTCGCCACGCAACCGTGGACATGGACCAACGCGAGTCGTGGCGGTCGCTGCTGGAGAGTCTGCCGGACGATGTCCCCCTGGCGGGCGTGGCTCACTTCCTGGCCCTCGACGGCCATGGCGAAGAGGCCACAACCGACGAGATGGCGGACGACGTGACGCGGGTGGGGGCAAGCGCGCTGGCCATGGTGCAGGGTGTCACCGACTCCGGCGCGACCCCCGAAAAGGGCGTGTGGTTTGTCACCCGGGGCGCCCAGGTGCTCGAACGCGAACGGGGCGGCGAACTCTCCGGTGCCGCCCTGTGGGGATTCGGCAAGGGCGTGGCCCGCGAAGCGCCGCACCTGCAACCGAGAATGATCGACCTGGACCCCGGACGAATGGCGCCCGCACCCGACCTCGCGAACGAACTCCTCTACCCCGACCCGGAGAACCACATCGCGTACCGGCTGGGACGGCGCCGCGTGGCGCGGGTGGTGCGCGCCGAGTCCGCGGGCGAACGGCTGGCCCTCCCCGAGGAATCGAACTGGGTGCTGGCGCCCGATCCGGGCGGCGTCTTCGACCGGCCGCACGTCCAGCCGTTGCCGGCGCGACCCCTGGAGCCTCACGAAGTGCGCGTCGCGGTCGAGGCGGCCGGGCTCAACTTCTGGGACGTGTTCCGTTCGCTGGGCTTCATCGAGGAGGGGCTGCTGGGAAGGGAGATGTGCGGGCACATCATCGATATGGGCGCCGAGGTGTCCCACGTCGCGGTCGGCGATCACGTGGTGGGCATGGGATTCGGCGCCTTCGGCCCGGAGATGGTGACGCACGAAGAGCTGGTCGCCCCGGCCCCGGACGGGTTTTCCGTGACCGGTCTCGGGGCGGTGCCGAGTGCTTTCGTGTCGGCCGCGCTGTCCTTCGAGTTCACGGGGCTCGAGCCCGGCGAACGCGTTCTCATCCACGCGGGCGCGGGAGGCGTGGGACTGGCGGCCATTCAGTGGGTGCAGGCCGCGGGGGCCGAGGTCTTCGCCACGGCGAGCGCCCCAAAGCAGGACTATCTGCGGTCGCTGGGCGTGGAGCACATCTTCGACAGCCGCCAAACTGCATTCGGCGAGGAAATCCTGGAGGCGACGGGTGGTGAGGGTGTGGATGTCGTGCTGAACAGCCTGACGAGCGAGGGGTTCATCGAGGCCAGCCTGGCGTGCCTGAAACACGGCGGCCGGTTCGTGAAAATGGCCAGACGGGACATCCTCAGCTACGAGGAGATGGCCGAAGTACGACCCGACGTGCCCTACCACATCCTGGAACTGGACGTCGTGAAGAAGACGGACCCCGCACACGCGGGGAGGGTCCTGCGCGAGGTGATGGCGCGCATCTCGACCGGAGAACTGCAGCCGATCGTGCACAGCCGGTGGCCGCTGGCCGAGGCGGGGGGCGCGCTCAGCTTCATGCGCGCGGCGCGGCACCTGGGCAAGATCGTGGTGACCACGCCGCCGCTTCAGGGCGGTGGGCTGCGGCAGGATGGGACCTACCTGGTGACGGGCGGCCTGGGGGGGATCGGATGCGCGGTGGCCGTGTGGCTCGCGGACCGGGGGGCGGGAGCGATCGTGCTGAACGGGCGCCGCGGCCCGGACGCCGCCGCCGAAGAGATCATTGACGGGCTCAGAGCCCGGGGCGTCACGGTCGAAGTGGAGTTGGCGGACATCACCGACACCACCGCGGTGGACCGCATGCTGGACCGCGTGGACCGGGAGCTGCCGCCGCTCGCAGGCGTGATCCACAGTGTGGGTGTGCTCTCCGACGGCGCGCTGACCAACCAGAGCTGGGACCGGTTCGAGCAGGTGCTGTGGCCGAAGGTCCTGGGTGCGTGGCATCTGCACCGGGCCACCCTCGACCGCGACCTGGACATGTTCTGCCTCTTCTCCAGCCGCGTCGGCGTGATGGGCAATCCGGGCCAGTCGAACCACGCCTCTGCCAACGCCTTCCTCGACCAGCTGGCGGGCCACCGGCGCGCGCTCGGTCTCGCGGGACAGGCCATCGCCTGGGGCGCGTGGTCGGAGATCGGCGAGGCGGCCGAGCAGCGGGAGCGCATCGACGAGCGGCGGTCGGCGCTGGGCGGCCGCTGGTTCACTCCGCAGCAGGGGATCAGGGCGTTCGAGCGGCTGGTGCGCCAGGACGTCACGAATTCGGTCGTCATGGCGATGGACTGGTCGGTCTTCGAGGAGGCGGTCGAAGAGCGTCCGCCACTCCTGGATGAATTGCTGTCCACGGACTCGGAGGACGGAGAGGACGCGTCGGCCACCCCGAAGGACGTGCTCTCGCAGCTGGGGGAGACGCCCACCACGGCACACGAGGACCTCCTGGTTTCGTTCCTGCAGGGCGAGGTGCAGGCGGTGTTGCGGCTGCCGTCGGCGCCGGCGCCGACGATCGGTTTCTTCGACCTGGGGATGGACTCCCTGATGGCCGTGGAGCTGCGCAACCGTCTCAACCGGGCCTTTTCGGGAGTGTACACGGCGCCCAACACGCTCGTCTTCGACTATCCGGACATCGCCTCGCTCGCAGCCCATCTGGCCGGAGAGCTCGTCGTGGACGGTGACGCGCCCCCGCCCGCACCCGAGGCCCAGCCCGAACCGCCACCCGCGCCCTCGACTCAGGCGGCGAGCGACGCCATCGCGATTGTGGGCATGGCCTGCCGCTTCCCCGGCGCCCCCGATCTCGCCGCATTCTGGCGCCAACTCGAGGCCGGAGCCGACCTGGTCACCGACGGGCGCACGGACGAAGGTCCCTGGCACGGCGTCGCCGGCGATCCCGGCGGGACGGACCCCGTTTCCCGGCGCGGCGCCTTCCTCGACGACATCGACAAGTTCGACGGCCGGTTCTTCCGTATCCCGCCGATCGAGGCGCGCACGATGGATCCGCGACAGCGCCTCCTTCTGGAAACGACGTGGCACGCGCTGGAGGACGCGGGGATCGATCCGGCAGGGCTTCGCGGCAGCTCCACGGGCGCGTACGTCGGTGTCACCAGCGGCGACTATCGCGATCTCGCCGCGGCAGCCGGCGAATTCCACGGCTACCTGGGCACCACTCCCAGCGTGACCGCCGGACGGATCGCGTTCGTGCTCGGGCTGGCCGGGCCCGCCGTGCCGGTGGACGTGGCGTGCGCTTCGTCGCTGGCGGCTGTGCACCAGGCCGTTTCCGCCCTCCGGCAGGATGACGTGGAGCTGACCCTCGTCGGAGGGGTGAACGCGATCCTGCACCCCGGGGTCTCGGCTGCCATGGCGGAGATGGGATTGCTGTCGAAGCGCGGCCGGTGCAGCACCTTCGATGCCGCGGCCGACGGCTTCGTGCGGGGTGAGGGATGTGGGGTCGTCGTTCTCAAGCGGCTGGCGGAGGCCCAGGCGGACGGCGACCGCATCTGGGGCGTGATCCGCGGGTCGGCGGTGAACCAGAACGGGGCGAGCGCGGGACTGACGGTCCCGAACGGACCCGCCCAGGAGCGTGTGATCGAAGAGGCGCTGGCCCGTGCCGGAATAGCGCCGGCGGAGGTGGACTACCTGGAGGCGAACGGTGTCGGCTCCGATCTGGGCGACCCCATCGAGGTGCAGGCGGCGGCGGCCGTCTACGGTCGCGGACGGGATCCGGGGCGCCCGCTGCTCATCGGTTCGGTCAAGACCAATATCGGCCACCTGGAGTGTGCCGCCGGGGTCGCAAGTCTCATCAAGGCGGTCCTTGCCATGAACGAGGGCCGGATTCCGAGACAGCTGCACTTCGACGACCCGAACCCCCACCTCGAATGGGGCCGGCTCCCGGTGCGCGTCACCTCGGCGGACACCGAGTGGCCATCCCACGCCGATCGTCCGCCCCGCGCGGGGGTCAGCTCGTTCGGGCTCTCCGGGACGAATGCGCACGTCGTGGTCGAGGGCCAGGAGCAGCCGGATGACACCGGCGGGAGTATTGCCGGACAAGCCTGGCCCGCCGGTCCCGCACAGACGATCGCGCCCCGGCTGCCGGAGCGCGCAGCCGAGCTACCCCTGTCCCCCGCCGACTTCGTCCCGCGAGACACGCGAATCCTGCCGCTCTCCGCAAAGTCCCCCGATGCGCTGCGAGAGCTGGCGAACCGGTATCTCGACTGGCTGGACGAACGCGAGTCAGTCCCGTCCGCCAACGGAGGCGCCCTCGAATCGCTGCTCGCGGACATGGCCTGGACGGCAGGCGTCGGACGGAGTCACTTCGCCCACCGGGCCGGCATTCGGTTCCAGGACGCGGAATCGCTCCGCAAGGGACTGCGCGCTACCGCGGACAAGCGGCAGACGGGCGTCCAGCCTGGAAGCCCGGAAGCGGACATACCTCCGAAGCTCGCCTTCGCCTACGCCGGCGAGGGAGGCGAACAAGTCGGCATGGGCAAGGACATCTACGATTGCGAACCGGTCGCGCGCGCCGTTCTCGACCGCTGCGACGCGGTGCTGCGGGAAGCGCGCGCCGGAGCGTCCCTGCTCGACGTGATGTTCGGCCGAAGCGGCACGGACGGGAGGCTGCACGACCCCGAGTGGGCGCAGCCGGCCCTCTACGCGCTTGAATGCGCGCTCACGGCGCTGTGGGCCAGCGTGGGAATCCGGCCCGCCGTCGCGGTGGGAGAGGGCGTCGGGGAATGGGCCGCAGCCTGGGCCGGCGGCGTTTTCTCCCTGGAAGACGGACTGCGCCTCGCCGCCGCCCGCGGCACCGCGATGGCCCGGCCCAAAGCCCGCGTGGCGGCCGCCATGCCGGCCGGCGACTCCAACCCCGAACAGGATCCACTGGCGGAACTGGAAGCAACGTACTCGGGAATCGAAACCTCGCCGCCATCGCTGACACTCCTCAGCCAAGCCACCTGTCAGCCCCTGGACGCAGGTCGGTCCCCCGGCTGGGACTGCTGGCGCGATCAGCTCCTGGCGCCGAAACCGCTACGCCGGTGCAAGGGCAAGCTGGCGGAGCTGGACGTAGGCTTCGTCGTGGAGATCGGTCCCCATGTGACACCCGCACCGATAGAGCTGGCTGCGTGGACGGGAGCACACGGCCAGACCGGCCGCTCATTCCCCGAGTCGGCCGCGGGCGTATACCAGGCCGGACTTCCGGTATCCTTCGCCGGGCTCTTTGCGGGAGAGACGCGGCGCCGCATCCCGCTGCCGGGATATCCGTTCCAGCGCGAACGCCACTGGATCGAGACGGTCGGTTGAGCTCCGCAACCCCCGGCGGCGGCCCCACACTGCGCTACCAGCCCGACGAACAGCCTCCACCCAGGCTCGCCATCGGCGTCGGGCTGCAGCTGGCGATCCTGAACATCGCCGCCGTGATGCTGATCCCGATGGTGGTCATGCGGGCCGCCGGAATGCCCGACGCCTATCTTTCCTGGGCCGTTCTCGCCTCGGTGACCATCTGCGGCGCGGCCACCGTTCTGCAGGCCCTGCGCGCCGGCCGCATCGGTTCCGGACACGTCATCGTGATGGGCACCTCCGGCGCCTTCATCCCCGCCTGCATCATGGCGCTCGACGCAGGCGGTCCCGCCCTGCTGGCCACCCTCGTCACCATCTCGGCGCTGGTCCCCCTCCTGCTCTCATGGCGGCTCTCGCTCTTCCAGCGCATCCTGACCCCCGCCGTGTCGGGCACCGTGATCATGCTCATTCCGGTCACGGTCCTCCCCTTCATCTCCGGCCTCCTCTCCGGTACGCCCGAAGGCGGCACGGCGCCGGGCGCCCCTCTCAGCTTCTTCGCAACGGTCCTGGTCATCGGCGCCCTCGCGCTCAAGGCGACGGGACAGCTGCGCCTCTGGGCCCCGGTCATCGGCGTGGTTGCCGGCTCCGCGATCGCCGCCTTCCACGGACTCTACGATCTGGAGCGCGTGGCCATGGCGCGCTGGGTCGACCTGCAGCCCGTCCGGCCGCCCGGCTTCGATCTCGCTTTCGGACCCGGGTTCTGGCCCCTGCTGGCCTCGTTCCTGCTGGTGGCCGTGATCGCGGCCGTTCGCACGATGAGCAGCGCTATCGCGGTCCAGCGGGTTTCGTGGCGCCGGAAGAGCCGGGCGGTCGACTTCCGCGCGGTGCAGGGAGCCATGACCGTCGACGGTCTGGGCAACCTTCTGGCCGGCCTCGCCGGAACCGTACCGGGAAGCGCCACCACCACCAGCGTCCCCCTGACCCAGCTCACGGGCGTGGCGGCCCGTGTCGTCGGCATCGTCGCCGGCGCCGCGTTCGTCGCCTTCGCCTTCCTGCCCAAGGCGTTCGCCGTCGTCTTCGCCATCCCGGATCCGGTCTTCGCGGGCTACCTGGCGATCCTCCTGGCCATGCTCTTCGCGATCGGCATGAAGATCGTGCTGCAGGACGGGCTCGGGTACCGCGAAGGCATGGTGGTGGGGGTCGCCTTTCTGGCCGGAGTCGGCTTCCAGAACGGCATGATCTTCCCGGACCAGGTGTCACGCTTCGCCGGCGGCCTCTTCGAGAACGGCATGAACGCCGGTGGTTTCACCGCCATCCTCATGACCCTTTTCCTGCGCCTGACGGACCCCCGGCCCAGCCGCCTCCGGACCCGCCTCGATCCGGCGGAACTACCGGCAATCCGGAAATTCCTCCATGGTTTCGCAACCCGCAACAATTGGAACGAAGCTACGGCCGATCGTCTGGCGGCCGCCACCGAGGAGACGCTTGTCACCCTGCTGGACGAAGAGACCCGTAGTCACACTCGCCGCCTTCTCCTGACTGCCCAGCGGACAAAGGACGTCGCGGTCCTGGAACTGTTCGTCGCGCCCGCCGGCGAGAACCTTCAGAACCGGATTGCGCTGCTCCGCGAAGACACCGGGGAGACCCTGGAGCGCCAGGTCTCCACCCGGCTGCTGCGGCACCTAGCGTCCTCGGTGAAGCACCGCCAATACCACGACACCGACATCGTCACGATCCACGTCGAGACGTAGTCGGTCGACAGGATCCCTCCGGAGTCCGCCCCCCTACATGAACCCGCGACGCCTCAGGAAATCACACATGGCGTCGACGCATTCCTCAGGCTTCTCCACCTGGAGGAAATGGGTCGTCTCGGGGATGAAGTCGTACTCGATGCTGACCACGTGGCTCAGGTCCAGCGTGGGCAGATACGAGTACGGGACCGTGGGGTCGGCTCCGATGACCTTTGCGGGGCAGGGCAATGCCTTGAAGTCCACCAGACACGAATACGTCCTCACGTACTGGGCGATCTGCGCCTCGTAGTCGCGCGGACACCGCAGTTCCCACCACCGGCGGTCGGCCGACTTCTGCAGGACGGTCCTCGACATCAGTTCTCCGGCGCCGGGAACCGCCCGGATCAGCAGGGGCATGTACTTCAGCACCTCGGTGAAGTCCTCCCGCAGGTGGAACCGATCCGAGCGTTGCCGCACCATCCGCGCGGCCAGCTCGGTCGCCTCGTCGAACTCGCGGTCGCCGCTGCCGGGCTTGTGCACGGGGGGATCGAAGAGGACCCAGGCCGACAGTCCGCCGGTTGATGCCGCGCCGAGAGCCGGCGCCACGAGCGTCGCCAGTGCCGACAGCGAATGGAAGACACCCGCCGTCGGCTTCGCGCCGTAGTGGGCGTCCACCGCCTCCACTACCTGGTTCTGATCCCGAACCAAATTCGGAAAGTTGTGCTCGGCGCGAGCGCCCACGGCGTTCCATCCGTGGTTCCTCATGTCGTAGAGGATCAGGTCGAAGTCGTCCGTGAGGAGCGACCAGAAGGGGTAGTAGAAGTCGATCGCGAGCCCGTTGCCGTGGCTCAGCAGGAGCCGCGGACCCGCGGGATTCCCGTGCCTCCGGGCGATCGTGACGCTGCCATCGTCATGACGGACCCTGCACAGCGAGAGCGGTTCGGGAACCTCCCATACCGGTTCGGTCGCCATGTTCAGGGTCCCCGGTCCTCAGTTTGTGAAGCACGCTCCCCACCTGGGGCCCCGATGGATCCCGACCCCGGCGGTGAGCGAAAACCGCAATCAGGCGTCGTCGATATGGTCGATCAGGCGGCGAAGGGTTCCGATTCCCGCCCACTGATCGGCGGAGATCGAGAGATTGAATTCCTTCTCGACGAGCTTCATGAACGCAACTGCATTCAGCGAGGACACACCGGAATCGGCGAGCGTCCCGTCGAAGTTCGGTTCACGGTCGAGACCCAGGTGCTGGCCGGC
The DNA here is from genome assembly GCA_028873845.1 of Gemmatimonadota bacterium. Classification (GTDB taxonomy): domain Bacteria; phylum Gemmatimonadota; class Gemmatimonadetes; order Longimicrobiales; family Gaopeijiaceae; genus Bin94. The sequence continues at coordinate 8,643 of JAPPNO010000020.1, read as the reverse complement.
GAGCTCCCTCAGGCGAGTTTCAGTGGCGGACATCGGGGCGTAAACCCTTTCGTGATGAGGGGTGGCGTTGGCTGGGACCGGTTATGATCCGCGATCCCGGCGACCGTGTCAAGGTACGCGCGCCTCCTGCAGGGAATGCGAGGGCGGCCGCGATTGGCCGCGCGCGCCGGGAGCCCTCCCGGATTTCGTGCGCGATCACCCGCGAAACGCTAGGTTTGTGGCGACTTCGGCCATTCACTTCGCGGCGCCTGGCGGCGGCGCGCACGGCCGCCCGGACCTCACACGGATCACACGCATGCCTCGCGCCAAGTCGATTCTCCCGCTCGCGGCACTCGGTGTCGCGACCGCATGCGCGGATCCGCGAATCGAGCCCCCCGAACTCATCCCCACCACCCTCGAGGTCTCACCCCGGTCGCTCGAATTCGACGCGCTCTTCGCAACGGGGCGGCTCCAGGCCACGGTCTACGACCAGAACGGCAAGGCGATGCCAGGCGCGCGCGTGTCCTGGCAGTCGTCCAGCTTCGAGGTCGCACGCGTCGACCAGACCGGGTTGGTCACGGCCGTCGACAACGGATCGGCGTACGTTGTGGCAGCCGCGGGCGAAGCGAGGGACTCGGCCCGGGTCGCGGTGCAGCAGCGCCCTCATTCGGTGAGAATACCGCCACCCGGCCGGCGCACGCTCGACGCGCTCGAGGACACCGTGCGCCTGATGGCCGCCGTCCTGGATCCGAACGGGCGGCCGATCGCGGGAGCCGAGGTGTCGTGGTCCAGCGCCGACACCGCCATCGCGACCGTGGACGCGGAGGGCCTGGTGACCTCGGTCGCCACCGGAACCGCGTTCGTGCGGGCGACCCTCGATGAACTCGCGGATTCGGTGATCGTCGAAGTGCGTCAGGTCCCGGCAAGCGTGCGGATCCGACCCGCCGACAACCCACTCACATTCGCGTCGCTGGGAGACACGCTGAGACTCTCAGCCGAGGTCGTGGACGCGAACGGCCATCCGATCCCGGGATTGACCGTGTCGTGGACCACCAGCTCCCTGGCGGTCGCCACGATCGACAGCGAGGGGCTGCTCACCGCTGCGGGCAATGGAGCCGCGACGATCACGGCGACCGCCCTCAGCGCCGCGGGCTCGACCCGGGTCGAGGTGCGGCAGGTGGCGACGAGCATTTCGGTCGAGGCGCCGGTGGGCCTTCTCGCAATGGGCGACTCGCTGCGGATCGGGGCCGAGGCCTTCGACGCCGGCGGCAGCCAGATCGCCAACGCTCCGTTCGCCTGGACCTCCAGCGATGCGTCAGTGGCCACGGTGACTCCGGCCGGGTGGGTGCACGCGACAGGCGTGGGAACCGCGGAGATCACCGCCTCCATCGAGGACCTGAGCGCGACCGCCGTCGTGACCACGATGAACCGGGATGAGTTCGCGCTGAGGGCCCTGTTCCGGTCGGCCAACGGCCAGCTCTGGGCCGTCAGCACCAACTGGGGGACGGACGTCCCGCTCTCCGAATGGTACGGAGTCGAACTCAACGAACGCGGGCGGGTCCGATCGCTCACTCTGGTCCAGAACAACCTGATCGGCACCATCCCCCCCGAGATCTCCAAGCTCACCGAACTCGAGGAACTCTACCTGGACGCATGCGCGGATGACGTCTGCGCCACCCACGTGAACCTGCTCGAGGGCCCGCTGCCGCCGGAAATCGGAAAGCTCAAGAGGCTGCGCTGGCTCGGACTTTTCGGAAACTACCTGGAAGGTCCGCTCCCGCCCGAACTCGGAAACATCGAGGACCTGGAGGTGCTGGATCTGGCCCACAACAGCTTCACCGGCTCGATTCCGCGGGAAGTCATCGATCTCCCGTACCTGTGGTATCTCGGTCTGTTCGGCAACGAGCTGAGCGGTTCGATTCCCCCCGAGATCGGCAACTTCAGGAGTCTGGAGGTACTGGACCTGTGCTACAACAGGCTCACGGGCCCGATTCCTCCGGAGATCGGCCGGATCGAAACGCTGGAACGACTGATGCTCTGCGGAATCGACTCGGATCCCGAAGCGGGCAATCGCCTGACCGGACCGATTCCCCCCGAGATCGGCAACCTGACCAGCCTCCGCTATCTGGACCTGGGAGCCAACCGGCTCGAAGGCCCGATCCCCCCGGAGCTCGGCAACCTCGAGTACCTCGATACGCTGAGACTGTTCAGCAACCTCCTTACGACCATCCCCCCCGAGCTCGGGGAACTCAGGAATCTCGATCAGCTGTCGCTCTACGGAAACCGGCTCATGGGGCCGATCCCGAAGGAGATCGGGAACCTCACGACGCTGGGAACGCTGTTGTTCGGAAAGGGGTACTTCAGCGGCGAGGACAACAACCTGACCGGGACCATACCGTCCGAATTCGGCAACCTCACCAACCTCTACAAGCTTGATGTGGGCGGGAACAACCTGACCGGCGTTATCCCGAGCGAACTCGGGCGGATGACGACGCTGGAATACCTGGAACTGGGCAGCAACCAGTTGTCGGGCGAGATTCCCCCGGAGTTGGGCGACCTCCCCCGCCTCCGCTGGCTGTATTCCTGTCCCAACAACCTGACCGGCCCGATTCCGCCGGAAATCGGCAATCTGAGAACCCTGCGGCGCCTCTTCGTCTGTTCCAACGAACTCACGGACACCCTGCCCCACGCGCTGGGGAACCTGACCCAGCTCCGGCGCCTGCACCTCGGGGCCAACCGGCTCACCGGTCCCTTTCCGACCACCCTGCTTCGACTGACGCGTCTTCAGGAGTTCTTCTGGCACGTCAGGAACAATGGACTGTGCGCACCGGACACGCCGGCGTTCAGAAGCTGGCTGGCGACGATTCCAAGCCATTCGGGGATCTTCTGCACCGGCGCATCGATGTCGTGGACCGACGCGGACATCCGGGACCCGGCAACCGTGAACTGCTCGGTGACGGAAGCGACAGCCCGGTCGGCCAGGGGGCACGGCGTGCCGCAGCGAAGACGGAGTGAGTGGCTCGCACCCGCCGAGCTGCGGCGCATGGCAGGGCGCGCCGGGGTCGAGGCGCCGGGTACGTGGCAGGTTCCTTGCGGTCCGTCTCCGGTGGGTGTGACGAACCGGTGACAGATTGATTGACAGATTCATGGGTGAATCTGTCCCTGTCTTCATGGTTTCCGGGTTGCGGACAGATTCCTAGGTCAATCTGTCCGAGCCGGATGTTCCCTTGCTCGACGCGGCGTTTCGCTGAACCGAATCTGCCCGGTCCCCCATCCTGAGTTCAGCCGCGCGGGCGTGGGCTTCCAGTCCCTCCATGCGGGCAAGCGTGGCGGCATCTCTGGTCAGCACATCGAGTTGCGGCCCCTGCTCAAGCCGCAGCCAAGTTGGCCGGCGCATGAATGAAAGCACCGACAATCCTCCGGTGAACCGGGCCGTGCCGCCGGTCGGGAGGGTATGATTGGGCCCCGCTCCGTAGTCCCCGAGGACTTCCGTGACAGATTCGTTGACAAATACTGCCCCGAATCTGTCCAGAGACCGTTCCCATTGCTCCGTTCGGCTACCGTGGAGTTGCAGGTGCTCGGGGGCGAGTTCCTCGCAGCAGCGGAGGGCTTCCGCTTCGGGGGCGACGATGGCAAAGCCGTTGCGAAGGGCGGCCCGCGCGGTGTCGGCGGTCGGGAGGTGCGACAGTTGGCGTGCCAGCTCCGCCTCGACCCGTTCGACCAGGTCGCCCGCGGTCGTGATGAGGACGGGCAGGGCGGCCGGATCGTGCTCCGCCTGCGCGAGCAGGTCGGCGGCGATGAGGACCGGATCTCCGTGCTCGTCCGACAACACCGCCAACTCCGAGGGTCCCGCCAGCAGGTCGATTCCGACGACGCCCGACACGAGCAGCTTGGCCGCGGTCACCCACTCCCCCCCCGGCCCCGCCACCACATCGCATCGCGGGACGGGACCGACGCCGTACGCCATGGCCGCCACGGCCTGCGCTCCCCCCGCCCCCAGCAACCCCGCCACCCCCGCCACCGCCCCCGCCGCCATCACCTCGCGGGACGGCTTCGGCGAGGCCAGCCACACCTCGCGCACCCCGGCCACCCTCGCCGTCACCGCCGTCATGAGCACCGACGACGGAAGCGGAAACCGGCCCCCCGGCGCATAGCACCCGGCCACGCGAACCGGCACCACGCGGTCGCCGGCCCTTCCCCCCTCCACAGCCACATCCACCGGGCGCGCCGACTCCAGCTGGGCGCGGGCGAAGTGTTCGATCCGGCCGGCGGTGCGCTCCAGCACCCCGCGATCGGACCTCGGCAACGACTCCAGCGACGCCCTCATCTCGACGGGGGTGCGGATCAGCGCCCCGCCGGCTTCCAGGCCGTCCCACCGTTCGGCGTATTCGCGCAGCTTCGCCTCGCCGCCCCGCCGCACCGATTCCACGATCTCCAGCACCGGCGCGATCATCTCGGGACGAACGGCGGGCTGGCGGGCGCCGGCGACCTCGGATGCGGCCACCCGTCTCAGGCGGACCTCACCCACGCCGCCCCGCCCCCTTCGGCTCCGACGCCCTTCTCCGGCCGACCTTCATGGCGCGCCGGTCCAGTTCGCGTTCCACGTCTGCCAGCGTGGCACCGGCACGTTCCAGCGCCACGGTCAGGAAGTAGGCCAGATCGGCCGCCTCCTCGACGACGCGTTCCACTGTCCGCGCTTCCCCCAGCTCCTCCGCCTCCTCGACCAGCTTGCCTCGCAGGAACGAATCGTCCGCCAACGCACGGGCGGTCAGCGATCCAGCCACCGGGGCGGAGCGACGCGACTTCACCGTGCGTTCCAGCCCGCGAAGTCCCCGCGCGGGGCCGAAACAGGTCCAGTCTCCCGTGTGGCAGAACCCGCCGCCGGCCTGCGCGACCGTGAAGCGGAGCGCGTCCCGGTCGCAGTCGGGCGCGATGTGGAGGAGGGTCTGGGTGGCGCCGGAAGTCGCACCCTTGCGCCACAGTCCGCGCGAACGCGAGTGGTAGACGCCGCGGCCTTCATCGATCGCCGCGCGCACGCTCTCCAGGCTGGACCAGACCAGGCCGAGCGCGGCGCCCCGGTCATCGGTCACGATCGTGGGCCAGAGTCCGTCGGGACGTTCGCTGCGGAGGGGGGCGGTGAAGGCTTCGGCCAGATCGAGGCGGCCGCGGTAGAGGGCCATGCCCACCTGCGCGTCGGCGCCGGTGCGGTCCAGCCAGGCGATCTCGCCGGCGGTGGTGATGCCTCCGGCGACGGTCAGGCGTGAGGTGCCGGCCGCTTCGACCAGCTGCGCGATCCGGTCACGGGGGAATCCGGCTTCCCTGCCCTCGCCCTCGACGAAGGTGACGAGGAAGCCGCCCGCGAGGCCACGGAGTTCGCGCATGCCGTCGAGTACGGTTCGGCCCGTCCTTTCGGTCCACCCCTTGACCACGACCTCGCCCTCCCAGGCGTCGAGGGCAGCGACGATTCGGTCCCGGGGAAGGCCCTCCAGCACCTCGGGGACCGCGGCGGTGCCGAGGACAACCTTTGTCGCGCCGCGGTCCAGCCATGCGCGGGCGGCGTCCCGGTCACGTATTCCGCCGCCCACGCGACAGGGGGCCAATCGGCACAACTCCTCGATTACGGCGGCGTTGGAGCCGCGTCCCAGCGCCGCGTCGAGGTCCACGACGGCCACCTCGCCCACACGCCCGAAGCGCTCGGCGATGGGGCGGGGATCGCCGGCCTCGAGGACCTTGCGGCGGCCCTGCACCAGCTGCACCGCCTGGCCGTCCATGAGGTCGATGGAGGGGATGATCAACGGGTACCCTCCGGCTGCGGCATGTCGGCCGGCGAACCCACGGGCGATGCAATGGCCAGGCGGGCAGGTGGGCAGGCGTCCTCGTCCTGGTAGTTCGACCGCACCGCCACGCCGAGCGCGGCCAGCGCATCCTTCACGGCCCCGACCGTCCAGTTGCCCTGGTGGAAGATCGAGGCGGCCAGCACGGCGTCCGCCCCCGCGCGCACGGCCTCCGCCATGTGCCGGGGGGAGTCGGCGCCTCCCGACGCGACGATGGGAACGCGGACGGCTCCGCGCACCGCATGCAGCAGTGGAAGCTCGTAGCCGCTCCGCGTCCCGTCGCGGTCGACGCTGGTGAGCAGGATCTCGCCGGCACCCCGGTCCACCGCCTCGCGTGTCCAGGCGACCGCGTCGCGGGCAAGCCGTTCGGTGCCGGACCGGACGACGACCTGGTATGCGGCTCCTTCGGCGCGGCCATTCGTCCGAAGCGCGTCGATCGAGACCACCACGCACTGGGAACCGAACCGCTCCGCCAGCTCGGTGAGCAGTGCGGGACGCTGCAGCGCGGCCGTGTTCACCGCCACCTTGTCCGCGCCGGCCTCCAGAAGGGCGGCCGCATCGGCCACCCCGCCGATCCCGCCCCCGACGGTGAGCGGCACCGACAGCCGCGCCCTCACGGCGGCCACGGTGTCGCGGCGCGTCCCGCGCCCTTCGGGGGTGGCCGTCACGTCCAGCAGGACCACCTCGTCGGCGCCCTGCTCCTCGTAGGCGCGGGCCAGCTCGGCCGGGTCGCCCTGGTCGGCGAGCCCGCGAAACCGGACGCCCTTCACGACGCGGCCATCGCGGACGTCCAGACAGGGCACTATGCGAACCGGGAGCACGATGCGGATCTCCAGATGGGCGGCCACGAGGTGCCGGCAACCGGGCGTGGGACCCGGTCGATGTCGCCGCTTGTCAGTCCGTGGACAAAGCCGCCCGAGCACCGAGAGCGTTGACGCTCGCCCTTCGCGCGCAAGGTGTCAATGGATCCGTCTCCAAAGCCGCCACGCGCGCGCGACCGCCCCTCAGGACCGGGGCACCAGCCTCCGTCCCACCACATAGTTGATGTCCAGCTCGTCCCGCCATACGCCCCAGACGTGGGTGTCCGTCGCATCGTGCACGAAGAGCCAATCGGGGAGGAGCACGCGCCGGGGCGGCGATCCGTCGTCGCCGCGCTCGACCGAGTACCAGACGTCCAGCGTGTCCAGGGTTTCGTGGCTCAGGATCCACACCTGTCCGGAAGAGGCCATTGTAAACGTCTTCACGGCCGGCAGGTGCTCGCCCGGCACATGGATCGATTTCTCGATGTCCTTGCGCGCCGACGCTCTCACCCGGGCCCCAGCCTCCCCTTCTTCCACGCGCCGGACATGCCTCTCCGTCATACGATCGACTTCCGCCTCCACCATCTCGGGGGTCAACCTGAGCGGCTCGAACGCCAGCCGGCGCCGCCAGACGGTATCGCCCACGGACCGCGCGCCATCGGCCACCGCAGAGAGCTCGAACAGCTCCGCTTCGCCCGGCCCCAGGTGTTCCCCGGCCACCCGGGAGACCACAACGGACCCGGCACCCGGATCCAACTCGTACTGTTCGGCGTCCGGGAATGGTTGTCCCGGAAAGGTGAGCCAGCCGTTGTAGGTAAGCGCAAAAAACGTGTTGCGGATGTCGTCCCAATAAACGACATCGCGCACCCAGCCGCCACCGGATTCGCGAACGCTGAACACCGGCAGGCTGTCGATGGGGTCATCGCCGAACAGGCCCAGCTCCACGCTCGCCCCCATGCTCGGCCGGCCAAGGAAGCTTCCGTCCGCGGTCAGCGCGTCGATCTTGAGGTGGAATCCCTGGTAGCCGAGCGAAGTGGGCGGGTTGGGCACCGTTCCCAGCAGGGCTCCGGAGTACGAGAAGTAGGTGAACTTGGACTGGTCGCGCACGTAGAACCGCGAGCCCTCGAAGTGCACGCGATACGGCATCATGAAGTCGCCCGGACCCTCGCCCGCGCGTCCCACGGTGAACAGGCGCTCTCCCGAAGGCGTCCAGACCGACAGGAGGTTGTCGTACGCCTCCAGGACGAACACCCGCCCGTCGCGGGGGTTCACGCGCAGGTAGGGTACGATGCCGAAGAGGGCGTCTCCCCGGACGGCGTCGCCGATCCGGTAGTGCGGCTCGGTTTGCCACTCTTCCGGTGGCGGGCGGGCCGGTTCGGATGGTGGGTCGCCGCAGGCGGCGGCGAGGGCCGCGGCCAGCAGTGCAAGTCCCGGTCGGGACCGGGCCACCTATCCCGCGCCGACGACGGGAACAGGCCGGACGTCGGCGACCGCCACCCGGCCCATCTCGGCGGCGTCGCACCTGCGCCTGACCACGTAGTCCGCGCCCTGCCTCAGGTATACGAACGGCCCATCGGCAGAGATGGACCTGCCCGCCCTGATGGCTGCGAGCGTCTTCTTCAACTGCTCGGTCTCCGCGGCCGCAGTCTCGGCCGACCCAGGGAAACAGAAGCCGTAGTCCCGGATTTTCAGCTCGCACTCGCACGGCGCATCCTCGTGGCAGTTCGTGTAGCCGAGCGGATCTCCGTAGAGCCTCCCCTGGCAGCTTCTCGGCTTCGAACTGTTGTGTCCCTCCCAGTTGCAGACGCCGCAACTCCAGCACTGCGCCGACGCCGGCTCCGGCATCAGCACCACCGCGACCACGGCCACGAGCAGCAACGGGAACAGCTTTCGGATCGTCATGTCAGTTCTCTCCGTTTGAAAGGTACCGGTTGCGGGCAGACCCTGCACGGGCACGCCCCACGCCTGCCAAGGTGGGGGCCCCCCCCCGGGGGGGGGGGGGGGGGGGGGGGGGGGGGGGGGGGGGGGGG
>JAPPNO010000075.1 GCA_028873845.1 Gemmatimonadota bacterium | reverse complement strand
GCGGGGGGTGGGGGCGTCGGGGTAGGGGGGTGGGGGTCGGTTGAGGAGCGGTGGAGCGCCGCCGATCGCGGCGATGATCGAGGAGCTCGCCGGGATTTTCGACGGGTGGGACGGCCGATGCGACCGTGCCGGTCGGGGTGTATCGGGCGCACCGGATGAATCCGATGCAATGCACAGGCCAGCGGCACGGTGCCCGGCTGCCGCCCTGGCCGACGACTCCGCCTTCAACGACCTTGCGATGCGGGTGCACACCGCACAGTGCGAGAGCAACCCGGTTCTGCGGCGGTTCTGGGACGGCGCATCCGGAGGGCCGCGCGCGGCATGGGACGAGATCCCACCGGTTCCGACGGCCGCCTTCAGAGACATGCCGATCGTCTCGGGCACTCCCGAAACCGTCTTCCGGACCAGCGGCACGACGGATGCCGGGGGCACCCGCGGCGAACACCACGTCGTCAGCTTCGACCTGTACCGGGCGGCGGCGCGCGCCAACTACCGCCGCCACCTCATGCAAGGCGCCACCCGGCTGCGGGTCCTGTCCCTGATCCCCGGTCCCCGCGATGTCCCGGACTCGTCGCTCTCCACAATGGCAGGCTTCATTGCCGCGGAGGCCGCAGTCGGGGACGCGTCATGGGCCTTCCGCCCGAAGGAAGGCGTGGATCTGGAGGCCGTGCACGGCGCTGCGGCGGGCGGCGATCCCGTCCTGCTCCTGACCACGGCCTTCGCCATGGTTCACCTCCTCGACGCGCTGGGCTCCACGCGGATTCCGCTGCCCGCAGGGTCCCGCATAATGGAGACGGGCGGTTTCAAGGGCCGCGTGGCCGAGGTGGACCGGGTCACGCTGTACGGCCGCGCCGAACGGGCCCTGGACATCCCCGAGTCCTTCATGGTGAACGAGTACGGTATGACCGAACTGATGTCGCAGGCGTACGACGGCGTGGCGGGCACCGCCCCACCCCTCCCCTCCCGCGTCCATCGCTTCCCGCCCTGGGTGCGCACGCGCGCCCTCGACCCCGCCTCCCTCGCCCCGCTGCCCCCCGGCGAACCCGGCCTCCTCGCCCAGTTCGACCTCGCAAACGCGGGTTCCGTGTGCCACATCCTCACCGAGGACTTCGGCCACACCACGATGGACGGGGGAGTGCGTCTGCTCGGACGAGCCAAAGGCGCAACCCCGCGTGGCTGCTCCCTGGCGGCCGAGTCCTTTGTGCGCGCGCTCGGATCCGCCCGATGAGCATGCCTCCCCGCGGTCCGGGTCTTGCGGTGGCGCGATCTCGCGGACCCACCGCATGACCACGCAGCCCCCCCCGGCCGACACCTGGCTGTTCCCGCCGGATGTCCCCCGCCCCGCCACCTTCGAGCACCTTGAGGCGGGCGCCCTCACGCTCCGTTACCCCAAGTCGGACCATCACTTGGCACTTACCGTGACATCCGCGCTGCGCAACGCGCAATCCGACCTCGCCGCCTTGGCCACCGCTGACCTCATCACCCTCCTGGGCACGGCCGGGGAGCACTTCACCCGGACGCTCGACGACGCCGCCATCGCGGAAATCGCCGCCAACTGCGGCCTCTCCCCCGCCATGACCCGCGAGACCCTCTCCGGAATGGCGGCATCGTGGACGACCGAGGCACTCCACCGCCTGGTCCGGGCCGAATTCCCCGACCCCCGCGTGCTTGACGGGTTCGTCGCCGGTGCCGGTCGAGCCGTTCGGGCGGCCGCGCCGGGAATCACCCTCCACTTCGGCGCGGGCTCGGTACCCGGCGTCACCGTCACCTCGATGATGCGGGCGCTCCTCGTCAAGTCACCCGTGCTGGTCAAGCCCGGCGCCGGGGACGCGGCCCTCACCACCCGCTTCGCCCGGGAGCTTCACCGCGCGGACCCGCGGCTCGCCGCGGCCGTGGCCGTCCACTACTGGCCCGGAGGCGCAGCCGCGTGGCGAGCCTGGGAGCGGGAACTCCTCGCCCGGGCCGGGCAGGTCATCGTCTACGGCGGCAACGACACCATCGAGTCCATTCGCGCGCGCACGCCCGCTTCGACGCGGCTCATCGAGCACCCCAACCGGATCGGAGTCGCCATCGTCGACCCGGACACCGCCCCCGGCACGGCCGCCGAAGCCGCAACCGCCGTCTCCCTCTTCGACCAGAAGGGATGCGTGAGCACGCACCTCATCCTGCTGCTGGCCGGCCACCGGGAGGCCGGGCGCTGGTGCGGCCGCCTGGCCGAGCACCTCGCACGGACCGCGACGACGCTTCCGCCCGGATCCCCCGCACCCGGGGAAATGTCCTCGCTGCACCAGTTCAGGGGCCGCCTCGCCATGCGCCGAGCCGCATCCGGAGACATCGAGATCCGGTCCCCGGAAGACACGGCCTGGACCGTTGTGCTCGGGCCTGCCGAACAGTTCGAGCCGGTGGGGGGACGCACCGTCTGGGTCGTGCCGGTTGCCGGCCGGCAAGGATGCCTGGACATCCTGGCCCCCCTGTCGCCGGTGCTGCAGACGGTGGGGCTGGCGGGCATCGATGGGGAACGGAGGATCCGGCCGGTTGGGACGACGGGCGAGGGAACCGGTCCGGAGAGCCTTGTCGAAGGACTGGCCGCACTCGGAGCGACCCGCATCGTACCGCTGGATGAAGTCCCCTTCCCGCAACCCGAATGGCTCCACGATGGGAGCCGCCCGCTTAGGGAACTCGTTCGCTGGACAGAACTTCGCTCACCCGGCGGGCACTGGCAGCCCGTGGACGGAATTCCCCCTCGCGGGGCTTGATCCACGGACTGCCCAGTTGCCGGTCAGTCGTCCTGTTGGGCCCTGGCCCGCCACATGACCAACTGACGTATCCCCTCGGGATTCTCCTCCACCCGTACTGTCAAAGTGTCGCCGGCACGGATCCCGCAACTTTTCCGCATTGAGAGCGGAATCGTCATTCTTCCGCCGGTTCCAACAGTCACATCACCGTAGAAGAGCGTTCGGTAGATTGCCACTTCGACTCCTCTGTGCTTGGGCCCCTCCTGAGGTGACCCGCGACGCGGTCCGTCCGCGTCCCCGGATCCCTTTTCCGACCCCTTCGGCATCGTCCGACTGGGCCCGTCACGATTCGAAGTGCAATATAGACCATAGGGCCCCCGCAAGGTTCCACGGGGTTCCATCCAGGGTGACTGGCGGGGACCTCGCCGGGGGCCTCGTTTCCGCCGACAGGGCTTGTCAATACTTGCATCGGGCGCGGTCGGGGAGGTCGCCGGGAACGATTGCCGTCGTTGGCGATCCGCATCCAGCGATGAACACTCGGCCGTCTCATCGCGTACATTTGCCGGGTCGCGAAGGGCATGCCTTCCTGCCCGCGCGCTTCTCCGGCAACACGAACTCAACCGGGAACGATTCATGACGGAAGCAGCGGTACGCCTCGCCGGTGTGACGAAGAGCTTCGGCTCCCACACGGCGGTCTCCGACTTCGACCTCGAGATACCCCGCGGCTCCATCCTCGGGCTGCTGGGACCGAACGGCTCGGGGAAGACCACGTCCATTCGCATGATGATGGCCATTCTGGTCCCCGACCGGGGCACCGTCGAGCTCTTCGGCGGCTTCCCCGACTTCGCGCGCCGCAGCCGGGTGGGATACCTGCCCGAGGAGCGCGGCGTCTACGAGAAGATGAAGGTGCTGGAGCAGCTCGTCTTCCTGGGTGAGATCCGGGGGATGGAGCGGAAGATTGTTCGCAAGCGGGCGATGGAATGGCTGGAACGGCTCGACCTGGGGGAGTGGGCCGGCAAGAAGGTCCAGGCGCTCTCGAAGGGGATGCAGCAGAAGGTGCAGTTCATCGGGACCGTGCTGCACAACCCCGAACTGCTCATCCTCGACGAACCGTTCAGCGGACTGGACCCCATCAACCAGGAGGTGCTCGAGTCGATCGTCCTCGAACAGCGGGAGCAGGGCGCGACGATCCTCTTCTCCACGCACCTCATGGAACAGGCGGAACGGCTCTGCGAGCGGGTCTGCCTGATCTCGAAGTCCCGCAAGGTCCTCGACGGGAACCTCAAGGAGATCAAGCGCCGTGAACGTTCCGGCGTGGTCGCGGTGGAGTTCGAGGGGGACGACCGGTGGCTCGGCCGGCTGGGCGTCACCGAAATCGAGAAGGTCGGCGATGCGCATCACCTCCCTCTGAACCCGCGGGTCGACGGCGACCGCATCCTCGCGGCCGCCGTGGCGGAAGGCGTGAGCCTCCGGCGCTTCGAACTCCTGGAACCGACGCTGCGCGAGATCTTCGTCAGGCACGCCGGCGATCCGGCCGAAGAACCGGTGCTCCTGGCCGCGGGAGGTGCACGATGAGGGGCGCCGGGAAACAGGTATGGGCCGTGCTGAGGCGCGAGTACGTCGAGCGCGTGAAGACCAAGGGGTTCATCTTCTCGACGATCGCGATCCCCTTGCTGATGCTGGGAATGATCGGGCTCAGCGCCTTCATGGCCATGCGCTCGGAGCAGTCCCAGCGGCGGCTGGCGCTCATCGACTTCACGGGCCAGGTCGGCGAAGAGGTCGCGCGGCGCATGGAAGCGACCGGATACGACCTGGAGATCGTGGGCACGCAGGTCGGGCTGGAGGAACTGGACCGGCGCGTGCTCGAAGGCGAGATCGAAGCATACGTCGTCCTCGACGATCTCACTCTGCAGGAGGGGGCGTTCGCCTACCGGAGCGAGGATTCGCCGGGGCGGATTCGCGGCGCGCTGATGGAGAGCATCGTCGTGGAGACGGTGCTGGAGCTGCGCCTGTCCCTGACCGAGAACACGGCCGGTGTGCGTGAACTGCTGGGTGGCAGCCATCTGAACTTCGAACGGCTCGGCGAAGAGGTGTCCGAGGTGGAAGAGGTATCCGGGATCGCCACGGGGTTCGCGGGTGCGATGATCCTCTACATCGCGATGTTGTTGTACGGGTCGTTCGTCCTGCGTTCCGTCCTGGACGAGAAGCGCAACCGGGTGGTCGAGGTGGTCATCTCGGGGGTGACCCCCGGGCGCCTCATGCTGGGCAAGATCCTCGGCGTGGGCTGCATGGGGATGACCCAGCTCGGGATCTGGGCGGCGTGCGCGGGGCTGATCGGTCTTCTGGGGGTTCCCATGCTCGCGGCCAACATTCCCGAGGCGGATCTCGGCCAGATCACCGAATTCCTGCCCGGCATCGGGGCGCTGGTCCTGCTCCTCGTCTACTTCGTCCTGGGATTCTTCCTGTACTCCTCGCTGTTCGCGGCCGTGGGAGCCATGTGCAGCACCGAGGAGGAGGCCCAGCAGGCGCAGTTCCCCATCATGATGCTTCTGATCGTGCCGTTCATGCTGCAGATGTTCTCGCTCCAGGGGGATGCGTTCGCATGGATGGACTGGGCCGCGCTCTTCCCCTTCTTCTCGCCGATTCTGATGTTCCCGCGGGCCGTCTCCGGGGCCGTGGCCTGGTGGATGGTGGGAATGTCGCTGGTGTTCATGGTGATCGCCGTGGGGGCGACCGCGTGGGTGGCGGGGAGAATCTACCGGGTGGGTATCCTCATGCAGGGGAAGCGGCCGACGCTGCGAGAGCTGGCGCGCTGGATCAGGGAAGCTTGATCAGGCCGGCCCGCGCCCGGAGTCCCCGGGGGCCGGCCTCCTCGGCCCGTTTTCCTACTCCTCCACGAACACTTCCACGAACCGTGTGAGCAACCGGGTCGCTCCCGGCGTTTCCTCGAGCCTTGCGACGATCTCCTCGTACGTCTCGCCGGTCACTTCGGCGAGGTACCTGGGATAGGCCGACAGGCGAGCCTTGATTCCCGCCACATCCAGCTCGGGATGGAACTGCGTGCAGTAGACGGGCGCGTCCTCGAAACGGTAGGCCTGGTTGACCACCCTGGCCGACGAGGCGAGCAGGGTGGCGCGCTCGGGCAGCGTCTTCACGAGGTCCTCGTGGCCCATCTGCGCCTTGAACTTCGCGCCCAGATGGCCGAAGACGGGGTCGTCGTGACCGGCGGGAGCAAGGCGCAGGGAGTGCGTGCCGATCTCGGAGCGGCTGCGATCGTTGACGACCTCGCCCCCCATGGCCACGGCCATCGCCTGAAAGCCCCAGCACGACGCGAAGGCGGGCACCCCGGACGCGTGCACGGCGCGGAGCGAATCGAGGGCCGTCGGGAACCAGGGCCCTCCGGTCGCTGCGGAGTAGGCGCCGCTGCCCCCCATGAGCACCAGGTCCAGGCCTTCGAGATCCCCGGGCGTGAGGGGCCGGCCGAGGAGGTCGAAGATCTCGATGCGGACGGCGCGCGGAGCCAGGGCGCGCTCGAATGAGGCGACTTCGTGGCCGCTCATCGGGTCGTCCGGGTCGCGGACCTGGAGCAGGAGGCAGCGGAGCGGTTGGGTGGCGGTCATCTGTGAAGCGGCGTGACTGCAAGGGAGGCGGAAAACGTGATTCGAAAGGGCTTCAGGTCACCGAACGAAGCATGGCCACCAGATTGTAGCGGTCCAGGGCTCTTGCCGCGCGCAGCGCGTCCTGGCGGGTGGGCTCGATGAAGATCACGGCCGTACGCGCCGGTTCCTCATGATCGGCCCGGTCGGTGGGGATGAAACAGAGGCGCGCCCGGCACGACTCGGGATCGCGCGCGTCGTCGACGAATTCGAGGTGGGCGTCCCAGAACCTGCCCTCGTGCGTGAACGTGCTGAGGTGGATGTGCAGGGACGCGTCGGTGCGTTCGTCGTCCGGCGGCGCGGAATCGCCCGGGGGAGTGGACGTTGGCTCCATGGTTTCTAGTGTAGCGAAGCGGGGGCGGAGCCGCATCCTGTGCCGGCGGCGGCGGTCGTTTGTCCACCGATAGCGCCGGGCGTCGCTGCGGAACCCTTCGCCAGTCGGGGGCCCCCGAAATCGGCACACCCGGGTCGGCGGCCCCATTTCGTTGACATCCCCGGTGGCGGTTCCTACCTTCGTTCGGCTTTGCCACGCAACTTCCCTACTCCCATCAACCCTCAACTTGACCCGTTTCCGGGTCCGCGATTGCCTACCGCTCGAATGAAAAGGTTGTGGCTGGCGACCCTGGTGGGAGCTCTCACGGTCCTCCTGGCCGTCGTTCTCATCGGCTTTCGGCAGGCCCCCGAAGGGGATTCACCCCCCGACGCGGCCGATGCCGAGGTGCAGTCACAGCCCATCCGTTTTCCGCACGACACCCACGCAGGCCAGTTCACGATCCCCTGCCAGTACTGCCACTTTTCGGCGGAACGTTCCGTGGACGCGGGGATCCCCCCGATGGCGACATGCATGGGTTGCCACCAGGAGGGGGCCGTCGAGGGGCGGACCGACCAGGCGCAGGCGGAGATCGCCAGGGTGCGCGAGTACCATGCATCGGGGACGCCGATTCCGTGGAAGCGCATCTACAAGGTGTCCGATCACGTCAAGTTCCCCCACATGCGCCACGTCGCAGCCGGCGTGACCTGCCAGACCTGTCACGGCGAGGTCCAGGAGATGGGGGTGCTCGAAGAGATGGCCCCCGAGGCGCAGGACCTGAGAATGGGGTGGTGCGTATCCTGTCACATCGAACGCGGCGCCTCCCGCGACTGCACGGTATGTCACTACTGACGGCGTGCGGGTGGAGACCGCGAACCGTGGCCGGGGTGCGCGAACCCGTGGAGGATCGCCCATGAGCGACGGCCTCAGGCGGCGCGACTTCCTCAAGGTCGTGGGGGTAGGCGGCGCGGGCGCGACGGTTGCCGGGTGTTCCACCGACAAGGTGGAGCGCCTGATCCCCTACGTGGTTCCGCCCGAGGAGATCACGCCGGGCGTCGCCACCTGGTATGCGTCGACCTGTGGCGAGTGCGCGAGCGGATGCGGAATCCGGGTTCGGACCCGCGAGGGCCGGGCGGTCATGATCGAGGGCAATCCGGACCACCCGGTGTCGCGGGGCGGGCTGTGTTCGCGGGGCGTGTCGGCGCTGCAGGGACTCTACAACCCCGACCGCGTGGCCACGCCGCTGCGCGCGGGAGCGGACGGTTTCGAGGCCATCACCTGGGACGAGGCGTTGGCACTGCTGGCGGAGAGGATGGGGACTGGGGGCCGTTCACTCTTCCTGACCGGCCGCAAGGGCACCACCGAGGCGACGCTGCTGAACAGCTTCGTCGAGGCGGTGGGCGGGGACCGCGTCATCCATGATCCGCTGGACGATCCGGCGCTGCGCAGGGCGGTCGAGATCGCATTCGGCGTGGCCGCCCTGCCCCGCTACGATATTGCCGCGGCCGACTTCCTCGTTTCGTTCGGTGCCGACTTCCTCGAGACGTGGGTCTCCCCGGTGCGCTTCGCGGCGGACTTCGCCGAAATGCACGCGGTGGACCACGGCGAAAAGGGTACGTTCGTCTTCGTCGGGCCGCGCCTGTCGCTGACGGGCCAGAACGCCGACGAGTGGATCCCCGCGCGGGCCGGTGCCGAAGCGAACATCGCTCTGGCGCTTGCCGGGGAGCTGGTCCGGCGCGGTGGAGACGCCGGTCCGTACTCCGAGATGGTTTCCCGGTACACCCTCGAGGACGCGGCGCAGCAGGCCGGCATCGAGGCCGAGGCGCTGGCGGGACTGGCGGACCGTTTCGCCGAGGGCTCGGCGCTGGCGCTCGGGCCCGGTTTCGCCAACCACCACGGGGGCGCCACCGCGGCGAACCTCGCCGTTCTCATCCTCAACGTGGCGGCGGGGAGCCTGGGACGGACGCTGCACATCGACGCGGTTCCCGAGACGGAGGCCTCGTCGTACAGGGCGGTGGCGGATGCCATCACGGCCATGAATTCCGGCACCTACGGGGTAGTGGCGGTCTCGGGTACGAATCCCGTGTATTCGCTCCCACCCGTGTCCGGCTTCCGCGACGCCTTCACGGCGGTCCCCTTCAAGGTGGCCTTCGCGACCACCCTCGACGAAACCGCGGCGCTGGCCGACCTGGTACTGCCCGACGCACACCCCCTCGAGTCGTGGGGCGACAGCGACGCCGCGCCCGGCACCTACGCGGTCCGGCAGCCGGTGACGCGCCCGCTGCCGATGTACGACTCGCGCCCGATGGCCGACGTGCTCCTGGAGACGGGCCGGAACCTGGGCCATGACGGCTTCGGCGCGGCCACCTTCCACGAGTACCTGCGCGCCGCCAACGCCGCGTGGTTGGAGGAATTCGGCGCCGGCATGGGAATCACCGGCGACCCGGACACGCTCTGGCGCGAACTGTTGCGCAACGGCTCGTCGTCGTACCCGGTCGAGCTGTCCCAGGTCACCGCCCTGCAGGCCCCGACCACGGCCGTCGATTTCGGCGCGCCCTCTCTGCGGGGCGACGGCGACTTCACGCTGCTCGTCCACCCCTCGCCCCGCTTCGGCGACGGCACCCACTCGAACCGGCCCTGGCTGCAGGAGCTGCCCGACCCGGTCTCGAAGGTGATGTGGCAGTCCTGGGTGGAGATGAACCCCGCCACCGCCGAGCGGCTGGGTCTCCGTACCGGCCACATGGTGAACGTCGCCACCGAACACGGAACGGCGGAGCTGCGCGTCTGGGCGTACCCGGGAATACGCGAGGACGCGGTGGCGATCGCGATGGGCGGCGGCCACACGGAATACGGCCGCTTCGCCAACGGCAACGGCGTGAACCCCATGGCGATGCTCCCGGTGGCGGTTGACGGAACCTCCGGGACTCTGGCGCTGGTCTCGACCCGCGCGACCATCGATGCGACGGGCGCCTGGCGCCGGCTCGCCACCACCGAGGGGTCGAGCGACCAGGACGACCGCAACGTGACGCCCGCGGTGGCGCTCTCCGCGCTCGGCCACGCGGCGGCCGCCGAGGAGCACGACGCGCACGGCCAGATCCGCGAACTGAACGAGGCCGGCGGCTTCCAGCGGGTCGAGACCGAGGGCCGCGCGGAGGACTTCCCGCTGCCGGGTTCCGACTTCGGCGAGTACGCCGAGGATCATCCCCGCTGGGCGATGGCCATCGACCTGGACAAGTGCACGGGCTGCGGCGCGTGCGTGACCGCCTGCCAGGCCGAGAACAACATCCCCTGGGTGGGCGAGAACCAGGCGCTGATGGGCCGCGAGATGCACTGGCTGCGCCTGGAGCGCTACTACGAGACCGTGGACGCGTCGCACGCCGGAACGCTGGACATCCGCTTCCTCCCGATGCTCTGCCAGCATTGCAACAACGCGCCCTGCGAACCCGTCTGCCCGGTCTTCGCGGCCTACCACACCCCCGACGGGCTGAACGCGCAGGCCTACAACCGCTGCGTGGGGACGCGCTACTGCGCCAACAACTGCCCCTACAAGGTCCGGGTCTTCAACTGGTACCGCTACACGTCGGAGAACATCCCCGAGCCGATGAACTGGCAGTTCAACCCCGACGTCACCGTTCGCGACAACGGCGTCATGGAGAAGTGCACCTTCTGCGTGCAGCGGATCCGCGAGGCCGGGAACCGCGCGGCGCTGGAGGGACGCGAAGTGCGCGACGGCGAGGTCCGGCCCGCCTGCCAGACCGTGTGCCCGGCCGAGGTCATCGCCTTCGGGAACGTCAAGGACCCCGATTCGCGCGTGGCGGCGCTGGCCCGCGACGAGCGGAGCTACAGGGTGCTGGACGCCTTCATCAACACGCAGCCCGCCGTCCACTACCTCAAGAAGGTCACCCATCACGACGTGGACGAAGGCGGCCACTGAACCGATGGCGACGGCCGACCTGACCCGGAGGGGGGCGCTCCCCAACCCGGACGTGAGGAAGTACGAGGACGTGAACAAGGCCGTCCTCAAGGTCCTGTCCAGGCCGGGCAAGGGGTGGTGGACCCTGTTCTCGATCGCGGTCGCGGGGGTGGGGGTGTTCCTCGTCTCGTGGTTCTACCAGATCTACAAGGGAATCGGCGTCTCGGGGCTGAACGCGCCGGTGGGGTGGGGCGTCTACATCACCACCTTCGTCTTCTGGGTGGGTATCGCGCACTCGGGCACGCTGATCTCGGCGATCCTCTTCCTCTTCCGCGCGCCGTGGCGCCAGGCGATCTACCGGGCCTCGGAGGCGATGACGGTCTTCGCGGTCATGACGGCCGGTCTCTTCCCGCTCATCCACGTGGGCCGGGTCTGGCACGCCTACTGGCTGGTCCCGTATCCGAACTCGCGCTTCCTGTGGCCGAACTTCCGGTCGCCGCTGGTGTGGGACGTCTTCGCGATCACCACCTACTTCACGGTGTCCGCCGTCTTCTTCTACCTGGGGACGATCCCCGACCTGGCGGCGGCGCGGGACCACGCGCGGGGCCTCCGCCAGAAGTTCTACCGGGTCATCTCGCTGGGCTGGCGCGGCACGGACCGCGAGTGGCACCACTTCTCGAAGGCGTACATCTACCTGGCCGCGCTCGCGACGCCGCTGGTGCTCTCGGTGCACTCGGTGGTGTCGTGGGACTTCGCCATGGCGATCGTGCCCGGGTGGCACACGACGATCTTCGCGCCCTACTTCGTGGCCGGCGCGATCTTCTCGGGCGTCGCCCTGGTGATCACCCTGGCCGTCCCCATGCGGAAGTTCTTCGGGCTCGAGGAATACCTTACGGTCAAGCACTTCGAGGCCATGGCCAAGTTGTGCCTGCTCACCAGCATGATCGTGCTCTACGCATACATGACCGAGTATTTCCTGGCCTGGTATTCGGGCGAGCCTCCCGAGCGCGGGTCGTTCTGGAACCGGGTCTTCGGGCACTACTGGTGGGCGAACTGGATCATGCTGACCTGCAACGGACTGGTGCCGCTCATGCTCTGGTTCAAGCGGGTGCGAAGATCGATCGCGGCGCTCTTCGTGATCTCGATATTCATCAACATCGGGATGTGGTTCGAACGCTTCGTGATCATCGTGACCTCGCTGTCGCACGAGTACGAGCCGTGGGCGTGGGGTCTCTACCGGCCCTCGGTGGTCGAGATGGGGATCCTGCTGGGCAGCTTCGCCTGGTTCGGCTTCTGGTTCCTGCTCTTCACGCGGCTGCTTCCGCCGGTGGCGATCGCCGAGATGAAGGAAGTGGTGCCGCCGCCCAGGCGCGGGAAGGGGGCGTCATGATGAACGGGTGCGTCCGCCCGCTGCGGTGGCCGGGGAAGGAGGAGGCGTCGTGATCTTCGGAGCGAAGCGCCGCCGCGGTCACCAGGGCTTCTTCGCCCTCTTCGAGCACCTCGACTCCACCGTGGACGTCTGCAAGGCGCTGCGGGCGGCCGGGCACAAGGGCTTCCGGGCCTACGCGCCCCTGCCGGAGCACGAGCTGCTGGAGGAAGGCCTGGCGCTGAAGCACAGCCCGGTGCGGGTCTTCACCCTGGCAGGCGGGCTCACGGGCGCCGCAACCGGCTTCGCCTTCACCTCGTGGACCTCGATGGACTGGCCGCTGGTCACGGGCGGGAAGCCCATCCTCTCGATCCCGGCCTACGTGATCATCGCCTTCGAGTGTGCCATCCTCTTCGGGGCGCTCTCCACGGTGATCGGCCTCTTCATCAACGCGGGGCTGCCGAACTTGCGGCCGCTGGTCGCGTACCACCCGGAGTGCTCGAACGGGAGCTTCGGCGTGTACGTCACCGCACCACCCGCCCGCGCCGCCGAGGTCAAGGAGATTCTGTCGCGCCACGAGCCGGCCGAACTGCGCGAGGAACAGGAGGGGTTCGATGTGTAGAAGTCTACGCATCCGTTGCGCACTGACCGCGATCGTAGCGGCCGCCGCGTCCGGCGCCTGCGTCCCCCTCGACGACTTCATGGGCGACGTCTTCGGCCGCAGCATGCGCGACCAGGCTTCGTTCGACCCCTACGAGAACACGCTGCTGCCCCCGGAAGGCTCGGTTCCCTTCGCCGCCGGCAACTACCCCGCGGGACCCTACGAAGTGAACGTCGGCCAGCCGGAGGGGAGCGCGGATCTTCCGCCGCCGTTCACCATGGACGACATGACCGACCGTCCCAATCTCCTGGACGGCCTCGTCAATCCGGTCCCGCCGACAGCCGAGTCGCTGGCGCGGGGCGAGGAGGTGTACGAGCGGTTCTGCATCGTCTGCCACGGCCCGGACGGCGCGGGGACCACCGGCTACATCTTCGACGTGCACCCGACAATGGCCGCGCATCCGCTGAATGGCGGAACGGCGCTCGAGCGCAGCGACGGGTACATCTACGGGATGATCCGGGTCGGGCGGGTCCTCATGCCGGCCTACGGACACCAGATCGCCCACTACGACCGCTGGCACGTCGTCAACTACGTGCGGCAGCTCCAGGGGCTGCTCGAAGAGGTGGCGGAGAGCGACGCGGCCGCAGCGGGGACCGGCGAAGCGGAGGGTGCCGCGGACGAATCGGAAGGCCGCGGCGAGGGGGCGAACTGACCGATGGCCCACCATTCGATCCCCAGCGAGATCCCGGTCCGCTATGTGAACCGTGGCGCCACCGGAACGACGGTGCTGCGGCTGATGGTGGCGATCGGCGCGGTCTCGTTTTTCGCGACGCTGTGGCAGAACCCGGCGCTGGCGTGGAAGTCGTACGTGGTCAACTGGAGCTACTTCGCGTCGATCGCGATGGGCGGCGTGATGGTCGCGGTGGTGACCTGGATCGTGAAGGCGAAGTGGAACTGGCCGGTGCGCCGCATCCACCAGTCGTTCGCGGCCTACCTCCCGATCGCCTTCGTCCTCTTCATCCCCATGCTGCTATCGCTCAGGGAGGACTACTTCCCCTGGATCGAGATGATGGAGCACGACTACATCGTGCAGAAGAAGGCGGCCTGGCTGAACATCCCGTTCCTGGTCAGCCGCAATCTGGTGGGCCTTCTCGCGCTCTTCGGGATGGCGTGCGGCTTCGTCTACCTGGCGCTCAGGCCGGACCTGGGGAAGATCGGACAGGCACGCACCGCCGAGGAGCGCGCCGACAAGGGACGCAGCTGGTGGCGCGAGCGCTTCACCCGTGGATGGGTGGGCCAGGCGTGGGAGGAGGACCAGAGCTATCACCGCATGACCCGCATGGCGCCGCTCCTGGTGATCATCTACGCGGCCGTGATGACGATGGTGGTCTTCGACTGGGCCATGTCGCTCGAGCCGCACTGGTTCTCGACGCTCTTCGGCGGCTGGTACTTCATGGGGGCGCTCTGGGGCGGCTTCGCGGCCACCGCGGTGATCGCGGTATGGCTGAAGCGGCGCGAACCGATCTTCGCCGACCACGTCAGGAAGTCGACGCTCTGGGACCTGGGCAAGATGACCTTCGCCCTGGCGGTCTTCTGGACCTACCTCTTCTTCTCGCAGTACATCGTGATCTGGTACGGGAAGCTCCAGTGGGAGCAGGCCTGGATCAACACGCGCGTGGCGGAGCCGTGGGGCGCCTTCTCGGCGGCGGTGATCGTGCTGTGCTTCGTGATTCCCTTCGCGGGGCTGCTCGGAGCGCGGCCGAAGAAGACGGGCTTCATCCTGCAGACCTTCGCCCTGGTGGTCCTGACCGGGCAGTGGCTCTGGCACTACATGCTGATCTTCCCGTCGCTCCACCACGAGGGCGATCCCGCATTCTCGGTGGCCACGCCGCTGATCGGGCTCATGTTCCTGGGCCTCTTCCTGATGGCGATCCGCTGGTTCCTGGGGACCTTCCCGGCGGTGCAGGTGTGGCAGCCGCAGGTGGATCCGGAGCCGCTGGAGGCGGAGGGGCAGGGGTAGGCGCGGCTGCCAGCACTATCTGCTAGCGGTCCCTCACCGCCGGAATGATCCGGTCCACCATCGCCAACCAGCTCGCCATCTCCACCCGCTGGTGCAGCGTCCACCCGTTGAACACCGAGACCAGGTCGTGCTCGGGGACGATGTGCACGAACTGTCCCCCGTAGCCGTTCCCCGCGAACACCCGGGTCGCCCCGTCTTCGTGGACGGGCACCCACCACTGGTACCCGTAGCCGCTGTCCCGCCGGTTGTTGCCGGGGTACACATCGGCGACGACGGGCGAGGTCGAAGCCCGCACCCATTCCCGCGACACGATCTGCCGCCCGTCCCATTCGCCCTCGCGCAGCATGAGATAGCCGATCCGCGCGAGATCGTGGGCCGCGAGGTATAGCCCGCCCTCGGTGTCGACCTCGCCCATGGGGGTGATCTTCCAGTAGTACTCGTCGATCCCGATGGGGCCGAAGAGGTTCTCCTCGGCCCAGGCGTCGACTCGCTGGCCGGTAGCGTCGGTCACGATCTTGCCGAGGAGCACGCTCACCCCGTCGTTGTAGTCGAAGCGGGTGCCGGGATCGGTCCCCACGGACCGCCCGAGCGTGTAGCCGACCCAATCCTCGCTGGCCTCGAGCTCCACGGTGGGGTGGGTCGGGTCGTCGTAGGTCTGGCCGGGGCGGGCCCAGTCGATGCCGCTCCGCATGGTGAGGAAGTCCTCCAGGGTGGCGGCCGCGCGCCGGGGCTCGGACGGGTCGGCGCCATGCGCCTCGAAATACGGCCACACGGGGGCCTCCGCGCCGGGAATGTGCCCCGCGTCGACCGCGATGCCGAAGGCGACCGAGAGCACGCTCTTCGTGACCGATTGGAGGCTGTGCAGATCGGTGTCGCGGTAGTAGGGGTGCCACGCGGGATGATCGTAGTTGTACTGGTGGTTGACCGTGTCGTCCTGCTGGAGCAGGAGTTCGGCGTAGCGCTCGCCGTGGTCCCAGTGGCGGTCCGCGATGACGCGGCCGTTGCGGATGAGGAGGAAGTGGTCGATGAGGCCGTAGCGGCCCGCGTCGATGTCGGCGACGAGCGCGGCGATGGCGGCCGGGTCGACGCCTTCGGCCTCCGGGGTGGAGACGGGCCACTCGGCGCCGGGCCAGGTGGGGGGCTGCTGGGCGGTGAGGGCGGGGGAGGCGGCGCCGGAGAGGGCGAGAAAGGTGAGGGTGATGAGGAGGGGATGGGGGGTGGAGGGGGTTGTCTTTCGCATTGGTCCGCGTCGTGTGGTTGATTCGGTGTTCTTCAGGGGGATTCCGTCCACGGCCGCTGTCAGCCTTCGTTGTCGGGAATGGCGGATCGCCGGCCCTCGAGTCGCTCCAATCTATTGCGCACCTGGTACCCAATCGAGGCGATCAGGCGTACCTCGTGCGCGTCCAGGCCGGTCCGCCCGAAGACGGTGCGCACGATCCGCATGACGCTCTCGGCCTTGCGCGCCTTGAAGAACTCGGCGCGGTCGAGCCCCGCTTCCAGCGCCGCGTACATCTCCTCCAGCTCGGATGTGGTGGCCGGCCCCAGGGAGCGTCGGCCGGTGGGCAGCGCGTCGGGCGCGCCCGCGCCGGCCAGGAAGAGTTCGTAGCTGACCAGCAGCACGGCCTGCGCCAGGTTGAGAGACGGGTATTCGGGCGAAGTGGGAATGACCAGGACCTCGTGGCAGAGGTCGAGCGCCTCGTTGGAGAGTCCCCGGTCCTCGCGGCCGAACACGATCGCGACGCTGCCGCTCTGCGCGCGTCGAAGGATGCGCGGAGCGAGATCGCGGGGACGGCGGTAGTTGCGCTGGGCGGTGCGGGGCCGGGCGGAGGTGCCGACCACGTACGTCGCGTCGGCCAGCGCCTCCTCCAGCGAACCGGCCAGGGTGGCCGCCTCGACGATCGGTTCCGTGCGGTGCGCGATCCCGGTGATCCGCCGGAGGTCGAACTCGGCCGGATCGACCACCGTGAGGCGCTCGAGCCCCATGTTGGCCATGGCCCGCACGGCCGCCGCGATGTTCACCAGGTCCTGGGGCTGGTGCAGCACGACGGCAATGCTCACCGGGCCGCGTCCCGCGCCCGGCCCCGGGTCGCCCCACTCACGGGCCCGTGTCCTCGGGCTGAACCAGTCCGGCGGCGAACAGCGCCGCGACCAGAATCAGCGCTGCGCCCACCATGTACGGCAGCGCGAGCCGCACTTCAAGGAGCGCTCCGGCCATGGCCGGGCTCAGCACCCGGGCCAGCGATCCCACGCTCTGCCCCAGCCCCAGCACCGCACCCTGGCGCTCGGGATCGGTCGCGCGCGAGAGCAGCGCCAGCACACTCGGAATCGAGCCTCCGTAGCCGATCCCGATCAGGACCAGTCCCGCGAGGAGGGCCGGCGCGGTTGTGGCCACTCCCACCAGCGCGAGCCCCAGGCAGAAGGGAATCCCGCTGACCCTGAGCAGCCTGCGCTCACCGAAACGCGGAACCAGCCGCCGCACCAGCCCGCCCTGCACGATCACCGACACGATCCCGAGCAGGGCGAAGAGATACCCGGCCTCGCGCGGCCCCATGGCGAAGCGGCCGGACGCCAGCAGGGACAGGGTGGGCTGCAGGGTGGAGAAGCCCATGGTGATGCAGAGGTATCCCGCCAGTATGAGCCGGATCTGCCGGGACCTGGCGACCTCGGCCAGGGCGGCGCCGAGGTTGAAGCGCGAGGAGGTGGGGGGAGTGCCGCGACGCCGTGATTCCGGCAGCCACGCCAGGGCGGCCAGCGCGTTGGCCAGGCAGAGCGCGGCGGCGGTGTAGCCGGGGGCGGCGGGAGAGCCCGGGGACACCCCGGAGAGAATGCCTCCCAGCGCCGGACCGATGACGAAGCCCAGTCCGAAGGCGGCGCCGATGAGACCCAGACCGCCGGCTCTGCGGCCGGGGGGCGTCACATCGGCGATGTAGGCCTGCGCCACGGGAATCGTGGAACCGCCGATTCCACCTACGATGCGGGACAGGAACAGCACGGCCAGGGAGTCGGCGCGCGCGAAGATCGTGTAGGCGACCGCGCTCCCCAGGAGTCCCAGAATGATGACGGGCCGGCGCCCCACTCGGTCGGAAACGCGTCCCCAGAGCGGGGCCATGACCAGCTGCACGAGGGAGTAGATGGCGTACAGAAGGCCGACCTGCCCGAAGTCGGCCCCAAACCCCTCGGCATAGAACGGCAGCACGGGCAAAACGATCCCGAAGCCGACGAGGTCGACGAGCACCGCGAAGAAAAGGAGGCCGAGGCGGGCCCTGGGGGGCGTGGGCTGCAAGGGTGGCCGGTCAGCCGTGCGGGTCGTCGGCGTCCCCGGAATCGTCGCCGCCGGGCGCCCCTATCGATCCCTTGAAGTTCCGAATGCCGGACCCGAGTCCCCGCGCAATCTCGGGGAGTCGCTTCGCACCGAAGATGAGCGCGAAGATGAGCAGGACGAACAGGATTTCGCGGATGCCTATGGAAGGCACGTTGCCTCCTTCCGAAACCGCCCGGAGGCGGCGGGAGCCAGAACTGTGAGAAGCGGCCGCGCTGTCGCGGACGGAAGATTCTCTCCTCCCATCCTGGCGGTCCACGGTCGAATCGGCGCCAGCGCGAAGCGCGGCGAGGCGCCGAGTCGGCATGTGGTTGTAGATTCGCATCTTCTTGCCCGGCACGCCAGAGGATCGTCCCGCCCGCGTGCGGCATGAGGGTTTTTCCCCCCAGGAATTGCCGGGTTTCCCCTCTGAGAGCGGCACAATTCGTCCCCCATATTGTCAATCATATCGGTTGCCCGGTCCGGTCGCTCCGCAAGGAACTGCCTGCGGCGGCGCGCGACCTGGCGGGAAGCTCGGTCCAGGGGCGCGTGAGGTGCATGCGCCGCCAATCAAGGAGCGGTCTGAATGAAGCGAATCCTCGTGCCACTGGATGGGTCCGATTTTGCGGAGAGCGCGTTGAGCCCGGCGGTGGCCCTCGCGATCCGGCATGGGGCGCGGATTCACCTGCTGTCGGTCGTATCAACCCGGCCTCCCATTCCGATTTCCTTCGCTGACGAGGTGCTCATCCGCGGTTGGGTGGGTAAGGAACGGGCCCGTCTGCGCGAGTATCTGGGGCAGGCGGCCGCCAGGGTCGCGGCCCGCTCGGCGGATCTCCGCATCGAGGCCCGCGTGAGCGTGGGCCGCGTGGGTGAAACCGTCAGGGAGGTGGCCGAAAAGCTCGATACCCAGCTGGTCGTGCTGACGACCCATGGCCGGGGACGGTTCGGGCGGGCCTGGCTCGGAAGCACGGCGGACGAGCTGGTTCGCAGCCTGGAGCGACCCCTCCTTGTCCTGCCCGCGACAGCGAGCGCCGAGAAAGCGTTTGTGGAAGACCGGGTGGGCCATGTGATGGTTCCCCTGGACGGTTCGGAGGCGGCCGAGTCCGTCCTCGACGTGCTGCCTCTGGTCCTTCCGGCACCGGGAGGCATGCGGCTCACACTGGTCAGTGTCGTCGAAGAGGGCTCATCCTTCCCGGCGGTCTATCTGCCGCACGCGGTTTCCGAGGAGTCGTTCCGCGATGAGCGTCGAAGGAGTGCGGAGGCCTATCTGGCAGCGGCCTCCGAGCGCGTGGCAAACGCGGGAGCGGGCGTCCCGGAGACGTGCGTGCTCACGGCGCATGACGCGGCGCATGGCCTCCTTCGCTTCTGCAGCGAAAACGAAGTCGACGTGATTGCCCTCTCGACGCACGGGAGGGGTGGCTTTTCCCGGCTCCGGGTCGGCAGTGTCGCCGACAAGCTGATTCGGGGCGCCGGGATCCCCGTGCTGGTCACCCGTCGTCCGTCGGATGCCTGACAGCCGGGATGTGAAGCCCGCGTTTTTCCCTGGGGTCGTCGTCGGCTGCAGCCGGTCTCGTCGGGGAACCGGCGACCGAGAGCCGCCCGTTCGCGTCAGGCGATATCAGGATCACCTCCCTGGGGCCAACCACCACCCGAGTGCTCAAGGTCATGGCGAGGTCCCGGGGAGCGTCGACGGAATCTGGAGCCGTGGTCCTCGTCGCCGCGTCTGCGACGCCGAGCTCGATACCCGGCTGCGTTTCGGGGAGGAAGGCTACGTTCAGGGCATGGCTGCCGGGGGACACCGGAAAGGTCCTGTAGACCGTGATCGTGCGGGCTCGTGGCCCGGACTTTGCGATCGGCTCCGAGTGCAGCGTGTCTCCGTTCAACTGGACCGTGAGGCGGAAAGGGATCTCGATGTCCGTGCAAACCTCCGCCGGGCGCATGTGCGGAAGCACACCGCTCAGCTCGGCTTCGGTGGGTGGCCGGCAATGCCGGTACGAAGGGGCGGGTATGCGCCAGGAGAGCCTCAGTTCCGCGGCGTCCGGGACGGAATGTTGCCAGGTGACCCGGGACAGGAGCGCGAGCACCACGAGAGCGGCAATCGCGACAACCGCCGCCACCAACTGTCGCGCCCGAGCCATCATCGCCGTCCGGCGGCGGAGTGCAGGAGTTCGCACTCGGTGTCGACCTCGATGCCGGTTTCCCCGGCGGGGGCGTCGAGCCGCGCGAGCGCCCGCGCGAAATCGTCCATGGCCGTCTCCAGCGCGCGCAAGTCATGGAAGGATGCGTACGCGACCCGCACCCGCCTCCGGTCCACGCGTGCCTTCAGTTCGGCCTCCCGTTCGTTGAACAGGCGCTCCACGAGCCATTTCGGCCCTTCGCGGCCCCAGCAGTCGCGCGGCGGACAGGCCACGACCAGCACGCCCCCCGCACCGGCCCGTACCAGGTACTCCACGACCGAACTGTGCAGGTTCCCGGCGCAGGGCGTCGGAAACCGGGGCGCACCGTTTCCAGCCTGCGAGGCGGCAGCGGCCGACCGGCCGCACGCCACGAGGACGATCTCTCCGTCGTGGAACGAACGCTGGGCGACGAAATCCTTGACCCTGGCGAGCTGGTCCCGGCCCGTGCGGCCGGGCGGCCCCACGCCCATCGGCGCGCACGAACCGGCGCAGATGCCGCAGCTGACACACGATGCGGGGTTGACCCGGGCGACCAGTCCTTCACGCCCATCCGTGCGCTCGACCATCCGGATGGCGTCGTAGGGGCAGTCCACGTAGCACTGTTCGCACGCCGTGCAGAGCCGGCTCGACACTTCGGAGGGAACCGGCCGCCGGGCCTCGCGGGGGCGGGTGAGAAGGGGGACGGCCAACAGCGCGGTCGCCACTGCGCCGCCCGCCATCCAGACCAGCACAGGGGACGCGGAGGCGGCCACGGGGAGCCAGAAGGAGTAGAAGATGTCGAGCGCCACGTCCCCGGGGATGCGCAGCAGGTCGGCGGCGGGTCCGAGTGGAGCGGGCAGCAGAATTGCGGCGGCGCCCAGCAGCCCTACGCTCGTCCAGAGCAGCGGCCGCGGGGGAAGGACAACCGGCCGGGCGACGCGGGATACGTGCAGCCAGAGGAAGAACACCAGGCCGACGGGAAGCGCGATGTGGAGGAAGAGGTTCATGAAGAAGAACGCCGATGGCAGCGGGCTGTCCCCCCCGAAGGTCCGTGACACCGGCTCCGAGAACAGGGGCAGGGCGTCCAGCAGACGCGCTCCCTCGGTCGCGAGGAGCTGTCCGTGCGCATCCCAAACCATGACGTAGCCGGTCCAGCCGCAGACGTACAGCAGGAAGACCAGGAAGATGCCCGAGATCCAGGCCAGCGCGCGCGGCCCCCAGGAGCGTCCCTGGCAGAACATCCTGACTCCATGGACCGCCGCTGCGACCACGGCCGCGTCGGCTGCGTATCTGTGCAGCGACCGGATCCAGCGTCCTCCCCAGGTCTGGCCGTCGATGCGGACCATCGACTCGTAGGGTGACCCGATCCGGTAGAAGAGAATCAGGTAGAGCCCCGTGACGAGCAGGACGGCGAGGCAGACGACGACGAGCGCGCCCGACTGGTAGAGGGGGTTCCAGCGCCACCCGTACAGCCGGTCGGCCCAGCCGTCCAGCCGGGTCAGCGCCCGTCCGAGGAGTCGCTTGAGCATTGGCGGTACGTGGCGAAGAAGTCGATGGAAGGTTGAGCAGCCGTTCGGTGCCTCCTTCTTCTCCGGGCCTTGCGGCGCCGAATCAAGTATATCATCATGATGTTGTCCGCAATAGAGGAACGACACATGAAGCGCTGGTCGGGATGATCTCAAAGACGGCCTCCAACGCGCTCCGCGCGCTGCTGTACATCGCCGAACACAGGGCGCCCGGCCCGGTCTCGGCAAGCGTGTTGGCCCGGGAGCTCGACCTGCCCCAGAACTACCTCTCGAAGACGCTCTACCGGCTGGTTCAGGACGGTCTCCTTCAGGCAACCCGCGGGCGGGGTGGGGGCTACCTCCTCACCACACCCGCCAGCGAGGTCTCGTTGGGCCGCGTGGTGGATGTCATCGATCCGGACGGAGCCCAACGGCGGTGTCTGCTGGGGCGTCCGGAGTGCTCGGAGTCCTCGCCTTGCGCGATTCACGGACACTGGTGCGACGTGCGCGAGGCCATAGACCGTTTTTTCGCCGAAACGACGGTCGGCGATCTGCTCCGCCCGTCGGCCCCCGAGCATCGGGGGCGGCCCTCAACTCATACGTAGAAGGAGCATGGTTCCCATGTCCGACTCTGCCCCCCCTCAACCGCCTCCCGTCTCCGGAGAGGACACGCCGGTCCCGCTCATGCAGCGGTTGTACGACAGCCCGTTCCTGCTGCTCCTGGCGTGCATCGTGGTGATGTTCGGGTTCTTCACTGCCTGGGGAATGATCGAGATCATGTCGCTCGAACCCGCACCTCTGCCATAGGAAGGAAGCGCACCGATGTACCGAACCGGAATCGAGCCACCGGAGCGCATCTGGTGGAAAAAGGTGGGACGGCACGAAAAGGTGTGGGTGTGGA
>JAPPNO010000033.1 GCA_028873845.1 Gemmatimonadota bacterium | reverse complement strand
AATCTAAGGCCCCGGGCGGTGCGCTCCCATTTCTGGCCGCAGGATCCGGGTTCATGACCTGATGATCCCGGTGTGGATTCTGGGCGGTCTCTTGCACGGCCTCACGACCGCCTACCTGTCCGGCTGAGGAAGCCGGTTCACCCGCCAGAGTCTTCGACTACGGGCGCGCAGTCATTGTCTGGATATATGACTATTGATATTGTGGATATACTGATCCTATCGGTTTATATTTCTCATCACCTCCACGAGAGGAATACGATGAGGAAAACCACCGTCGAAATCGATGACCAGCTGATCGCCCGCGCCCGGATGCTGCTAGGGACATCGTCGATCAAGGAAACCATCCACCGGGCGTTGCTGGAGGTGGAGCGCCGGGAGGCGAGACGCCTGGAGATCAAGGCCCTTGTCGAGATGGACGGACTCGATTTGAGGGACGAAGGGGTGATGGCCAGGGCTTGGCGATACTAACTCCTCCATGCCCTACCTGATCGACAAGAGCGCGCTGGCCCGCATGCCGGACCCGCGCGTGCAGGCCAGGCTCGTTCCGATCCTGGAAGCCGGCGAGGCCGCGACCTGTGCGATGATCGACCTTGAAGTCCTCTACTCGGCGCGCAATGGGCGGGAGCATTCGCGGACGCGCGAGCGGCGAGCGCTCGCCTACCGTTACGTGGAACTCACCGAGGCGATGTTCCAGCGGGCGATCGACGTCCAGGGCCTGCTGGCGTTGCGGGGACAGCACCGGGTTCCGCTGCCGGACCTCATGGTAGCGGCGGTGGCGGAACAGGCCGGGATGGTGTTGCTGCACTACGATCGCGACTTCGACCGGATCGCGGCCGTGACCGGGCAGGCGGTGGAGTGGGTGGTGCCCGGCGGGACTGTCTAACGCGCTTCCAGGTGCGCCTTTACGGCATCCATGTCTCTCGCGACCGCCTTGGCGACGATTCCCTTCGTCAGGAGGACCAGAATGCGTGAGAGCATCCGGTATGGCCTCGCTTCCATGACCAGATCGAGCCGCGTGGCGTCACCGTCCTCCACCGGCGTCACCGTGAAGAGCGTGTCCCAGACCGTCCCGCCGGCATCGGAGATCAGCCGGATGCGTTCGTTTGCGACGTACTCGGTGACCTCGAGTTCGGTTGTGGCCTCCCGGCGCCCCATCACCCGCGTTTCGCGGAAACGGGTCCCGGCCCCGGACCGCTGATCGGTGAGGAACTCGACCTTGACGATCTCGGGTACGGCCTTCGTGTAGTTGGTGGCGTTGGCGACGGTCTCGAAGACAGCCGCGGCCGGCGCGCGGATGGTTCTGGAAAGCCTGGTGTGGGTCATGAGGGGAATACTATAGGGACCGTGCCCGGTCCGACAGCCGCAGGTCGTTCGAGAACTTCCGGGGCGCGGAGACTCCGAGCCCCGACGCTTCCGGGTCGCCGGATTCACGAGCACGTTGGATTCTTCGAGCACGGCGACCGATGGTACGCACCGCGGGAAGCCCCCGGACCGAGGGGCCTGGTCGATGAGGTTGGCGACCGGAAAGCCGGCGATGTCAATTATGCGCTTGGATTAGTGGGTAATTATCACTACGTTGCTCAGGACCTTGCAAGTTCAGAATAGCGACAATACGATGAGTCATTCTAAAAAACCCACTATAACAAGCGACCAATCAGGATCATCATGGTATCGATGTCAGTTGTGCGGGCGCCCGGAGCACTCTCGGGGTGGGCAGCCGTGCTGGCTTTGGGATTGGCCGCGGCCTGCGGTGGCGACCCCGCGCCAGTGGACCCGCCGGACCCTCCCCGGGCCGTCGCAATCTCGATCTCCCCTGCTTCGGCTTCCTTTTCGTCGATCGGAGACACCCAGACCTTCACCGCGAGGCTGACCGACCAGTACGGGGCCGAGTTCAATGGCACGGTCACCTGGGCGAGCGACAACCCGGATGTCTTCACCGTGGATGCCGCCGGCCTGGTGACGGCAGCCGGCAACGGCACGGGCGTGGTGCGCGCATCGTACGAACAGTTGAGCGCCACCGCGCAGGTCACGGTGCGCCAGGTGGTCGTCGCTCTCACCGTCTCGCCCGCCCTCGACTCCCTCTTCGCCATCGGCGACACGGCTACGTTCACCGCGACGGCCGAGGATGCGAACGGCCATCCGGTCGAGGACACCGAGGTCACCTGGGCGAGCGACCACACGGATGTCTTCACGGTGGACCCCGCCGGCCTGGTCACCGCGGCCGGCAACGGCACGGGCACGGTGCGCGCATCCTACGAACAGCTGAGCGGCACCGCGCGAGTCACGGTGCGCCAGGTGGCCGCTACGGTCACCGTGTCCCCCGCTCTCCACACCTTCTTCGACCTCGGCGAGACGGCGACGTTCACCGCGGGGGCGGCGGACGCCAACGGTTTCGAGGTCGTTGACGCGGTGGCAACCTGGGAGAGCAGCGCCCCCCTGGTTGCGACGGTGGACGCAAACGGAGTCGTGACCGCAGTGGGTGACGGAGAGGCACGGATCACGGCAACCGTGGACGGGGTTGCTGGCAACGCCCTCGTGGCGACGGAGACGGTGATCCGCATCATGGTTGCCAGGCTGGACACGACAATCGCGGTGCCGATCGATGCCGGTGGGCGGAACTGGACCTACACGGCGGAGGAATCCCGCTGGCTGCCCGAAATGCCCGTGGCCGAACTGACCCGCCGCGCGTCTCCCCCGGGAGTGGTCGCCGAGATCCTGGGCCCGGGCTCCGTGCGCATCGATCCGACGATCGGCGGCGAGCGTGTGAGAGGGGTTCTCGTCGAGGTGGCACCCCCCCAGCCGTTCGTGTTGTCTCTGGAACAGGAGGACTGGCCCGACACCGACATCGTCACGGTCCGGGGATATGCCGTGGACCGCATTGCGCTGCCGGCCTTCCGGGTGGGAGGAGAGCCGGCCCTCGAAGCCTTGGGAGACAGCGTGGAAATGCGCTTCATGCCGTCGCCGCTCAACGGAGGCGAGTGTTCGGGGGATCCCGTGGGAATGGGAGCGGTCGAAGTTCTTGGCGCACAGGTCCCGGGGCCGCAAACGGTCAACAGGCTTGCCGGGCCGGTCGCGGTGCTCGAGCCGGGCGAGTCCTTCCGGATCGGCGGAGCGGACTCCTGTCTCCGTCTCTGGGCTCAGCCGGGTGCGGCCTACGTGTTGGCCGGCGTGGAAAGAAGCGCTATCGACGCTTCCCGGTATGCACCCAGCCCCGCCTCATACGGGGGAGGCGCGCCCTACACGATCGAAGTGACGGACCGTACGGTCCAGCCGTCCGCGCGCCGCTGGCTCATACGGGCCGAACCGCCCCATGTGGAGGATTCCCGGCACCCCGCGCCCCCCAGGCTTCACGAGAGCATGTACTGGGCGCAGAGCGACTCGTTGGAAGGCCTGGACACGCGGACGGAGAAGTGGGAGGTGGGTGACGAGTTCCAGTGGTACACGCACGAGGGGCGCTCGGGGGTCTTCCGCGTGGTCGCGCTCTATCCGCCCAACGTCGTCTTCGCCGTGTTCAAGGAGGACATGGATGACATCTGGAACGCAACCAGGGTCGCCGAATTCGACGAGATCATGAACTGGCTGGGGTCGAAAAGGGTACAGGATCTCTACAAGACCGTATTCGGGCCGCGCGTGCCGATCACCAACACGAACAACGAGCAGATGGTGGTCATGTACAACGATGGCAGCGATGACGCGAGCACGGGAGTGATGATCCACAACATCGACGGCGAGCGGACCACGACTACCGTCCATATGCGCGCCGCCGACTGGGGCGACAAGGGGTGGTACCACAACCTGGCCGCCCACGAGCTGGCCCACGCGTGGGACCGGCGCAACCTCCCCGGGTTCGTGGGACCATGGTCCAGCGAAGGGATCGCGAACTGGTTCGCCGACGAGAACAGCAGGCTCGCGACCAACACTCCGCTGGATGCGAACTGGAACGTCGAGGTGCCCTTGCGCGGTTTTCGCCTGCGACTGCCCTGGTTCGGGGATTTCGTCGCCGGCTACCGTGAGAGCCACCCGTACCTGAGGTTTCTCGTCACCAGACTCGTCTTCGACAATGGCCAATCCTACGCATCCGCGACGCGGCGAGTCATTGGCGGAGCTGCCGAGGACTGGTACGGGCACTACTTCGTCCAGTGGAATGAATGGGACCTTCGCGGCAAGGGCCCCGGACTCATCGAGCGCATGCGTGAAGTGGTGCCGGGCTGGGATCCCTTCGAGTCGCGGCTGGACTGGATGGTTTCCTTTGCGCTCGACGACCGCGGAGGGCTCCCGAAGTACGACATTCCGTTCGTCCACCGGGCATGGCAGTACTTCGAGCCCTGGGAGACGATCAGCATTGGCGCGGGACTCGCCACCGGAGGCCAGTCGGCGGAGGGTGGAAACTACTACTTCCTGGTCAACGATCCCGGGGGCATCGGGGGGAGCGTACACCTGGAGGTGACCGAGGGAGATGCGCGGGTGGAGTGGAAACTGGTCCGGTATCGATAGCCGAATGGACAGTTACATGAGAGACTCAAGACCCACCGCCGCCCTACCAGCCCGCAGATGTGGTCCTGGGGCCGTTTCCGCGAGACTACACTGCTGGATCCGGCGCGTTTCCGTGCCGCGAGGTTGCCGCGGCCGGCCATGCGACTCCCGGGCGGGCCTCGTCCTCGCGCTGCTTGCGTCTCTGCTGTCGGCTGTCGCCTGCCATTCCGACACCGACCTGACGGTTCCCCCCGGCGATGCTTCGGTGGAAGACGGTGCGGCCAGCGCGGAGGACGGCTCGGGAATGAGCGTCCGGGTGTGGCCGCGTGCGGCCATGGTCTTCTCGCGGGTCGGCCAACCGCCCCGCACGATCGATTTCTCCGCCCAGTTGCTGGACGCCTCCGAAGATCCGGCCGTGCCTCCTCCTCCGGGAATGCAATGGACGATGGCCGCGCAGGGAGGGGCGCAACTCGGCGAAACGGGCGTCTCAAGCGACAGCCTGACCGCCACTGCGGAGGTGCAGGCGGGACGCGCGGGCCGCGACACGGTTTTCGCCCGCGCCGGCAGCCACTCCGGATACGGAGCGATAACAAATTGGGAGTGGGTGAACGGATCGTGGAGCGGCCCCGACTGGCTCGTGCCGGGCCAATCGGGATGCCTCGAGCTGACCGGGCGTGATTCCGGCGGCGACGCCGTGCGCTTGCCGGACTTCGACTACGTCTTTCGCCAATCGTTCGACCCGGAGGTCCTGGCCGTCGACTCGCTGGTGTTCTCGCCCGACGGCGCCACCACCCGGTTGTGCGTCACCGGGCGCTCGGTGGGCCGCGGGCGCGTTGCGGTGAGCGCCTGGGACACCACGACCTTCAACTACCTGGGCGAATACGCACGGTACAACGTCCTGCAACCGCCCCTCGTGGTCTCCCTGGAAGCGCCGGAGTGGGAGATGGGGGTCGGCCAGTCCCATCCGCTGTCGCCGGTCCTCACCGACGCCCGCGGAACCGTTGTGCCGATCAACCCCGAGTGGGTCGATTCCTGGAACGTGTCCGACGCGTCGGTGCTGGCGATTGAAGACGGCGTGC
The DNA here is from genome assembly GCA_028873845.1 of Gemmatimonadota bacterium. GTDB lineage: Bacteria > Gemmatimonadota > Gemmatimonadetes > Longimicrobiales > Gaopeijiaceae > Bin94. The sequence continues at coordinate 17,113 of JAPPNO010000033.1, read as the reverse complement.
TCACCGCGAAGACGAGCGGATCGGGCGAGTTCAGCGTGACGTACCTGGGGCAGGAGGTGGCTGCCCGGGTCGAGGTGTACGGGATCGTGGAGGGCCGGTTCAACAGCGACGTCATGTGCATACTCACCGACCGGGGTACCGTGCGTTGCTGGGGAGACCGCGGGCGGCCCCTGTGGGCGTACGGCAGTAGTACGTGGGGGTTCGTGGGCCCGCTGGATGTCGGCGACATGCCGGTTGGCGGGCACGCCCTGCAGTTTCGCCTGGGTTTCGCCAACGAATGCGTACGCACGCTGGCGGGCGACGTCCGTTGCTGGGGAAGGGCCACTGGCGGGCTGCTCGGGTACGGCAACGACCAACCCGTCGGTGACGACGAGACGATGGCCGATGTGGGTCCCGTTCCGATCGGGATCGGCGGACGCGTGGTGGACATCGGCGGTGGCGACGACTTCGTCTGCGCCGTGTTCGACTCGGGCAGGGTGCGCTGCTGGGGAAGCAACCACGCGGGGCAGCTGGGGATGGGGCACCAGGACCAGATCAACGTGGGCGACGACGAGACCCCGGCGGACATGGACAACGACGTGCTGCTGGGAGGCAACGCAGTCCAGGTGGCCGGCGGACGCTATAAAGCTTGTGCGCTGCTCGACACCGGGAAGGTTCGGTGCTGGGGGATCAACGCCTTTGACTGGGATTGGAACAGGCAGGAGCTGGTTGGGCGGACGTACGGACTCGGCTACGGAGCGGATTTCGGCACGTCGGAACCAATCGGCGACGACGAGCCTCCGTCCGATGCCGGGGATCTGGAGCTACCGGGGACGGTCAGGAAGATCGCCGTCGGCGGGTATCACATGTGCGCCCTCATGGACGATGGCGCGGTGCGTTGCTGGGGAGACGCGGGCTACGGCAATCTCGGACACGGCGACAACTGGACGGAGCACATCGGTGATGACGAGACCGCCGCAGCCACTGTGCCGCTCTTCTTCGAGTCACCCGTAGTGGATCTTGCGGCAGCCTACTGGCACACCTGCGTATTGATGGAAAACGGGTCCGTCAGGTGTTGGGGAGACGGCTACAGCGCCGGGCAGCTCGGCATTCCCGGCATCACCAGACTGGGCGACAACGAGGAGATCACCTCCGTGCCTCCCGTCAGGGTCGGGGGTCCCGTCGCCAGCATCTTCCTCTACGAGGACGGCACCTGCGCGGTCATGGAGACCGGTACACTGCGTTGCTGGGGGTACAACGGGGGAATCCTCGGCTACCCCTTTTCGGAGAACATCGGCAGGAATGAGCACCCGGAGACCGCCGGTGACATCCAGTTGTTCCCGGGGCCGGTGACTGGTGGCGCGGCTTCCGTGCTCGCGGCGGACCACGCCGGCCCGTCCGCCGAGTTTGTCCCGTCGGTTGTGGTGGTCCCGGTGAACTTCGTCAAAGGCGGCGGTTTCTCCTGGGCGGGACCCCTGGCAGGCCGGGGTGGAGTCATCCTGCCGGATTCGAGCTGAGGTTGCCCATCCTGGGGTTCGGTGGAGCTGGGTTCGAGATGCTGACCCATGAGTTGGGACTACGGGGACGCGGAGCTGTCGAGCAGCCGCAGGTCGTAAGAGAAGGTGCGCGACCCGGAGACCCGAACCCGCGACGCCTCCGGGTGGGCCGGATTCACGAGCACGTTGAATTCCTCGGGCACGAGGACCGATGGGACCCGCAACAGCAGGTGTTCGCCGCCTGCGGCCCAGTCGCCGCCGATCGCCTGGCATTCGGGCGGTGGCGGAGTGTCCCGCCATCCCGCGGGCATCGCGGCTGCCTGGTGCACCAACTCGGTGGCACCATCCGGAACGTGCACGCGAATTGCGACCAGGTCGTCCGGCACGTCCTCCGGGTCGATGTGCACCAGATACTCCAGTGCCGCGAGCGACAGGTGGGTTGTGGCGTAGACCACTGCGGTTCCCCTGGAGTTCCATCGCGCGCCGTGAAGGCGGGCACCCTCTCCGTCGAGGGCGGCATGGGCCTGTCGGGTGAGGCGCCAGAGGTGCAACGGCGGTCAGCGGTCCGTGGACAAGACCGTCCGAGCACTGAGCGTGGTGAAGCGCCGGGCTGGCAAAGAGCGCCGAAGGGCGAATAGCACCGCCACTACGCCCCCAGACCGTGCTCGATGCGCCCCAGTAGCTGTTCGACGATGCGAACGCCGACGCCGGTGGCCAGGAGGTCCAGCGGGCGCCTGCCCTCCAGTGCCCGATTGGGTTTGCGGAGCCAGCGCTTCGCCTTGGCCGAGTCCCCGATGGCCTCCTCGGCTCTGGCCACGACGCGGACCACGCGGGCCAGGCGATCGGACTGCCGTGTGGTGAGGCGCCTGCCCAGCCGCTTACGGTGGGCGAGCGTCCGGCGAGGAATGACGAGGGCATCGAGTTCGGAGGGGCGTAGCACACCCCCGCTAACGACGGATTCGAGGGTCGACACCGGCAGTCCTTCCCGAATCGCGTCGTCCAGATCGAAGTCGGACTGGATTTCGCGCCCGAGAGCCTGGCTGCCGCCCAGGTGTTCGGCGAGAACTTGAGATGTCATGGGGGAAACCCTCTTTGGCCATATTGCGTATGTATGATGGGCAAATGGCCGAACTTGGTCAAGGACTCTCCACACGCCCAAACCTGAGGAACACCAACCAGTCCTCGTCCCATTCTCCCTTCTTCACTCCCCAGGCGGCGTCGCCCAACATGGGCCCCTTTGCTCAGGTCCACATTGGCGGGCCACCTGCCCCGGAAAACGAACGTGCCATCGGAAGAATACACGTCCGCCTCGGCCCATTCGGCGTCCCCGTGCGGGGTCAGGGCTACCCAGAGCCGGTCTTCGGCATCGAAGGCGATCCAGTCGATTGGGGGTTTGGGGTCGGAGGCCCCGATGATGGAGAGGGTTCCACCTGCACGCTTGACTCCCTGCCGCACGAACTCCACGAATTCGTCGCGCTCCTCGCGTTCGGAAGGCGTCAACGGGGGTCCTTCCACGTCAGGCCGGACGATGCGGGTGACCAGCTCTCCGCCGATACCGTGAACGGATACGTCGTAGGCGCGGGTGAAGGCCGCGGCGTATCCACCGTTGCTGTTGCGGCCCACCGCGTGGAACGGGCCGAATGGCAGGCCAAGCGACATCCGCTTCACGCGACTGGTGGGATAGCTGGCCTCGGCGACGCCGTATCCCACATAGCGATCGGGGAGACTCGGACCGGGCCACTCTCGCAGGAAGGCGCCGGTCAGATCGTACTCGAGCGCTACGACCCTGTCTCGTCTGTAGTCGCGCCGGTCAGCGTTGGAATCGTGCCGGTTCGCGATCACCATCACGCTTCGCCCTTCTCCCAACACGACCGGCGGGCGATGGACCATGAACGAATTCGCGACCTGCGGTTCGAGTGAGATCCTGATTGCTTCCCGGTCATCGCCATCCTTCGGGGCAATGACGTCGATGCGCCTGAAGTCGGGAGAGAGGACCCAAAGGCGATCACCGGCCAACGTCACGCAACAGGGGCTCCGGAATTCCCCGGGACCGTCCCCCTCTCGTCCGCGTACGGTCACGAGGTCACGACTGGTGTTGAGCAGGTAGGCCCTGGAAGCCAGGCGGTCAACCACCCAGGCACGCTCGTGGGAGGTGATGAGAACCGCAGTGATGTCTCCGAACGGCTCGGTGCCGGCAGAGGGGGTCTCCAAGGCAACCTCACCGACCCGCGTCTGTGCGTGGAGCGAGGCTGTCGGTAGCGTCAGAGCGAACCACAGACCCGCCGTGACCCAGCGGACATGGCGCATCAACTCGCCCATCGCCGTTGTCAACCCGATACCCACCCCACAACCCTCAACGGCCCCCCGCTCCCCCCCTCGATCTTCATCGGCAACGCCACGACGCCTGCGCCCGTCGCCGGCAACCGCTCCAGGTTCGTCAGGTTCTCGAACCCCACGATGTTCCGCTCGTACAGGATCACGTGCGACCGGAAGTCGCTCGACTGGCCGTAGTCGATGCTGGGCGTGTCGAGCCCCACCGCCGCGACCCTCCGATTGTCCACCAGCCACTGCGCGGCCTCGGGGCCGATCCCGGGAAAGTGCAGCTCCGGCACCGCCTCGGGCCCGGTGAGATCCGTGCCCAGGTAGGCCGCGCGGTCCCCCCAGCGCGACGACCACCCCGTGCGGATCAGCAGCGCCGTCCCGTCGGCGAGTTCACCATGCTCGGCTTCCCACGCCGTCAGATCCTCGACCGTGAGCTGGTAATCCGGATCGGCGGCCGCCGCTGCCGAAACATCCACCACCGACGCCGTCGTGATCAGGCTCGTGAGCGGGATCTCGTCCGCCGTCCAGCGCCCCTCGGCGAAGTGGATGGGCGCATCGAGGTGGGTGCCGCCGTGTTCGGCCGACGAGAAGGCGTACGACGCGTAGAAGAACCCGCCCTCGGTGTGGCCGTACGCCAGTTCGGTGAGCTGGAAGCCCGCCGTGTCCGTGGGCCAGTAGATGGTGGAGGGGCCGAAGGCGTGGGAGAGGTCGATCCATTCGCCGGCGGCGCCGGTGAAGACGTCCGTGTGATCGGGTGGCTGGGCATCCTGCAGGCATCCCTGGGCCAGGAGGAGGCCGGTCAGCGTGGCCAGCGCAGTTGTCGCTCGGGTCATCGTACTTGATCCCATGTAAACTCTACTTTACCAAATGTCATCTGCGATTTACTACGCGTCGCGCGAGGACCACCCGCCACCCCCTACTCCGGCAACCGCAGCGCCACCAGCCCGTACTCGCCGTCCGGCAGGCGAATCGCCACGGCCACGTACTGGCTGCCTTCGTGCATGTAGGTCATCGGCGCGGTGATGGTGGAACCGGGGAGCTCGACGGAGCCCAGCTCCGCGCCGGTCATCTTGTCGACGGCGCGGAAGACGGGCGCGGCGCCCCGTCCCTCCCCATACATGAGGAGGTTTTTCGTGACCAGCTTGGTCGCGTGCGCCGGGGCGCCGGTGTTGCCGATGTCGACGCCCGCGAGCGCGGGGTGGTTCAGGATTCTGTCCGGGGTGGTCCCGTTGGGAATCCGCCAGATGTGGTCGCCCGTGTTGAGGTCGATCGCGATGATCGTCCCGTAGGGCGGCTTGACCAGCGGGAGGCGCTGGGGACCCCGGGCGCCGCCCGGACCGAGCGTCACCCAAGCGACGTTCGCGGTCGAATCGCGGTCGACGCCCGGGAATAGCCGGGGAGCGCTGCAGCCTCGCGTCGAGGCGACATAGAGGATGCCGGTTTCGGGGTCGACCGCCGCCCCCCCGGGGATGTTGGCCCCGCCGTTGGCGCCCGGACAGTGGATCGAGGGACGGTCGTCGCCAACCGCGGGGGGATTGAAGAGCGGACCAAGCCGGTAGCCCTTGACGATCTCCAGCGCCTCGGCGCGCAGCTCGGGGGTGAAGTCGATCAGGTCGTCCTCGGTGATGCCCTGCATCTCGAAGGGAGCGGGCCGCGTCACGAAGGGTTGGGTGGGGGACAGCTTCTCGCCGGGCACGTCGGACTGCGGCACTTCGCGCTCCTCGATCGGCCACACGGGCTCGCCGGTCTCGCGGTCGAGCACGTACGCCCAGCCCTGCTTGGTGACCTGCACCAGCGCCTTGATGTCGCGTCCGTCCACCGTGATGTCGACCAGGTTGGGTGCGGTGGGGTTGTCGTAGTTCCAGACGTCGTGGTGCACGGTCTGGAAGTGCCAGCGGCGCTCGCCGGTCCGCACGTCGAGGGCCAGGATGCTGGTCGAGAAGAGGTTGTCGCCCGGGTGGAAGCCGCCGTAGTAGTCGACGGGCGGCGGGTCGGTCACGACGTAGACGAGGCCCAGTTCGGGGTCGGCGGAGAGCGGGGCCCACGCCGACACGTTGCCGGTCCACTTCCAGGCGTCGTTCTCCCAGGTGTCGTTGCCGAATTCGCCCTCCTGCGGGATCACGTTGAAGGTCCAGAGGTGCTCGCCGGTGCCGGCGTCGTAGGCGAGGATATTCCCCGGCACGTTCTCCTTGAGGTACTGGTAGTAGCCCTGCTCGTGGGAATTGCCGACCACGACCACGCCGTTCACCACGATCGGCGGCGACGAGTTGGTGATGTAGCCGACCTCGAAGGGGATGCCCTCGGTGGGGTGGTGGTCCCAGCGGCCGAGGTCGCCGAGGAGGTCGACGGTGCCGCCCTCGCCGAAGGAGGGGATCTTGCGGCCGGTCGCGGGATCGAGCGCGTGCATGAAGAAGGCGGGGGTGACCAGGTAGATCGTCGGGCGACCGGCTATCTCCGCGTAGGCGACGCCCTTGCCGTAGTTCTTCCGCATGGAGTCTTCCCAGCGCTTGGTGGTGGGCTCGCGGAAGGTCCAGAGCGTCTCGCCGGTCGCGGGGTCGATGGCGACTGCGGTTCGCCGGCTGCCGGCAACCGAGTAGAGTGTGCCGTCGACGTAGATGGGGGTGGCCCGCAGCATCTCGCCGCGCGAGGGGCTGTAGTTGTCGGCGCGCCAGATCCAGGCGACCTCGAGCTGCTCGAAGTTGGAGGCGTCGATCTGGTCGAGGGGGGAGTAGCGGGTGCTTGCGGCGTCGGCGCCCCAGTAGCGCCACTCGGGTTGCTGGGCGGAGAGGGGGGCGGGGTGCGCGAGCGGGAGGGTGGCGAGCGCGGTCGCGACGGGGAGAAGGGCGACCGCGCGGAGGAAGGCGGTGGCCGGAAGGATGGTCCGCGAGGGGGGCGCCGGATCAGCGCCGGTGGGCCGAAGTGTCGGATTCACGAGTCTCTCCGGATGGGGTCGGATTCGGGTGACTGGTGGAGTGTGGCGGGTTGAGCAGGGATGAGAATACTCCCGGGTGCGGTGGCTGGGCCAGTGGTGGGGGGACTCGTGGTCCACGGGCTGGAGGGCGGCGGACGGATCCGGCCCGCAGCAACCTATACCGGCGGTAGCTCCCCGTTCAGCTCCTTGAAGACGCGGCCGATCGCGCGGGGCGCCTGGCTGGAGCGGAGCGACCAGGTTTCGAGGTCGCCGAAGTCGGCCTGTTCGATGGCCTGCTCCACGGTGAGGCCGGCGGCGTGGAGCCGTGTGGCCTCCTCGATCACCTGGACGAGGGCCTGGCGATAGATTTCCAGCTCCTCGGCGAGCACCTCGGGAGAATCGACGAAGCCGTGGCCGGGGACGAAGATGTCGACATCGAGCGCCTGCGCGGCCTCGATCATCGCGACCCATTCGCTCGGGTAGGCGGAGCGCATGGCGGGGAAGACGCGGTTCATGTAGGCCTCGCTCATGAAGAGGATCTTCTCGGCGGGGAGGTGGACGACGAGGTCGCCGCCGGTGTGGGCGCGGCCCAGAAAGAGGAGGCGGATCTCGCGGTTGCCGAGGTGGAGGGTTTCGGAGGTTTCGACGAGGTGGGTGGGGACGATGACCGGTGGGGCGGTGGTGGGGCGGTCGGGGTTGTCGGCGGCGCGCTGCAGGACGGCGTGGGAGGTGGGGTGGGCGTAGAAGCGGGCGGTGGCTGGAAACTCCGAGTTGCCGGCGGTGTGGTCGCCGTGGTCGGAGCAGACGATGACGTGGGTGACGGGCTGGTCGGTGACGGTGGCGATGGTTCCGACGAGGCGGCGGGTCTCGGCGGGGCTGCCCTGGCCGTCGGCGACGAGAACGCCTTCGTCGGTGATGACGAACATGCTGACGGTGGTGAAGCGTTCTTCGCCGGCCGAGCGGAGCTGTTCGTAGGAGTAGACGCCGGGGGCGAGTTCCTGGACGCGCGGGAAGTCGTCGTCGGTGTAGCCGCGGGCGTAGGGGTCGGCGGTGGGGGGTGGGTCGGGGGTGGGGTCGCAGACCAGGAAAAGGGCGGGGAGGGCGAGGATGATGGTGGCGCGCGTAGTTGTCGGCATCGGTGAGCGGAGAACGGAAGTGAGCGTGGCGTCGCCGAAAAGGTCGTCCTGGTGGGGCGCCCGCGCTACAATGGAGCCCGCTGCAGGCACTCAACCGATACGGAGGCATGACAATGGAATGCAGGCGATGGATCCTGACGGCTGCGGCGCTCACCCTGGCCGCCCCGGTCGCGGCCGGCGCCCAGCAGGGACGCGGCGGCATGACCGCGGAGCGGCGCGCCGAGATGATGGCCCGCCAGGCGGAGGCCCTCCTGGCCGACATGCGGATGGAGCGCCCGATCGAGGCCCTGAACTCGGTCTGGATCGAGGAACTCACCTGGATGGAGGTCCGCGACGCGCTCCGCGACGGCAAGACCACAGCCATCATCTCGACCGGCGGGATCGAGCAGAACGGCCCGTACCTCGCCACCGGCAAGCACAACTACGTGCTGGAGGGCGCCTGCGAGGGGATCGCGCGCAAGCTGGGCAACGCGCTCTGCGCCCCCGTCATCAAGCTGGTTCCCGAGGGCGGCATCGACAATCCGTCGGGTCACATGCGCTATCCGGGCACGATCAGCCTGCGCGAGGAGACCTTCCGGGCGGTGCTGGACGACGTGGCGAGCAGCCTGCGGGCGCACGGCTTCACCAACATCGTCTTTATCGGCGACAGCGGGGGGAACCAGAGGGGGATGGCGGCGGTGGCCGATGCGCTGAATGCGCGGTGGGGCGGGGGCGCCCGCGCGCACTACATCCCCGAGTTCTACCGCTACCGCGAAGTCTTCGAGTGGATGGAGAGCGAACTCGGGATCACCGAGCCCACCAACGACGGCCTCCACGACGACTTCGTCATCACCTCGATTATGACGGTGGTCGATCCGGAGTCGGTGCGGCACGCCCAGCGCGTGGCGGCCGGCAAAGCCTCGATCAACGGGCTCAGCATCGCCGACCTGGAGGCGACGATCGAAACGGGCAGAAAGCTGCTCGGCTTCCGCGTGGACCGCACGGTCGAGGCGATCAAGGCCGCGATCGGAGGCGGGAGCTGAGCGCGAACCTGCTCATATACTCATATACTCATGTGCACATGTAGGCTGGCGAACGAGAACGGAGAGAACGAATGATGCGCAGACTGTTGGTGGTGGCGGCTGCGGCCGTCGCGATCGGGATGGCCGCGCCCGACGGCGTCGCGGCCCAGGAGACGGGCGGCCTCATCGAAGTGGGGGCGATGGCGCCCGACTTCGAGCTGACCGGGGCGACCCGTCATGGCGTGCTCCGCGACAACATCAGGCTGAGCGACTACCGCGGCGAAACGGTGGTCCTCGCATTCTTCTTCAGAGTCAGGACGCGTGGCTGAACGGTTCAGATGAGAGCGTACCGTGATCAGTACGCAGAACTGTTCAACGAGGGCCGCAACGTGGTGCTCATGGCGATCTCGAACGATTCGCCCGAAGAGGGCGCCTCATGGCTGAAGGATGAGGACTTCCCCTACCTCTTCGGCAGCGACGCCGACGGAGCGTCCTTCGCGGCGTTCGGCGGATCGCTCCGGGACAACGGCATGGTGGGCAGCCGGGCCGTGATCGTGATCGGCCCGGACGGCCGCGTGGCCAAGGTGATCCCCCAGTTCCGGCAGACGGATCCGACCGCCTACGAGGAGCTGGCCGCCGTGATCGACGAGGTGACGCCGGAGCCGGAAGAGGGTTCCTGAAGGAGCGTCTCCAGCGCCTTCACCAACTCCTGTTTCGGCCCCACGCCGGTCGACACCACCCGCCCCTCCCCGTCCACCAGCACCACGATCGAGGTCGTCAGCGCCTTGTACGCTCTCACGGCCTCGCCGCTTGCGTCGTAGACGAAGTCATACTCCGGCGCGTGCCGCTCCACATGGCGGCGCACCCTGCGACGTGACTGGGAGACGGCCACAGCCACTGCCACCACCGCCACCTTGTCCCCGAACCGCTCCTGCACGCGGTCGATCTCCGGCTGGAGCGCCTCGCACTGCTCGCACCACGACGCCCAGAACTCGATCAGCGCGGGACGCCCGCCGATGACCTCGAGCAACGAGACCGCGTTGCCCTCCAGGTCCTCCACCTGCGCGTCGGGCGCCTCGGTGCCAGCCGGGAGGCCCAGCCCGTCCTCCGGCTCCTGGGCGGTGACGGCGGCGGGGAGCGCGAGCACCAGGGCGAGGGTGACGCAAGCAGCGGCGCGTGTGGGTACGGCCGAAAGTGGCCGGGCGTCGAGAGTGCCGGGCCGATGTCGCTGTGTGCTCACGGCTGAAGTCCTCCTCTGGGATTGATTGCGATGACGAGGCCGCAGGGGATGGAGGAGAGGGTCATTGTCGACCGACCGAGAAGTTGAGCCGCAATATCAACTGGCCGGAAACAGCTTCTCCCTGGTAGACAATCGGGGTGAACCTGTAGGTGCGCGCAACCCGGAGCGCCAACTGGTCCAGCATCGTGTTGCCGGAGCTCTCGGCCACTTCGACGTTCTGCACCTGCCCCTTGATGTCGAGCTGGAACCTCACCAGTGCCCTCCCGCTGACACCCTGACTTGCGAGATCCATCAGCAAGGTGAGCCCGTTCCCGGGCGTCGGCTTGGAGACGACCTGGGTAGGGTCGACGTGAAGAGCCAGGGTGAGTGGGTATTGCGTCAGCTTCAGGACTGCGTCGGAGACGAAGTGGAGTGTCTCCTGGTCCTCGATCTCAGGAATCTCTCTCATGATTTGGGATGTCTCGTTCGCCGGCACGCCCATCAGCCCATCGGAGTTCACAACCGCGGATTCCAGAGAGGTGCGAGATGAATTGGTCGCTTCCCTGTCGATGACCCAGGCGCCGGTGAGGCCGGTGAAGAGCGATTCGGCTTCGGGGCCGGCCACCGGGAGCGATGGTGCGGTGCGAATGCAGGCGCCCCCGATCGCAAGCGGCAGCAGGACGAGGTTCACGATCCCGAGGGCGATGATCGCTGTTCTCTTCATGGAGGGCCGTCCTTCAGTATCAGTTACTTGGCTCGTGGGGTCCCCACACGATCGCCCCCTACATGTTATACCCCGCCTGGACGAAGTAATACTGCGCGACCCCCAGCATGATCACCGCCGCCACGCGCTTGACCGCCACCATCCACTTCCCCGACCTGGGCAGCCGCGAAATCGTCCCCGAGAAGAGCCCGACCGCCACCAGCAGCGCGGTCATCCCCAGGGAGAAGACGAAGAGGTACACGAATCCCATGAAACCCGCCCGCGTGGCGGCCACCCACGCCAGCACGGCCGCGAATGCGGGCGCCCCGCACGGCGCGGCCACCACGCCGGACGTAGCCCCCAGCACGAAGACGGCCCCGTATGAACCCCCCTCGCGGCCGCCCGCCCACGCCATGACTCGCTGCGGCACCCGCACCGGGATCACGTCGAACATGGCCAGCGCGAAGACCAGCAGCAGGTTGCCGATGGCCAGCAGTGCCCAGGGGCTTGCGCTCACCGTTCCGAAGAGCGTGCCCGTGAGCCCCGCCACCAGGCCGAGAACGGCATAGAGCAGGGCCATCCCCGTGACGTAGGTCATGGTGAGACCGAGGGTGCGTCTCCACGGCTGCCCGTCGCGCGCGGTCCCCGAGATCACCGATGCGGTGATGGGGATCATCGGGTAGACGCAGGGTGTCAGGCTGGTCGCGACCCCAGCGCCGAAGAGGACGGCCAGGGCGAGCAGGGGGCTGGAGGCGAGCGTCTCGGAGAGCCCTCCGGCCGTTTCCTGCAGGAACGAAAGCATGGCCGGGGCGGGCGAAGGGTCGCCGGCCCCGGCCATGAAAGAGAAGGACGTGGAACCGCTACTTGCCGCCACGCCGGACCGCTGTGCGGCCGGTGCTGGTCCTGGTGCCGCCGGACTTGCTGCCACCGCTGCTCCCGACCGAGGAGCCGCCGCTGTACCCGGAACCGGAGGTCACGGATACGGGTCGGCGATAGCCCCTGCCCGCGACGACCTGGCCGCCGCCGCCCCGAGGAAGCCGGCCCACGGAGACCACGACGGGGGTGTAGTAGCCGGGATACCAGCGGCCGTAGTACCCGCCCCCCCAGCCGTAGCGCCCGTAGCGTCCGTAGCCGCCGTAGTACCCGTAGTAGAACGGATCCGCCCACGGATACATGTACATGCGGGCGCGGTCCGTTTCCGCCTCCTGATTGAGCGCGAAGTGCTCGGGGAACGAGACCGCGACCACCACGTCGATCACGGTCGTGGCCACGCCGGCCTCCTCCATGCGGATCAGGTCATCGGCGCGCAGACCCTCGAACTGCGCCTCCGCCGTCGCGAGCCACCCCTGCACCGCGTCGACGTCCACGTTCCGCGAGGCGTCGATGACGTCGTCGATGGTGACGTCGGCCGTCGCGTAGGTGATGCCGCCGCGCAGCGCGAAGGGGTTGGGGCGGGCGACCGGGTCGGCAAGTCCCAACTGGTTGAGCGCGCTGTGGCTCGTGCGCTGGTAGCGCTGCGACCAGACGGTGGTCGCACCGTTGGTCTCGATGGCCCGCACGTCCACCCATTCGTCCAGGGTGGGCATGGAGATGATTCCGGTGCTCCGCCGGGACGCCTCGCCGTCGCAGTTCACCAGGGACGCGGTGTAGAGCCGCCGCCGATCCTCGGAGAAGCGCGCCGACTCGGTGCCCTGGCAGTCGTCCCGTTCGAAATCGTGGGTGCCGCCGTCCGCCACCAGGGGCTCCCTGAACGCCACTTCGCCGTCGACGATGGTCAGCATCTCGACGTCCCGGCCCTCGGCGACCAGGCACAGGATCCCCTGATCCTCCTCGCCCTCCAGCGCCTGCCAGCACCCCAGGTAGGGCTGCCAGCCGGCACGCAGCTCGCGCTCCTGCGCTTCCACCGGACCGTGGAGCCCGGCGATCGCGACAACCGCACCCAGGCCGGCGAGCAAGACGATTCCTGCCTTCTTCGTACTCATGATTGCTTCCTCCGCGTCGAACTTCGTTCTGGTTCGTCCGTATCCGGTGATCATTGTCTATTCCGTTCAGAGCCTGAAGCTCACTCCGCCACTCAGCTTCAGGCCGGTCAGGTCCAGCTTGGGGAACCCCACGAAATCGCTGGTACCGTCGAAAAAGCGCTGGAACGGAGCCCTTGCGATTCCGTAGCGCGCTTCCCCGGTCAGCATCAGGCTCCTGTTGATGCCGACGTCCAATCCCGTGAAGAGATGCAGGGTCGGTGCCTTCTCGACCGACCGGAAGTTGTCGATGAAGATGTCGAGGGTCTCCGCGTCCACGAACTCGCCGTACTGCTCGAAGCGGTACCAGACCAATCCGCCCGCGACTCCCGCAAAGGCGTTGAAGTTCCGGGGTACCCAGGCGAAACTGCCGATCGACCGGCCCCGGGGCATCAGGTAGGCCTTGAGGCCGACGGTGGCCGGCATGGTGTTGAACTCGGTGGTCTGCGTGATGGGCAGGTCGTCATCGCCCACGTACTCGCGGAACTCGGACGAGGCCGAGGAGGCGCTGTACCCGAGCCCGAACACGACATCGAGGCGCTCCGACGCGAGGATCCCCACCTCCGCCCCGACGTAGGGCCCGGCAAAATCGCCGGTTTCCACCGTCAGGTGCTTGCGGGTGAAATCCCACAGACTCTCCGTGCCCTCGCTGCCGCCGGCGCGCGGAACGCTGTATCCCCCTCTGATCGAGAAGGTCACCTGCGGCTTCTTGAGGAGGAAGTCGCGCTCCTGGGCGCCGAGTTCCGGGGCGCCCGCCGGCGCCAGCAACGCAAGGCCGGGGATGATCCAGAGAACTCGCTTCATCTTGAGTTTCCCGTTCTGGCTGAACATTTGGGTCTCCTAAAGCTGGGGTTTGCGGATGTTCCTAAGCAAGACCCGTGCCGTTTCAGGGAAACCGCGTGGATTGGGCCTCCTGGCGAGAATTGCCGGCGTGGGGAGACCCGAAAAAGGCGGATATCGGCCGGGTCGGAGTCACCGCAGGGTGACAGTCGCGTCACCCCTTTGGGACAGCGGCAACACCTCCGCGCCGGTGAGCCCCAGCCGGTGATCCGTGGACCAAACCGTGTTGATGTCGTGTTCGTCGATGAGGACCAGAGTGGATGCGTCCACGTAGGTCAGGTTTTCGTGGCGCAGCCGGTCCGACATGCGGCAGACCCGCGCGTGATGGTCCTCGTCGGCGGTGAACATGACCAGTCCCTCGAGGCTCGCGACCATCGACCCGAACGCACGGGCGGCATCGTCCCCATGTTGCGCCAGGAACCAATTGTACGCCTCCGACCAGACCAGCACCGAGGTATGCCAGCGGGGGTGCGGAGTGCCGGCAAAGAGGGCGCGTGCCCGGTCGTGATACCGGTCATGACGGTTCATGGCTGCTATGAAGATGCCGGTGTCCAGGAAGACCTTGGGGCCGCTCATCGGGCATCGCGCCCGTAGACGACCGCATCTACGGTGCTACTGTCGTCCGTGCTCCCTTCGAGGCCGCCTACATAGGCCATCCAGGGCTTGTCGCTCGGGTACTGAGCCAGCGCCTCGCGCAGGGTGCGGCGACAGAAGTCCGCCAGCGAGACACCCTGGCGGCGTGAGACCCGGTCGGCGTGTTCGTAGATTTCGCGGTCCAGCGAGATCCGGATCGGGATCATCATATCTCCTTGTTTCGGGGTAACATAACTCTGTCCGGAGACCGCGCCCAAACTCCGGTGGCCGCCGATGGGCGCACGCCCGGATGCCAGCGGGTTACGTGCCCGGGCTGCCGGCCGGTGTCAGCGCAGCGTGCGTTCCAGGTACGCCTTCAGGCGCTGCCAGGCGTCGGCGGCGGGGGCGGTCCGCGCCTCGGGGTCGCCGTCCACGCGAAGCCAGAAGCCGTGGTTGACGTCGTCGTAGATGTGGAGGTCGTGCTCGATTCCGGCGGCGCGGAGCGCGGCCTCGAAGGCGGCCACCGATTCGGGAGAGGGCCCGTTGTCGAGGGCGGCGAAGGTGCCGTAGACCTCGTGATCCATGGCGGCCAGCACCTCCGGATCGTCCACCAGGCGGCCGTAGAAGATGGCGGTGGCCTCGTGGTTGACGCCGTCGAGGCCGAAGGAGAGCGCCACGCCGCCACCGAAGCACCATCCCATCGCACCCACCCGTCCGGTCACGTCGGGGCGCGCCTTCAGGTAGGCCACGGCCGCGTCGAGGTTGGCGATCATGGCCTCCGGGTTCGCCCGCGCTTCGCGCACCAGCGCCATGTTCTCCTGCGGATTCGCGCCGGTGCGTCCCTGGAAGAGGTCCGCCGCGAGGGTCACGTAGCCTTCGGCGGCGAAGTCGTCTGCGAGCTGGCGCACCCGGTCCTGCAGCCCGTTCCACTCGTGGATGATGACCAGGGAGGGGAAGGGGCCATCGCCCGACGGGACGGCGAGGTAGCCGGTGGTGAGGTTGTCGCCGTCGACGTATTGGAGGTCGGTGCCCTCGAGTGCGCCGCCCTGGCCGATGATTGCGGGGGGGAGGTCCTGGGGGGTGGCGGCGTTGGCGCGGGAGGTGGGGGACTGGGCTGCGGCGTCGCGTGGCGGAGCGTCGGTGCAGGCGAGCGCGAGCAGGGGTGCGAGCAGTGCGGTGGCAGGGAGGAGTCTCATGTCGGTATTCTCCAAGGTGGTAGCGGTGACCTTATTCATAGGGATGGGGCGCGCCGTTCGCCACAATCCCACCACGGAATCGAGAGGAATTCAAGGAATGAGGACTTTGTACCGGAGCAGTGTGACCGGCGTCGCAGGACGGCGGGAGCCACGCCGGCAACTTGCGGGTTCAGGCCCACGGACCGGCGCGGGCCGGCGTTTCGCCACCCTGGGCATCTTCCTGTTCCTGGGCGTGGCCATCGCCGCGGGTCCGGTCGCGGGGCAGCAGAACATGGCGGACGTGGAGATCACCACCGTCGAGCTGGAGAGCGACCTCTTCATGCTGATGGGCCGGGGTGGCAACATCGGCCTGTCGGTGGGGGACGACGGCGCCTTCATGATCGACGACCAGTTCGCGCCGCTGACGGAGAAGATCCTGGCGGCGGTCGCGGCGGTCACGGACAAGCCCGTCCGCTGGGTGCTGAACACCCACTGGCACGGCGACCACACCGGGGGCAACGAGAACCTCGGCGAGGCCGGCGCCATGATCGTGGCCCACGAGAACGTGTACCGCCGCATGAACCCGGCGGAGTTCGCGGGGCTGGTGGGCCGTTCGGGCCAGGCGCCGAGGGCGGCACTGCCTGTCGTCACCTTCGACCAGGGCGTGCGCTTCCACTGGAACGGGCGTCACATCGAGGTCACGCACATCGGGAGGGCGCACACGGACGGCGACGCGATCGTCCACTTCCCCCGGGCCAACGTCTTCCACATGGGCGACACCTTCTTCCGCGGCCGCTACCCGTTCGTCGACGTGGACAGCGGGGGCGGGATCGACGGGGTGATCGCGGCAGCCAACTTCGTGCTGGAACGGTCGAGCGAGGGGACGCGGATCATTCCGGGGCACGGTGAGCTTGCGTCGCCGGAGCACCTGCGCGAGTACCGCGACATGCTGGAGACGGTGCGGCTGAGGGTGGCCGGGCTGGTGGCCAACGGGAGGACCGAGGACCAGGTGGTGGCCGCGGCGCCGACGGCGGATCTGGACGCGCTATGGGGAGAGAATCCGGAGCGGTTCGTGCGGGCGGTGTACCGGAGTCTGGCGGGGTCGTAGAGGATTGTGAAAGGATTCACAATGTGAACTCAGCTATACTAAATGTCATGTCAAGTTTACATATCTGGGCGTCGAGCCTTCACAACACCAGGAACAGGGAATCCACCATGATCGATGTGCACCGCAACCGCCGACTCCCTGCCGGGGCCGCGGCCGTGCTGGCCGTGGCTGTCCTCGTCCCACCCGCACCCCTCGCCGCGCAGCAACCACAGGAGGCGCGGGTCGAGGAGATCCTCGCCCAGGTCCAGGACTCGATCATCCGGCTGCGGGAGCACATCCACCAGTACCCCGAACTCGGCAACCGCGAGTTCAAGACGGCCGAGCTGGTCGCCGGTCACCTGCGCTCGCTCGGCTTCGACGACGTTCAGACGGGGATCGCGCACACGGGGGTGGTGGGGATTCTGCGGGGCGGGCTGCCCGGGCCGGTGGTGGCGGTGCGGGCCGACATGGACGCGCTGCCGGTCACCGAGTTCACCCCGTTCCCGTTCAAGTCGACGGTGCGGACCACCTACCTGGGCCAGGAGGTGGGGGTGTCGCACGCCTGCGGGCATGACATTCACGTAGCGGTGCAGCTGGGTGTGGCGTCGGTGCTGGCCGGCATGCGCGACGAGCTGCCGGGGACGGTCAAGTTC
>JAPPNO010000014.1 GCA_028873845.1 Gemmatimonadota bacterium | reverse complement strand
GCGGCAGATCGTGCAGCCCTGGTTGAACTTACATGATCTCCTGCCGGGATTCTGGCTTCAGGTGCTCTGTCGGGCTGGCAAGGCGCAACGAGAGGTGAATCGATCACGGACCGGTCGCACGGCCGACTTGGGCAGTACTTCATGGTCCGCGTGATGGTCCGGCCGGGACCGGTCGCGGGGGGACGGAGACGGCGGGGGTAGCTATCGTTAGGGGCCCAAGCCCGTACGCCTCAAAGGAGTGGCCTGAATGACCAGCCCCCGGAGCATCGCGGGCGTCGCCGGGGCAGTCGTCTGCGCAGGGATCGCCGGGTGCGCCCTGGGCGACGATCCGTCCGGTGCCGACGTCTCCATCTGGACCGATGGCTCGTTCGACGACTGGGTCGGCGTCCCGGCCACCGTCACCGATCCACCGGGTGACGCCGCGCCCGGCTCCCCCGTCGACCTGGTCTCGGTTTCGGTGCGCGACGACGCCAGCTTCATCCACCTCCTCATCGACCTGGGCGACACGGTTACCGTGCAGGGGATGCCGGGTACGGTCGAGGTGGTGCTGAACGTCGACGGGGATGTGGATACGGGAGCGCCGCATGGGGGAGTGGAAGGCGCCGATCTGACTATTGTCCTGTCGCGGCAGAGGGAGCCCGCTACGGATGTTCACGGTGCCGGGGTGGGGGTGCGCCGGATTGGTGAAGGTGGCCTCGGGGAGATGGCGGGGGCGGCCATGGTGGGCCTTATCGTTTCGCCGACGCACTCGTCGGACAGGTTCGAAGTGCGCCTGGACCGGGCCGGGGTGCGGGGGGAGGGGCATGCCGGGGAGTCGGAGACGGCTGGAGCGGACGGTGCGGGGACCGGGCGGGTGGAGGCGGCCGCCGGGAAGATCCTGGCCGGGCGGATGCGCTATTTGCGCGCGGATTCCGTGATCGATGAAACGCCGGTGTTCACGCATGCGTTGGCGACGGATCCGGGTGAAGGTCCTCCGCTGTCGGGGACCGAGGCGGTGGCCCGGACACCGGGTGCACTGCGCGTGGTCACATGGAACGTCTCGGACGGGAACTTTCGCGATCGTCCGGAAGCGTTCCGGCGTGTCCTGGCGGCCCTCGCCCCCGATGTGCTGCTTCTCGACGAGGTTTATGCCGAGGTAACGCTGGTGGAGCTTGCGCGCTTTGGGGAGAGGCTCGCGGGGGAGGAGGGGCCTGGGTGGGACTGGTGGCTGGCCACGGGTGGCGGCCGGCAGCGGACGGTTGTGGGTGCCAGGGGACTGGGACTGCGGGGCGAAGCGGACCTGACCCGGGTGGATCACGAACCGGGGGCGCTGGAGGGGTGGTTGCGCGAGGTGGGGGACGAGCCGGAGGCACCACGGATGCCGCCGCCCTCGAGGCTGGCCCGCGCGGAAGCGGACGGGGGCATGTCCACGACCGGGGCGTGGGTCACCGTCGACGGCCGGGACATCCTCTTCGTCCCCGTCGACCTCCAGAGTGCGGGCTACGACGGGTCTCCGCGCGACCGGCTGCGAGAGCTTCAGGCGCGCACGCTGAACCGGGCGCTGGCGTCGGTGCTGGCCAGCCGTCCGGATGTCGGCGTCGTCGTTGGCGGCGACCTCAACCTGGTGGGGTCCGCGCGGCCGTTGGCTCATCTGCGATCCGGTCTCGGCAGCGGCGGGGACGACCTGGGCGTGGCCCGCCTGCCGCGGCTGCGGGACCGCTCTTTGGTCACCTGGCGCGCCACCCGCGAGGGGGATCCGTTTTCGCCCGGCAGGCTGGACTACGTTCTCTACAGGGAATCGGTGCTCCAGGTCGAGCGTGCCTTCGTCTTCGACGCGGCCGACCTGTCGCCCGAGGCGCTCCGGCTGCTCGGCGTGCGCGCATCGGATACGCTGGAGTCCGATCACCTGCCTCTGGTGGTGGATTTCCGGGTTCGGCAAGACCCGGCAAGTCCGGGAAGGCAACCCTGAAACTCCCCCGCGCTGTCTCTCCGTAGTACGCCCAGTCTCATCCGGCGGCTCTCCAACGCGGGCCCTCCATCCATGACACAACGCTTCCTCGCCGTCTCCCTCCTTGCGGCCGCCATCACCGCCCCTCAGCCCACCCTCGCCCAGTCGCGGTTCGTGCCCGGCGCCTTCGAGGATCCGGTCGCGCGTCAACTCTACGGCGACGCCTACGACCGCTGGCACGCCCTCGACACGACCGTCGCGAGCTACACGGCCCTGATCCGGCAACGTGTCGCCGGGGCGTTGCGCACCCCGCTCCGGGACCGGGTCCTCTACAGCAACGAACACGCGGTGCGCACCTGGTGGAGAAGGGGAGCGCGTCCCGTCACCATGGTCCTCGGGAACCGCACCCGTCACCCCGGCCGCGATTTCGCCCTGGGCCGCGGCGAGGCGGACCTGCTCGACGCGATGCCCTACGCCGAACCGTTCTCACCCGGCGACGACCACCTCCTCTTCGGCTGGAACCGCGAAGACGAAGTGGGTCCCCCCGGTGCCGATGGCCGCGCCCTCGTCCACCCCCTCTCCCATGGTGCCGACCAGTCCTACCGATTCCGCAGCGGCGACACGATCACCGTGTCCTTTCCCGATGGCCGCGTCGTTCGCGCCGTGGCGCTCCAGTTCGTTCCCTACCGCGCCGACGCGTTCCTGCTGACGGGCACCCTGTGGATCGATCCCGTGTCGGGCGTGCTGATACGCGCGGTCTACCGGCCCAGCGTGGCCATGGATTTCGTGCGGGACGTCGACGACCCCGGCGCACGGGAAGCCAACCTCGCGATGCGTCTCATGCCGGGCGTCTTCAAGCCGGTGAACCTCCGTCTCAACTCGGTCTTCGTCGACTACGCGCTCTGGGAATTCGAGCACTGGCTGCCGTACCGGGCCCGCTTCGAGGTGATGGCGACCGCCGGGGTCCTCAGGGGCCGGCTCACCGTCGACGTGTCGTACGAGATCGAGTCCTTCACCAGCGTGTCCGAGGATCCCGCCGCCGCCGCGGGGCACGACGAGGCCGCCGACAACGCCTTCGTCGCCGGCCTGCTGGCCCGGCAGGGGGACGCATACGAGCTGCTGGACTCGACCCGATCCGTGGCGCGCGGCAAGGAGACCAGGTTCATCGTCCCGAAGGACCGCAGGCTGCTGGAAATGAGCCCCGAGCTGCCGCCGCCGATCTGGGAGGACGCGCCGGAGTTCGCGACGTTGCAGGAGGTGGCGGACCTGGCGGGCACGCTCGCCCAGGTGCCGGTCGCCTCGTACAGCCGCACGCCGTGGGCGTTCCGGTACGGCTGGGGGAGTCCCGAAATGATTCGCTACAACCGCGTCGAGGGGCTAGCGGCGGGGCTGGAGTTCGATGCCGTGCTCGGCGGTCCGCATACGCTTCTCACGTCGGCGTCGTTCGGTCTGGCCGACGGCAAGGTGAAGGCGCGTGTCGGTCTGCAACGCTCGACGGAATTGCGCAGGCTGACCGTGGGCGGGTTTCACGAGCTGCGGAGCACGGACACGGAAGGGGGCCACTTCGGCTTCGGCAACTCGATCACGGCTCTGGTGACCGGTCGGGATGAGGGAGAGTACTACCGCGCGACGGGCCTGGATATGACGTGGCGGCCGCCGGAGGGTGAGCGGGAGTCGTTCACGTTCCGAGCGTACGCCGAGCGGCAGGAGATGGCGGAGACGCGGGCGGGCTTCGCGTTCTTTCACGCCTTCGACGACGAGTGGGGCTTCGCGCCCAACCTGGTGGCCGACGAGGTCGACGAAGCGGGGGCCGAGGTGACGGTGCGGTCGTGGTGGGGCGGGGCGCCGAAGCGGACGCAGGCGGGCGTGGAGTGGTACGGTCAGGTCGCGAGGAACCGGCCGGGGGAGGGGGAGGGGGCGAGCTTTGTGCGGGGCAGTGCGGTGGCGCGCGTGCGGATTCCGTTTGCGGGGGATGAGTGGACGGGGTGGCGTCTGGGGCTGGAAGCGGCCGGGGGGACGACGTGGGGAGATGCGCCGGCTCAGCGGGCGTGGTTTCTCGGGTCGGCATCGACGCTGCGCGGATACGAGCCTTCGGTGATGGGAGGGTCGACGTTCATGCGTGGGCGGGTGGAGTTGGCGAGGGTCTTCGAGGGGGTGGGCGCGAGCGTGTTCTACGACGTGGGGTGGGCGGGGGAGCGGGGGGACTTCGAAGGGGCTGACTTGCTGTCGGCAGCCGGGCTGGGGCTGACCGTGCTCGACGGACTGGTGCGGGCCGATATTGCGAACGGGCTGAGGGGGCCGGAGAAGCGGTTCCGTTTCTATCTGTACGCGGATGCGATTCTGTAGTGGGGCACGAATGTCAACTGACGATTTTGGAGATGGTGCGGGGGTTGGGAATGCGACTTTCTCGCCAATGCCAGCCCATATGGGATGAGCGGATCCTGATCCGATCCTGATGCAGCCGTCGCAAGCTGGGTGATGAACCTGATCACCCGAGCGACCGGCGCCTGGCGTCCACCGACGCGGTCTGCTGGTTGCATGGTGAACGGTAATACCGTACACTAGAGTGGTCATTCGTTCGGTACGGCATCGGGGACTGCGGGCCCTGCTGGAGCATGACACCCCCAGGTACCTGCGACCGGATCAGGTCCGCAGGATCAGGAACGTTCTCACTGCACTGATTCTCGCGAAGGGAATGGACGATTTCATGGACGCTGCTCCCATTGGCTGGCGCATTCATCGGCTCGCGGGAGCCCGCCGGGGGCAGTGGAGTGTCGCGGTTTCGGGCAACTGGAGGATCACCTTCGACGAAGCGGACGGGGTCGTGAGCGCTCTTGATCTGGAGGACTATCACTGATGGGGAAGCAGGACTTTCACGTTGGAATGACCCCATCGCACCCGGGGGAATTCATACGCGAAGAGGTTATTGAGGATTTGGGACTCAACGTATCGCGGGCGGCCGGAATCCTGAGGGTGCGGCGGGCGACGCTGTCGGACCTCCTCAACGGCAGGGCGTCGCTTTCTCCGGAGATGGCGCTGCGACTGGAAAAGGCCTTCGGGGTTAACATGGACATGCTGCTGCGGATGCAGGCGTGGCACGACGCCGCTCGCATGCGGGCCCGGGCGGATGAGATCGCGGTGCGCCGATTCGGGTTGGCACGAGAATCGGCAGACGACACATGACGATTCGCGACTACTACCCGCAGGCCCCCGGTGACCGCAGTTCGTACTGCACGATGAACGGTACGTCGAGCTCGGTGCGCCCGGTGGCCCACACCCGGTCGCCGAGCGCGGTCTTGAAGATGATGTCGACCGGGGCCAGCACGCGGAACTCCGGTTCGCCATCCGGGCCGAGAACGACCCAGAGGGATTCGTCCTCCTCCGTCGGGGCCGCGTCGCGCAGCCACACGCGTTCGTCGTGTGTCAGGAATAAGGTCGAAATCGGTTCGAAGTAGTCGTAGAGGAGCAGGCCCTCCGTGACGGCGGCGCGAAGGTTGGTCGGGACTTCGCCGCCATACCGGCGGGCCATTTCCACGGTCCGTTCCGCCATTTCCACGCCCTCGTCGATGAATGCGTCGCGCGCTGCGGGAGATACCCCGCGCAAGTGCGATGCGATCGAGGCCTCGCCGGCCACGCTGCCGGTCAGGTCATAGTGCCGCAGAATCACCTCGTCCGGGCGGTCAGAGTCCCAATCGGCCGTCACGACTCCTTTACCGTTCGGATGGGTGCGGTAGAGCGGCGGCGTGACGACGGGTTCGTGGCCATGGGTAGCCATCGGCGTGATCATGGCCGTGAAGTTGTACTTGAAGGCCAACGTGTCACGGGCTCCTTCGGAACGAAGTCCCACCAGCATCGGCAGCTTGACCCGTTTGAATTCCGGAGCGCGCGTGATCGAAATCCTGGGGCCGCTCCCGCTCCGTTCGTCGCCGGTGTCACTGCTTCTGCTCGGTCCGCTCGCCGGATCCGCATCCGTGATCGGCGGGATGTAGAGCCCGGAACCCCCGGCGAGCGGGATCGATGTCCTCCACAGCGACGGGGCCGAACTGGGCAGGCCGCGATCCATTTCGGTCCTGATGTGCTCACCTGCCGAGTCGAAGAAGGCAATGTGCAGCTCCCACAGGTGCTGCAGCCACACCGTGTCTGCCACGAAGCCGAAGCCACCCACGTGCGCAAACTCGCCGGGTCCCTCGCCCTCGCCACCGATGTACCGCACGAAACCGCCATCGGGATCGAGCACGGTGACGGCCGGGCTCTGATCCGCGTTCAGGTACAGTCTGCCCGCGGGGTCGAGATTGAGTGCAGGCGTCCTTGAGAACGCGAGCCACTCGGGGACATCGAGCCCGTCACCGAGGCGGAGAACCTCGCAGGCTTCCTTGAACCCGGCGTCGGCGACGAGCTGCGCGGTTGCGCGGGCTGTTGTGGATGCGAAGGTCGCCAAGGCCACGGCGATGGTTGCGAGGGGACGGGACAGGGACTCCTTCTTCATCACTTCCTCCCGGTGTCGAACGCACGCGCACCGACCTGACGCTGGACGCTATTGTCGGGGCGGTCGTTCATGGGCGGCTCAGTAGAGCAGGTACGGTTCCACGGACTGACCGAAAATCTCCCAATCGGCTTCCGTCACCGCCAGAATTGCGTCGGTCTTCATACCGTCTTGTACACCTTCACGCAGCCCCGAGTGCCCCCACAGGATGTCGATGGGGGGCAGGGTCTCCTCGTACTCGTAGGGGGGTTGGCGCCAGGCGAAGTCGTGCGGGGCCAGCGCGTGGGCGGCGACGAGGATCTCGACGGCGGTGCGGACCGGCTCGAAGGCGTGGGGGTCGGTCACGTGCAGTTGGGCGCCGCCGCAGAGGTGGCCGGCATGCTTCTGGAAGGTGGGTTCGAAGTGGCAGGGACGGAAACGGACGCCGGGGAGCCGGGCTTCGGAAAGCCGTGCCGTCAGCCCCGCCGGATCCAGCCAGGGGGCGCCGAAGATCTCGAAGGGGCGGGTCGTGCCGCGTCCCTCGGAGAGGTTGGTTCCTTCCAGCAGCACCATGCCGGGGTAGACGGTGCAGGAATCGGGTGTGGGCAGGTTGGGGCTGGGCATCACCCAGGGTAGACCGGTGTCGGACCAGAGCATCGAGCGCCGCCAGCCTTCGCACGGGATGACGGTGAGATCGCAGCCGATGCCGCGCTCCTCGTTCAGCCAGCTTGCCATCTCGCCGCAGGTGAGGCCGTGCCGGAGGGGGACGGGGTGAAGGCCGACGAAGGACTCGTAGCCGGGTCGCAGCACGGCACCCTCGCGCCGGGTGCCACCGATGGGGTTGGGGCGGTCCAGGACGACGAAGCGGATGCCCGCCTCGGCGCATGCTTCCATCGCGAGGGCCATCGTCCACACGAAGGTGTAGACGCGCACGCCGACATCCTGGAGGTCGAAGAGGAGGGCGTCGAGACCGTCGAGCATTGGGGGGGCGGGCTTGCGGACATCTCCGTAGAGAGAGTGGACGGGGAGACCGGTGACCGGGTCCAGGTAGTGGTCGGACTCGATCATGTTGTCCTGCTTTTCGCCGCGGGCGCCGTGCTGGGGGCCGAAGAGGGCGCGCAGGTCGTAGCCGGCGGTGCGGATGGCGTCGGCGGCGTGAATCAGGTCCGCGGTAACCGACGCTGGGTGCGCGATCAGGCCCAGTCGGCTATTGCGCAGCCCATTGGCCGCGGAGGCTTCGCCGCTGACGAAGCGGTCCAGGCCGAGAGCGACGGGTCTGGTCACTAGCGGAACCGGGGTTCGAGGCCGCCGACTTGCGTGCCGATCCCGGCCGGGAAGGCGGCCCTCACCGCGTGCGCGCCAGTCGAAGGTCGCAGACCGGCCGCACGTCCCATTGCCGCTGCCCCAGTGTCGAATCCCTCGCTCAATTCCCGACCGGCGCCCCCTCCCGCTGCCAGTAGAACGGCCCGGCCGTCACCTGCTCCGGCCACACCTGGTCGAGCGTGTCGCCATCGTAAAGGCGCCCGTTCATCATCACCTGCGCGATCGCGTTCGAGTTGCGGATGTCGTCCAGCGGATTCGCGTCGAGGATGACCAGGTCGGCCAGCTTGCCCCGTTCGATCGAGCCCAGATCCCGGTCCAGCCCGAGGGAATGGGCGCCGAGGATCGTCGCCACCTGCAGCGCCTCGTGCTCGGTCATCCCCCCCGCCTGCGTGGCCCACAGCTCCCAGTGGTAGCCGAGCCCCTGCAGCTGGCCGTGGCTGCCGACCCCCGCCCTCCCCCCCGCCCGGATCACGTCTCGCACGAACTCCGACACCAGATCGAAAGTGTGCACTTCAGGGTGGAACCAGCCGGGGACGCGGCGCGTCGCCTTGCTGTGAATCTCCTCGACCGGGGTGAAACGGGCCAGCTTCTCGTCCCCGAGCACGTCCTCCGTCGCGTAGAAGTAGTTTTCCGCCCAGGGGCCTCCGTAGGTGACCAGGATCGTCGGCGTGTACGCCATCTTCGACTGCGCCACCAGTTCAACCATGTCGGCATACATGGGGAAGCCGGGCATGTTGTGCTCGACGCCCGAGTAGCCGTCGATCGCCATCGTCATGTTGACCTTGGTGTCGAGGCCGCCCTCGGTGGTGGGCATCAGGCCCAGTTCGCGCGCCGCCTCGATGATCCACTGGCGCTGCTCGCGGTTGCCGGCGGCGTACATCTTGATCGTCTTGGTGTCGTAGTAGTCGCTGTAGCGGCGCAGGATGTTCCGGGCGTGGTCGAGGTCCTGCACGTTCTCGGACGAGAAGACGCCGGGGCCGGTCGAGTAGATGCGCGGGGACAGGATCCGGCCGGCGCGCACCAGGTCCTCGTAGCTCACGACGTCGGTGGTGCCGGTCTGGGGGTCGCGCGTGGTGGTGACACCGTAGGCCAGGTTGACGGCGTAGGACCAGGGCTGGCTGCGAAGGATGTTGATCTGGGCGCGCAGGTGGGCGTGGGTGTCGATGAAGCCGGGGATGACGGTCTTGCCCGTGAGGTCTATGGTGTCGGCACCTTCGGGGACGGTGAGTGTGCCGGTCGGACCGACGGCGGAGATGCGGTTGTTCGCGATCAGGATGTCGCCCTGCTGGATGACTTCGTCGCCCGCCATGGTGATGACGCGGGCGCCGGTCAGGAGGGCCGTGCCTTGGGGGATGTCCCGGGGGAATTCGACCTGGATGCGGACTTCGGTTGGGCGGTAGCGCGGGTCGTCGTCCTGTTCATCCGCCTCCGCCGCCTCGGCTGATTCGGTCTCCGCGTCCGGGTTCCCGGGCTCGTTTTCCTCCCCCTCCTCCTCATCGCCCTCGTCCGCATCCTCCTCTCGAGCCGCCGCCTCCACCGAGTCCTCGTAGGCCTGCGCGTCGTCCAGGTTGTAGACCAGGTGCGCGTTGCCGATGGTCCAGTGCACGGTGCGGCCGTCGGAGCCCCACGCGGGGAACTCGCCGCCCACCTCGGTGAGCTGCCGCGCCGGGAAGGACGCGCTCTCGGGGTTGCCGACGTCGATGGTCGGGGGGTCGCCGCCCACGACCGGGACGGTGACGGTGTAAAGGTGGTTGTAAACCCGGGCCAGCGCCTGGTCGCCCGTCGGCGCCATCATCACGAACGAGGCGGTGGCGGGCGCGCTCGAACCGGGTGCCCCGGCGCCGACGACGCGCACGTGCCGCTTCACGTCGGTGCCGTCCCAGCGGAACGAGACGAGACCGTCGCCGAAAGCGTACGCGTAGATCCGGTCAGGGTTTTGGGTGAAGTGGTGGGTGGTGTAGCGGGCGGGCGAGATCACCGTGGCGCCGCCGCCGTCGGAGGGAATCCAGACCAGGTCGTCGGCGCCGCCGGGGACGCCGCGGGTGAGGGCTTCGTCGTAGGCGCGGGCCGGGCCGCGGATCGCCACGATGCGCTCGCCGTCGGGGGACCAGACGGGGTTGTTGTAGAGGGCGGGGGCGGTGGTGAGGCGCTCGGGGTCGCCGCCGTCCGCGTCCACGGTGTAGATGTGGCCGCCCGTGTCGTCGCCCCAGGTGGTGTAGGCGATGCGTTCGCCGTCGGGGGACCAGGCGGGCATGTGCTCGTTGATCTCGTCGTCGGTGAGGCGGGTGGGCGTCCCATCCGGCCATTGCATGACGTACACGCGCGCCATCAGCGAGAAGGCGATGCGGTCTCCGCTCGGCGACGGCACCGCGTCGCGGACCTGCTTGGCCACGAACGTCGGCGTGTCCTCGATCGGGTAGTCGAAGTCGACCTCGGGCCCGATGGCCATCTCGACATCCACGCGGAAGGGGATCGGCGTCGGCTCGGAACCGTCGACCGGGACGCGCCAGATCCCGCCGCCCCAGTACGCGATCACCTCACGCGAGCCGGGCGTGAACGACATGCCCGGATAGGCGTCGCGGGTCGCGCGCGACTCCTGGTCGTCGCGCTGTACGGGGAAGACGAGCCACCGTTCGTCGCCCGACTCCAGGTCGCGGATGCGGAGCCCGGTCTCGGCGACGTGGCGCGAACCGTAGACCAGCCAGCGCCCGTCGGGGCTCAGGACCGGGCGAAAGGCGCCGCCGTAGCGGAAGGACCGGGTCGCCGACTCGCCCGTCTCGCGATCGTAGACGGCCAGCTGGTACTGCCGCATGCCCGAGTTGTACTGCCAGGCACCGCTTCGCTGCGCGTACCAGATGTAGCGGTCGTCCGCGCCGAAGGCCGCGCCGGTCGTGCGCAGGTTCGCGGGCTCGTCGATCAGCTGGATCCCCGATCCGCCGTCCACATGATACATCCAGAGCTTGCCCTGCCCGGGGCCCTGGCGCGTGGCGATGACGTAGTTCCCGTCGGGCGTCCACTCGGGGGACTGGTAGGCGCTGGATTTGCCCCGGGTGAGCTGCACGGTATCGCTCATGTCCAGCGCGATGATGTGGACGCCTTCGCCGCCGCTCCGGTCGGAGGTGAAGACGACGCGGGTGCCGTCCGGGCTGAAGCGCGGCTGTCCGTCGAAGGCCATGCCCTGCGTGAGGGGTGTGGCGGGGCCGCCGGTGATCGGCATCGTGTAGAGGTCGCCGAGGAAATCGAAGACGAGGGTCTGGCCGTCCGGGCTGACATCGACCGAAATCCACGAGCCTTCGTTGAAGCTGGTGGAGATGGTGCGTCCGGGGGCGAGGGGGAGGCCTTCCCGGCGGAGGTCGGGAGTGGTGTCGGGGGGTTCCTGGGGGAGGGTGGGGGAGGGGAGGGTGAGGAGGGTGGCGAGCGCGACAAGGGTGGGGTAGGGGCGGGGATTGGAGGGTTGGGGGCGCTGGAACCGGGGGCTGGTCGGGATGCGTGCCGTCATGGTGGGTAGGTAGGTTGCAGGGTGATCGACTGGCTGCCGGTGACTAGATGATAGCCGTGTGGCGAGGGTGGCAGAAAGGGTGGAGTGGGGTGAGCGCTTACCCGACACGTGATGCTCAGCGAGACAACTTGCGTTGTCACAATGGCAACCGCAGGTGACATCGATCTCGGCGCAGCGGGCGGGCTCGGGACGGGCCGGACGACTTGCGAGGCCAGTGAGAGCGGCGACGCATTGCCGGGTACATCCACCGAAGGCTGTTCTCACCCGATTGGAAGCGCTGTCAAGACGGTCGGCACTGCTAACTTCTCGGTCATGAAGACAGTCATCTCAACGAATGGACTCCTGTCTCTCCCGGCCGAGCTGCTTGAGCACGATGCAATTGTGCCGGGCCAGGAGTTCGAAATCGAACGGCTCGGTGCGGGAATCTACCGGCTGGCGCGCACTGGAAGGCCCGGTAACGCAGACTTGGTGGACTGGCTGCTGGCTTGTCCCGAGGAAGATTGGTTCGTGCCGGTTCCATCGGAATCGACCGCCGATTTCTGAGGGCGGTGCCCTTTCCGGCCACTCAGCGCACCGACGGCAGCATCCCCGGGCACGGTTCACCGCTCTCACGGCGCAGGGCGTGCATCGACACCCGGTAGGCGGAGTTGCCGGTGATGTTGTACACGGTCCGGCCATCCTCCTCGGTCACTTCAAACGGGTTGTGGAACACCAGCACGCTGTCCGCGTGGACGCGTATCGGTTCGTGCTGTCCCCGTGTCGTGTTGCGTATCAGCGCGTAGCAGCCGGTGTCCGGGTTGATGATGGCGCCGTGCGTCTCGTTGTCGTAGCCCAGGAGCACGAGGTTCTCATGGTCGTCGAAGGATAGCCGCGCCCGCTCGCTCCAATGGGGGCACGGCTCCTCGACAAGCTCCCCGCCCCATTGGTACCGCCTCATGCAACCGGTGCGGTCCCTGACGCCGCTGACGGGCACCGCCACCCTTCCCTCCTCGCCGCTTCGGTGATACACGAAGACCGAATCCGGTCCCTCCTCATTGGCCATGGCCACATAGGCCAGGTCACCCAGGCAGGCGATCCTGGTACCCCTGATCCTGATGTACGCGTCGGGGTCGCGGATCACTACGCTGTCCGCCACACCGGCCGGCTCCGCGATGGGTCCGACGGGTTCGCTCTCGCCGTCGGGCCCGCGCCTGACCACTCCTCTCAGCGTCGGGACCGCCGGTGCCCCGCCGAGATTGCACACCCGCTCGGCCAACGTCGCTTCCGGCCTCCAGGAGCGGATGGGCATGTCCCGTGCGTCGTACTCGACGACCCGCATATGGCCGGAAACGTAAAGGCCGCCGCCGGGAGCGAAGTCGATGCCGGCCCGGCCCTGGGGGAACTCGTACGGACCCTCGCCCCGCGGAGTCGCGATCGTCCGGAGCCACTCCCCCGTCTCGAGGGAGAACGCCATGATCCCTTCCGGCTCCTCGGCGTCGTCGACGTAGAGAATGTTCCGTTCCCAGTCGACGGCGACCGGGGCGGCCATCATTGCACGCCACTCGTCGTCGATGATGGTCCGACCGCTGTCGAAATCGATCTCCAGGATCTGCTGCGCATGGACGGCCGGGGCCGGCAGGATGGCGATCCCGCCGATCAGGAGGAGGGTGGGCAAAAGGAGGGTGGGCCTCGACATGGGGGTCCTCACGATGTGTGGGCGGTTGGCCCGCCGCGCGGGCGCAGCCTTGCTCCCGTGGGCGTGCAGAGTGCTATCGGTTCGTTGGATAGCCCCCCGGAGCCACGGGGTTGTCCTGCCACTCCGCCCTACCCCTCCCCCGGAAACAGCTTCCCGATCGTGCTCGCCAGCGCGGCACCCACCCGATCGCACCGCCCTTCCCCCACCCCGTAGGCCGACAGCCACACCCCCATCTTCCACCGCTCCCCGCTCCCCTCCATCTCCACGTGCAGCACGCCGTCGTTCAGCGACCGCAACGACCCCGCGAACGCCCACGGCCGGTCGCACAGCACGACCTTTCCCTCGAGCACCTCGCCTCCGTCCAGGACGAAGTGGAAGGGGTCGCCCACCGCGAGCGAGCCGGCACCGCGAGTGCCCGCGGGCGTCGAGTCCGCAACCGCGTCCGCGCCCCTGCGCCTCCCCACGCCGTTCTCGCCCAACAGCCGCTCCCAAACCTCCTCACGGCTGCCGCTCACCCACGGCCGCGCACTGATCACGCGGCGCGAAACACCCGGGTGGCGCTCCACCGCGTGCTTCAGGTTCCAGAGGAAGAAGCGCCACCCGTTGGTCATCATGTGGAAGTGCTCGTCCCAGTCCGGGGTGGCAGGCAGGTTCGAGTTGACGAACCGCAACCGGGTCGTGCCCCCGGCGCGCTCCAGGCGATAGTCAACGGCAAGGGCGGTCCCCCGCGCCACGGCGTCCGCATCGGACGGGTCCACCATCCGCAGGCGCTCGCCCGGGCGCCACACCGTAATCCGGTTCGGCCAGTCGGCGCCCTCGACCCATGCCACGGTCACCGTCCCGCCCTCCCCCTCCTCGACCGATGCGAACGGCGCGAACCACCGCGCGATCCCGTCACCGGTGGCGATCGCCTCCCACACGGCGCCAACCGGTGCGTCGATCTCGACCGAGAGCTCGATGTTGCGCGTGTCCGGCGTACCGGACGTCAACGCCCCTCTCTCCCGCTGCCGCGGCTCCTGGCCAGCTCCTTGTAGTACTCCTCGACCAGCGCCCTGTACTCCTCCGGCACGTCGCCCGACTGGTAGAGCAGGAGCTGATCCTCATCCTCTGCGCCGAAGAGCCGGCGGAGCTGGAACTCGAGCTGTTTCATCCCCTCCACGAGCTCGGCCTGCAGGCGGAGCGCCTCTTCGGGGTCGTCGTAGGTGCTCGCCCGGTCGAGCGCGCGCATGGCGTCCATCATGGCTTCGAGCTCGCGGGGATCCGCGCCGGCCCGCTCGATCAGTTCGGCCAGCGCCCGCGCCTCGCCCAGCCGCACGCGGCCCTCTCGGCGCATCTGCCGGACCAAGTCGGGGTCGAAGGCCCACGGACCGCCCGGGCCGGTTCGCTCGGCCTCGTTTTCGTCGAAGCTGGCTGCCCTGTCCCTGCCGCCTTGTCCGCCGGTTCGCGAACCCGTCTCCAGGCGTCGCTCCATCGACTCGAGGCTGCGCGCCAGATCGCGGGCGGCCTCCAGGGCCTCGGTCTCGGAGTCGGCGACGATGCCCCCCCGTACCGCCTCGTCGGCCTCTTCCAGGCGGTTGCGGAGCGACTGGATGGCTTGTGCGGTCTGGTTCTCGAAGGCTTCGGCGTACTCCTCCTGCCCCACGCGCCCCACCAGGTTGCGCGAGTAGAGCAGACGTTCGCGCAACTGGGTCTCGCGGATCGTGGAGGTGGCCTCTTCCAGTTCCTCGGCACCGTCCGTCCCGTCGCGGCGGGCACTGGCGGCGAGCTGGTCCAGCTGGGCCAGCAGCTCCCCGACCTCCTCCGCCATCTCGGTCTTGGTCTCGATGACCCGGTTCCGCTGGCTCGCCGACGGCCGATCCGCGTTCCTCATCGCTTCCATGCGGTTCTCGACATCCTCCTGCCGGCGGGCGAGTTCCTCCGCTCGTTCACGCGCGTCGGTCAGGTCGCGCTGCAGGCGGTCGTTCTGGACACCCTCCAGCTCGTCGCGCGCATCACGCAGGCGGCGCAGAGCGGACTGGGCCTCGGCGACCCCTGCATTGCCTCCCTGTGCGGCCGACCGGCGCATCGCGTCGGCAACCTGCTGCAGCTCCCGCGCCACGTCTTCCAGCTGCCGTTGCCCGGCCTCGCGGGAGAGACGCTCCAGCCGGCGTGCGGCCTCCTCGGCCTCTTCGGCCAACTCCCGCGCCGACTGGCCGCCACCGCCGCCCTGCTGCTGGCCCTGCTGCGCCGCGGCCCGGCGCCGCTGCCGTTCCAGCTCCTGTTCCTGTCGCCGGGCCAGCTCGCGCAGCTTCTCCAGCGCTTCGTCGACGGCCTCGTCGGCGCTCTCCTGCCGGCTCCGCTGCACGGTCTCGTACTGGTTGCGCAGCGCTTCGGTCTCCAGCTCGAAGAGGTCGGCCAGGTCCTCGGCGCTCGGACCCCGCTGCCCCTGGCCGCCACCGCCGCCCTGCTGCTCCTGTTCCTGCGACACGAAGCGCTCGTAGGTCTCCTCGGCCTTCTGCAGCTGGCGGAGAGAGCGCTGCTGGGGCGCGATCGCACCCTGGGGATTCAGCGCCCGCAGCGAGTCGACCGACTCATTCATGGCCTCCACGGCCACCGGCAGCGTCTCGGCGATGCGCTGGAACGACTCGTCGGCCCCCGTGATCCCCCGGTTCACGATGCGTTGGCCCAGCGTCTCGACCTGTTCGCGCAGCCGCTCCTGGTTGAGCGCGATGCTGACCACGTTCTCTTCCCAGACGTCTTCCGCATAGCTGTCGCGGTCGCGCACCAGGTTGAAACTGGCCGCGACGATCTGCCGCTGCAGTCCGGACAGGTCGTCCTCCATGCCGCCGCCGCCACCGCCGCCGCCTCCCCCACCACCGCCACCCTCCTGCTCCCGGTACTCCCGTTCAAAGGGCCGCACCTGCAGGAAGTAGATGTCCGTCAGCGCCTCGTTCGGCGACGGCGCGTTGTCGCGCGCGATGGCGTGGTAGGCGACCAGGTCTCCCACCTCCAGCTCGTAGTCCTCCATGAAGACCGTGTGGCCCGCGGTGACTGCCGCCATCGGCGCGCCCGACGCGCCGTGGAGCCGCACCGTGTCGGAGGGGCCGCCGTTCACGTTGTAGACCAGCAGGATCTCGGAGACGCCCAGGTCGTCATCCGCGCGGGCCTCGAGGAA
Organism: Gemmatimonadota bacterium; assembly: GCA_028873845.1. Lineage (GTDB taxonomy): Bacteria > Gemmatimonadota > Gemmatimonadetes > Longimicrobiales > Gaopeijiaceae > Bin94. Next base: position 6,730 of record JAPPNO010000014.1, on the reverse strand, counting down.
CACCTCTTCGATGGCGCTGACCGATATGTCGCGCCCGGGTTTCGAGAAGGAGACCGACGGGCCCTGGTCGCTCAGGACATCGATTCGGTAGTCGGGGGCGCCGGTGACCCAGAGATCGTCGTGGGTGAGGAAGCGGATGCCGTAGAAGCCGCGCTCCCGCACCGTGAACGAGCCGGTGAACTCGCCCTCCGGGCCGGCTTCCATGGTGATCGTGTCGCCCGAGTCCATCACCAGGAGGGCGCCCGGCGACGGGATCGTGGAGGTCACGGTCAGCGCGACCCGCGTGCCGCGCAGGGCGGCCACGTCCCCTCCGTACTCGAAGCTGCGCGGCTCGAGCCCCGTGTAGCGCGGGAAGTGGTAGACCATCTCCAGGCGGTCCACCGCGGGCAGGTCCGCAACGCCCAGGGTGAAGGTGGCGGAGCGGACCCCCGCGGCCTCCACGTAGTAGGCGGTCTCTTCGGCGACGTTGAGCAGGAGCCCCTCGAACGACCCCGTGCCGTCCTCGATCATGGGAATGGCCACGAAGCCGCTCGTCCCCTCCTCGCGCGTGTAGAGCACGACATCGTCCGAGTTGAACCCTGCCAGCGTGGCCGAAACCAGCAGGTCCGAGTTGCGCGAGATGGTGGTGTCGCCGGGCGTGACCGCGACGCTGTAGGGGTTGACCGCCTCGGCCGCGCGAGCCGGGTTGAAGAGGGCGGACATCCCGTGACGCAGGAAGCCGGGGCCGAGGGCGACGAAGAGGATCGAGGCGAGGACGAGTCCCCCGAGAGTCGCCAGCGAGCGGCGCAGCGATGTCCGTTCGATGCCCCGCCCGTAGTCGATTCGGCCGCATTCATGGATCGCGTCGAGCACGACCTCCTGCAGCAGCGGCGACCGCTCCAGCTCGTCGCTCTTCCGGGCGGATTCGACCGCGGCCAGGACGCGGGACTGCAGCGAAGGCTCGTTCTCTTCCAGGTACAGCGCCACGCGCTCATCGGAGACGCGGCGGAGCAGGGGCCAGAGGACGGAGCGGATCAGGAAGAAGGCGACGACCAGCCAGAGGACGATGCGGAAGGCGGTGACGGCACCCGGGTCGAAGCGCAGGAACTCCAGCGTGGAGGCGGAGATGAGGAAGGTGAGGAGGGTGCCTGCGAGCGTCAGCGCGAGGCCGCGCAGAACGAGCTTGAGACGCCAGCGGCGGCGGACGCGCCGAACGATGCGAATGAGTTGGTCTCTGCTTCGCCAGTTGCTCGCTATGGACATATTCCCTCCTGAATCTGTCACGGAATCCGTCGGGATTCCGTCTCGGCCCTTCCGGGCCCGTTTCAGCCGACCATGGCCGACTCTTCTTTGATCCTATGACGCGACAGCCGGTTGGCCAACACCGTCTCGGAAACCATCAGCAGAAAAACCGCCGCCAGCAGATAGCGCCAAAACGACTGCCGACTCTCGAAATCGGCCGCCTGCGGGTCCACCGCGGCAGCGTCCGCCGTGGTTGAATCATCTCCCGCCGTTCCACCCGCCGTCTCCCCTCCCACCGCCGCCACGAACTCCTCGATGTCCATCCTGGCCAGGTCCGACTCGGTCACGTCGACGTTGGCGGCCACGGCCATGGGATGCTCCGGACGTTCTCCCGGCGGCCGGATCTCCCAGATCCCCCGGCTCTCCAGCCGCAGGAGCGATGTCGCGGGATCCAGGGCCACCGACCCGCCGCCCGGCTCCATCGCCACCGCGCCCGGCGGGATCTCGAGAGGAACGCCCGCGGTGGCCAGCGCGGAGAGGTTCACCGTCGATCCGGCGGTGTGCCAGGGCGGAATCTCGCCACGCCCCCCCAGGAACCTCGTCACGCGGTGCACGAACGGCAGGTAGACCGGCTGAAGCGCCAGGTTGTTCCAGAAACGGTCCAGCCCCGTGGCCCACACGAGGATCCGGCCCTTCCCGCGCCTGCCCTCGACCAGCGCCGGCGTGCCGTCGTCGAACTGCGCGGTGACCCGGCCGTCGGTGACATCCAGGCGGCGGGTGCGGTAAAAGGCGGCCTGGGAGAAGTCGCCGGAGCGCGGCCCCATGAAGGCCTCGAAGACGGCGTGGTCATAGTCGACGAAGCCGAGGCGGCGCTCCCCCGTGCCCTCGGTGACCGGCCCGACCGTGGCGGGCAGGAACTCGGCGTGAACCGACGGTACCGTGGTGCGCTGGCCAAGCACGAGGAGGAGACCCCCGCCCTCTTCCACGAAGGCGCGCAGACGGTCGCCGGCGCTGCCACCGGGGAAGGGGGCGCCGTTGAGGACGACCACGTCCGCGGCCGCCAGCTGGCTTTCGCGGGGTGCGCCCCGGGTCAGCACCGTGGCGAATCCGGCGCCTTCGGCGATCCCCAGTGCGCCGCGCAGGTACAGGTTGGAGTCCCCGCCCCCGAGCGGATCGACGATCAGGACGGAGAGGTCTCCGCCGGGCGAGGCCACGAAGTGCAGCGCGTTGTCCTCGCCGAGTCCGGTGCCGGGCGCCTCCGCGACGCGGACTTCGCCGCGGGTGAAGGGGTGCGTGAGCGTGAAGGGGTCGAAGGTGAACGGCGCGGCTCCCCCGGCGGGTGTGGTGACGGTGGCCGTGCCGACATCGGTGTCGTTGACGGCCAGCGTGACTTCGGTGGTGGACTCGGTGTCGCCGGTATTGATGAGGCGTGCCGAAACGGTGACGCGTTCACGGTTCCCCGCCGACTCGCGGCCCAGCTCCAGGTCGGTGAGGGCGAGGTTGGCGGCGTTTTCCCCACCGATCACCACCGGTTCGAGCGTCACCCCGGCGGGGAGCGTCGCGTCGGGGTCGGGGCGCCACCCGGGGCGCTGGAAGTCGCTGATCAGGACGACGCGCTGGCGGGGACGTTCCGAAGCGGCCAGCGTGGAGCGGGCCAGCTTGATGGCCGGCCCGATACGCGTGGCGAGGGAGCCGGTGCGAAGCGTGTCCAGGGTGGCCGCGACGCGCGCCGGGTCGCTGATCGAACGGTGCAGCAGGTGCGGCGTTTCGGAAAAGGTCACGAGGGAGACGCGGTCCTGGGTCCGGAGCGCCGCGGCCACGCCCTTCGCGTGGTCGACGGCCCGCGCCCAGTTGTCGCCCAGGTCCATCGAATAGGAACGGTCGAGAAGGATGACCACCTCCTCCGGCCCGGGCCCGCCCACCGAGGCGAGCGCGCCCCCGCGCACGAACGGACGCGCGAAGGCGGCGACGAGCAGCCCCAGCGCGGCCAGCCGCATCACGAGCAGCAGCCAGTGGCGGATGCGCCGCCTCGAAGTCTCCTCGAAGGGGATGCGCCGCAGGAACATCAGCGACGGGAAGCCGAGCGATTTTCCCTTCTCCTGCCGCGTCAGGTGGATCAGCACCGGGACGGCGAGTCCGGCCAGACCGACCAGGAAGAGCGGTGTGAGAAACCCCACGGCAGCTACCCGGCGCCTGTTCGCCCGGCGCACCCGCCAGGCGGGGCCGGACCCGCGGTTCCGCCGATTCCATCGCCCGCCGCCACAGCCCTCACCGCTTGCTCCTCACCATCTTCTGGCGGAAGACCAGGTACGCGTATAGCGCCTCGTCCAGCGGCTCGGCGGCGTTGAGGAGGACGTAGTCGACCCCCTGCCTGCCGAAGCCCTTGCCCAGCGCATCGATATGGGCGCGGATCTGCTCCTGGTAGGCTCCTGCGTACTTCTCGGGCTTCACCGGCATGACCTGCAGCGTTTCCAGATCCTGGAAGTTGGTGGCCTGGGTGAAGGGGAAGTCGATTTCGGCGGGATCGAGGATGTGGAAGGCCACCACGTCGTGCCCCTGAGCGCGGAAGTAGCCGATCCTTTCCGTGATATCGTCCGGGTCCGTGTAGAAGTCCGACACCACCGCGAGGATGCCGCGCCGCAGGAAGGTGTTGGCGACGCGCGCAAGTGGCCGGTCCCAGGCCCCGGTGCGGTCGGCCTTCACCCGGGCCACGGCGTGGAGCACCTTGTCGAGGTGGGCCGCCGAGGGCCGCACATGCTCGACCACGTCGCTGTCGAAGGCGTACAGCCCCACCCGGTCCTTCTGTCCCGCCGAAAACCAGGCCAGGCTCGCGGTCAGGAAACGGCCGTAGTCGAGCTTGGTGATTCCGCCCGATCCGTACCCCATCGAGGCCGACGTGTCGAGCAGGAACGCCACGTCCGCGTTGGTCTCCGCCTCGAACTGCTTGATGTAGAAGCGGTCGGTGCGGGCGAAGAGCCGCCAGTCGATCCGGCGAATGTCGTCGCCGGGCATGTACTGCCGGTGCTCGGCGAAGTCCATGCTCACCCCCAGGTAGGGCGAACGGTGGATGCCCTGCATGAAGCCCTCTACCACAGTGCGCGCGAGTAGCTGCAGGTTGTCGATCCTGGCCAGGATATCCGGATCGAGAAACGATGTGCGCGATGCGGTGGCGGTGGCCATGGGTGCCCGGCGGCTCCTACATCCCCGAGCTGGGGACCGGCACGGAGTCGAGGAGCATGGTGACCAGCTCGTCGGTGGTGCGCCCCTCGGACTCGGCGTGGAAGTTGGTCAGCACGCGGTGCCGCATGACCGGGAGCGCCAGCGCCCGGATGTCGTCGAAGCTGACGGTCAGCCGCCCCTGGGTGAGCGCCCGCGCCTTCCCACCCAGGATCAGGTACTGCGCCGCCCGCACGCTGGCCCCGTGCGCGACCCACTTCTTGATGAAGTCGAGCCCCCCGTTCGGGTTCGGTCGGCTGGCACGCACCAGCCCGACCGCGTAGCGCATGACCGGCTCGGCCACCGGAACGCGCCGCACCAGGTCCTGAAACGCGATCATGTCCTCGCGCGACACCACCGCGTGCAGCTCCGGCTCGACCTCGTCCGTGGTCTCCCTGACCACCTCCATCTCCTCGTCCTCCTCCAGGTGGTCCATGCGGATGTGGAACATGAAGCGGTCCAGCTGCGCCTCCGGCAGCGGGTACGTCCCCTCCAGCTCGATCGGGTTCTGCGTGGCGAAGACGTAGAAGGGCGGATCCAGCTCGTAGGTGTTGGCCTGCACGGTGACGCGGTGTTCCTGCATGGCCTCGAGCAGCGCGGCCTGGGTCTTGGGCGGGGTGCGGTTGATCTCGTCGGCGAGCACGACGTTCGCGAAGATCGGCCCGGGCGTGAACTCCAGGCTGCGGGTACCGTCCTCGCGCTGCTGGATGATGTCGGTGCCGGTGATGTCGGACGGCATCAGGTCCGGGGTGAACTGGATGCGCGAGAAGTTCAGGTCCAGCACCTGCGCGATCGAGTGGATGAGCAGCGTCTTGGCCAGCCCGGGCACGCCCACGATCAGGCTGTTGCCGCCCACCAGCAGGGTCAGCAGCACGTGCTCGACGGCCTCGTCCTGCCCGATGATGATCTTGCGGACCTCGGAGAGGATCTTCTCGCGGCCCTCCTGGATGCGCCGGGCGAGAGCGACGTCGGCCTGGGGCTCGGTGGTGGGGGGGGTCAGGGTGTCTGTGGACAAGGGGTTACCTCTGTGGACTTCGGGTTGGGGGGCTTCTGCCGGAGTGCGGGTTCGGAAGGGCTGGCAGCCGGCGCGTGGACGGGGGAACCTCCAAAGAGTCTGCGTATAGGACCGAAAGCTAATCGGTCGGCCATTAAGCAGACAGCCAAACGGGCGAGTTCGTTGCCCGGAGGTGGGTTTCAGGTGGCTGGGAGCGCGGCAGTCCGGTCCCCGGGGCCGGATCGTGGGATCGGTCTTGGACACTGTCAATGCGGGGCTGTCCGGTGCCGGGGTCTTTGTCGTGGGCGCCGCAAGATCAGGAAGTACGGGTGTCAGGAAATACGGGTTGGAGGAAGAGACGGCACGGGAGATCTGACATCGGGATGGGGGACTGGCCAATGGGAGTTGGGGGGAGTTCGGGGGAGTGTGCCGTGAGTCCGCATGACATCCATGATCTGAAATCATCTCGGTATGACGGACACATTTTCGTTGGGTTAGACAGGAGCGAAAGCATGGCGGAAAGAAGGATAAGGCAAGTATCCATCTGAGTATAGGAGGCGTATCGCAGAGTATAAAATGCCATAATGGCCCGATTATGGCCTGTTCGCGAAAGTGGATAGTCCTTGGGGGCAACTTCAGGGGCAACTTCGGGGGCGGCCTTGCGAAGAATCGGGGGGGGGGGTACCGTCAGGCACGGTTCGGGGCTGGCGGAGTCCCGGACGACACCGGTACACTCCAGAAGAGGAGATGCATGATGAAGATCCGAAAGCTGTTCCCATTGCTGTTGGTGGCGGTGGCTGCCGTGGCCGCGATGCCGGAGAGGGCGTCGGCGCAGGGATGCTGGATCTGCTACAAGTGCGTGTGGGGCGGGGGAGACTACGGAGAGAGTTGCCTGCTGCCGATTCCACAGCCGCTGATCGGGTACAGGAACTGCCACCAAAACGCTCCATACAATTGCTACATGAAAGCGGAGGACTTTGGCTTCTGCCACCTGCCACTTGCCGCCGCGGAGAAGACGGAGTACGAGACGGAGCTGGCGGAAACGCTGGCGGCCATCAGCGCCAACAGAACCATTCCGGCGGACGGGCGCTTCTTCTACACCAAGCGTGGCACCGAATTCGTAGTCAGGCGCAAGTGTGATGTCGCCGAGGTCGGCCGGGTGGCGATTTCCCAGGTGAAACCCGTGCCGGTCCTGGGCGCCGGATAGTTGGCGGGCTCGCCTTCCAGGGGCCACATGTTTCTGGCCCTGGCCCTCCTTCTCGCCGCGTGCGGCGACCGCCCGTCCCGGTCCCCGGACCA
>JAPPNO010000008.1 GCA_028873845.1 Gemmatimonadota bacterium | reverse complement strand
AGCATCCGACTCTTAATCGGCAGGTTCGGGGTTCGAGTCCCTGGCGGGGCACTGACAGGGGTGGGATCAGAGGGCGGTCGCCTGTTGGGGCGGCCGCCCTTTTTTCACGGCAGGAAAACGCGTATCGCGACGGTCTCGGTGTGGGCCCGAAGCGTGAACGGGCCCATGGTCGCCGGCAGAAGGACGAATCGCGCCGGTGCCAGATCGAGGGCCGGAGCGCCGGAAGGGCGCAGGGAAGCCGTACCGGCGACCGCGCCCCAGATCTCGCAGGATGCGCCGTCCAGTGTGGCCCCGAAGTTCGCGCCCGCATCGGCCCGGATCCGTTCCACGACGAAATGCCGGCATGCGGCGACCACCTCGCGCAGCACACCGGCGCTCGCCTCGACCACCCGCGGCTCCACCAGTGCCGCGCCCCGGCGCCCGTAGTCGATGACCTCGAGCGCCCTGTCCAGGTGCAACTCACGCGGCCGCCCGTCCGGCCCGAGCCGGTCCCAGTCGTGGATGCGGTAGGTCGTGTCCGACGCCTGCTGCACTTCGAGCAGCACCACGCCCGAGAGGATCCCGTGCACGGTTCCCGCCGGCACCATGACCGAGTCCCCGGGGCGGACGGCAACCCGGTTCAGCGCGTCCTGCACCCGCCGCTCCGCCACCGCGCGCCGGAGCGCGGCCCGGTCGACCCCCGGCGCGAGCCCGTGAATGATGCCCGCGCCCGGATCGGCATGCAGGATGTGCCACATCTCGTCCTTGCCCGGCTCGCCGGTGCGGTGCGCGGCGGCCCAGCCGTCGTCCGGGTGGACCTGGACGGACAGGGCGTGACTGGCGTCGAGCAGCTTGACCAGCAGGGGAAAGGTCCGCTTTTCCGCGGCGCGGGACCCGCGGCGGCCGAGCAGCTCGATTCCGTATTCGGCCACGAGGTCCGGGAGCTCGCGGCCCGCCAGCGGACCGTCCTCCACGACCGAGGGTTCGCCGGGGTAGCCGGATACCTCCCAGCTCTCGGCGGTGACGCCGCCGGGCAGGCACCGGCCAAAGAGCCCCTCCAGTCTTCGTCCGCCCCAGAGGTAGTGCTTGAGGCGGGGCGCGAAGGTCAGGGGCGCGGCGAGCGCCGGGCGAGCCGTTGGCATGACATGAAGTATCGCCCCTCCGGTGCCGCCCGCGAAACGCGGTGCCCCGGAGACCGTGGAAGCCTCCGGGGCACGCAATCGCCGGGGCCCGGCGTCCCCGGCACGAGAGGCGCCGGACGACCGGCCCTGGTCAACGCGTCTCGAATGCGATTCCCAGCGAAACCCAGACCGGAACCGCCTCGCCCTCGTGCGTGGCCGGCGAAAACTCGTATCGGTCCGCAACCCGCAGGGCCGCGTCGTCGAGGGCAGCATGTCCGGAACTCGTGTGGACCTGAGTCTTGACGACCTCGCCTGCCTCGTCGACAAAGAACCAGACGACGACCGTGCCCCCGATTCCGGCGTCCCGCAGGAGCGGCGGGTATTCGCTGCCGAGGAGTCGTGTGACCTCTTCGGTATTGTTCAGCACGGGCAATACGTCGACATTGGTCCACATTGGCGCTGCCGACAGATCCTCCTCGACCGTCACCGGCGGTAGAGGGAACTCATCGACACGCTGCTCCAGACGATCGAGTTCCTGCTTCATTTCCACCTCGGCCGCTCTCATGCGGGCAACAACCTCGTCAAGCGTCGCTTCCCCGGCCTGGGCCGGCGCTTCCGGGATCGGGACCACGTTCGCGTCCCCCCCCTCCCGGGCGATCCCGGGAACCATCACCGCCACCCCCACCACCAGGATCGCGCCGAAAGCCAGGAACGCCGCCTGCGCCATGCGCACTTCGGGGGCCTTGCTGAACAGCTTCCGTATGCGCTGCTCCAACAGCGACTTCCGCTCCGCCAGGGCCGCCACCGCCATGGCCGGAATCGCGCGGCCACCCGTCCCCACCCGGAGCAACAGGTCCCCATAGAGCCTGCGCCGTTCCGGCCACCGGTCCATGACCCGGCGGTCGCAGTCGAGCTCCACCGCCAGACCCAGGCGGTGGTACTGTACCCAGAGCGCCGGATTCCACGGGAACGCGAAGAGCAGCAGCGCCGCGAGAAACCGCAGCTGCACATCGTGCGCGCCAAGGTGCTCCTCCTCGTGGGCAAGCACGAGTTCCTGGCGCGCCCGCCCCGCCCCCGCCACCCACGCCGGCAACACGATGCGCGACGTCACCAGCCCCACCACCGCGGGCCCCGACTCGCGCGTCCACAGCACCCTGCGCCCCAGGAGCGTTCCCTGCTCCCACCCGCGCCGCCGCCAGGCGAAGCGCGCGGCCCCTGCCAGCGCCACCACCACGAGCAGCGCCGAGACCGCCACCCACCCCATCAGCAGCACATCGTCCAGGGTATGGAGGACGGAATCCCCCGCTACGGTGACGGCCAGCGGCTCCAGCGCGATGACGGCACCCGCCGAGGCTGTCCCCTCCGCCGCACCATCGCCGACAAGAAGCCGCACTGCCGGAAGGAGGACCGTTCCCGCACCCGCGGCCGCCCACACCCACCGCCGCCCCCTGTTCAGCAATCTTTCCATGGCCAGGCCCGCCACCAGAAACAGCAACCCGGCTCCGATCGACCAGAGCATCCATGCAGCAATCATTCTTCATCCTCCTGTTCCGGGCGGTCCTCGGCCGCCAACTGCCGGTTGAGCAGCCTCCGGAGCCTCCTTACGGCGTCCGGGGACAGCTCCTCTTCGGTAACGAGCTGGGTCATGAGAAGTTCGGCCGACCCGCAGAACACCTTGTCACGCAGGCGCCCGAGGATCGACCGGCCCGCCTCCGCCCGCCCCAGCAACGGACGGTAGCGATGGGCGCGGCCATGTTTCCGCCGCCCCGCCAATCCCTTCCTCTCCAGGATTCGCAGGATGGTCAGGACCGTGTTGTAGGCCAGATCGTCGTCGAGCCGGTCCCTGACCTCGGCGACGGTGGCGGATCCCCGGTCCCAGAGAACCGCCATCACGTCCATTTCCCGCCTGGTAAGCGTGCTCACTCGTGGTCCTCTCCCTCAGCCGCCGCGCGTCCCGCACCCGGCTCCGCCCGGGGTCGGTCACGAGGTCCTTGGCCGATGTCAATTCCTAAGTCGTTAGGAGATATTAGGGAGTGGTTCGGGAAATGTCAAGCAAAAACTCCCGGCACCCGCCGCGACTACCCTCCAACCGGCTACCGGCGGCCCACGTCCGCCACCTCACTTGCCACCATCTTCCCGGCGACCGTCCCGACCCTTGCTCCCCAGCGGGCGCCGCGCGTAGCCGAGAGACTGTCCAGTCGTCCACCACCCGACCCTTGCTCCCCCGCGGCCGCCGCGCGTAGTCTTGCCCGACCCGTCGCCACCTCCACCCGATACCGGATGATCGTGCCAGAGAAGAGTCCGTCAGCCGCGCTGGTGAGAATGCCGGCCCTTCTCCTGGCCGCCATGTGGGCACCGGCCTGTGAAACCGCAAACCAGGCCCCCGCCGCCACAGCCGTGATTCCCGCGCTGACCGTCGCCGCCGGCGAGACGGCCACGGTGGACCTTTCCGCCCACTTCAACGACCCGGACGGGGACGCGCTGAGCTACGGGGCCGAGACCTCGGACGCGAAGGTCGCGCTCGCCGCCGTGACCGGGAACACGGCCTCCGTATCGGGTGTGGCCAAGGGAATGGCGACCGTCACGGTGACCGCCTTCGACCCCGATGGGCTCTCGGTTCAGCAGAGCTTCCCGGTCACGGTACCGAACCGGCCTCCGGTGGCCGACCCCATCCCGGCGCTGGAACTGGTCGAGGGCGAGACCGCCGTGATCGTCCTGTCCGCGTACTTCAGCGACCCGGACGGGGACGCGCTCGGCTACGCGGCCGAGTCATCGGATGACGGCGTGGTCACGGTTGCGGCGTCCGCCGACTCGATCACGGTGACCGGGACGGCGGCGGGAATGGCCACCGTCACGGTAACAGCCACGGACGACGAGGGACTCGCGACCGGGTCGGGTGTGGAGGCAGGCGTCGAGAGGCCCGTGCCCACCGCGGTGGCGGTCACCCCGGACAGCGTGCTGCTCACCGCGCTGGGCCAGGAGGTCGCGCTCTCCGCCGAGGTCCTGGACCAGATCGGGCGCCCCATGCCGGAGGCGTCGGTATCGTGGGAGAGTGACGACCCGGCCGTGGTTACGGTCGATTCGGCCGGCACCGCCAGCGCGGCCGGCAACGGCGCGGCCGGGATCAGCGCCACGGCCGGTGAAGTTTCGGACGGGGCGCGGGTCACGGTCATGCAGGTGGTGCGATCGGTCGTCGTGTCCCCCGACACGCTCACCCTTGTGGGAGGCGACACCCTGCGCCTGGATGCGATGGCACTGGACGACAACGGTCACCGGGTCCCGCACAAGGTGTTCGCCTGGGCCTCGAGCGCCGCGTCCGTGGCCGGTGTGGACGACGGCGGCCTGGTCACGGCGGGACGAGAGGGCACGGCGACGATCGGCGCTACCGTCGACGGCGTGGCCGGGGGGGCGAGGATCTCCGTCCTGCACCGGGACCGGGCGGCCCTGGTCGCGTTCTTCGAAGCGGCCGGGGGTCCCGGCTGGACCAGGCGGACCAACTGGTTGACCGACGCCCTGGTGAGGAACTGGCACGGCGTCCTCGCCGTCCGGGACAGCCGCGTTTCCGGGCTGAAGCTGGACGACAACGGGCTGTCCGGTTCGCTTCCGTCCGCGTTGGGAGACATGGTCGGTCTCAGGGAGCTCAACCTCTCCGACAACGAGCAGCTTGCCGGAGAACTGCCGGCCGGCCTGGCATCGCTCGACCCGCTCAGGAAGCTGCTCGCGGGAGGCACCGGGCTGTGCGCCCCATCCGAAACCGCCTTCCTGGCCTGGCTCGAGCGCGTCGTGGACAGCCGGGTCGCCCGCTGCGAACCACCGGCGGCCTACCTGACGCAGGCGATCCAGTCGCGCGCGTACCCGGTGCCTCTCGTGGCGGGCGAAGAGGCTCTGCTCAGGGTCTTCGCAACGGCCGCGCGTTCCGGGGGCGACCGCATTCCCGGGGTCAGGGCGACGTTCCACCTGCCCGGCAGGAGGGAATACGTCGCGGACATCCCGGAGAAGGACGGCACGCTTCCCACGGAGGTGGACGAGGGCGATCTGGGGATATCCGCCAATGCGATCATTCCGGCCCGGTGGATCAGGCCGGGACTGGAGATGGTCATCGAAGTCGACCCGGCCGGGACCATGGATCCGTCGCTGGGGCTGCCCGAGCGGATTCCGGCGTCCGGGCGCATGGCCGTCTCCGTGTACGACGTGCCCGAGTTCGATCTGACGCTGGTCCCCTTCCTGTGGAAACAGGCGCCCGACTCGGCGGTCATCGACTCGGTCGGTGCGATGGCCGCCGACCCCGGCGGCCACGAGCTTCTGTGGGCCGCGCGCGCCCTCCTTCCGATCGCCGGCCTTGCCGTCACGGCTCACGGCCCGGTGGAGGTGTCCACCAACTACCCGCCGCACCTCCTCGCGGCGACCCGCGCCATTCAGGTCCTGGAGGGCGGAAGCGGCTACTACATGGGCACGATGACCGGACGCCTGACCAGTCGTATCCGGGGTGCCGCCTACGTTTCAGGCAGGTCCAGCTTCTCGGTCCTCCACGCCACCACCATGGCGCACGAACTCGGACACAACCTGAGCCTGAAGCATGCCCCCTGCGGCGGAGCCGCCCTGCAGGATCCCCACTATCCGTCGGGCGACGGCTCGATCGGCGCCTGGGGCTACGACACACGGGACGGGGAGCTGGTGCTGCCGCGGCGGCGGGACCTCATGTCCTACTGCTCGCAGCGGTGGGTCAGCGATTTTCACTTTGCCAAAGCGCTCCGGTACCGTGCCGTCAGAGAAGCGGCGGACGCCGCGCAGGCGGCAGCCCGGCCCGTCCGATCCCTGCTCCTGTGGGGCGGCGTGGACGCCGACGGCCACCTGCACCTCGAGCCGGTTCTCGCGGCCGAGATCCCCCCCGTACTGCCCCCCTCCGAAGGCCCCTACCTGCTCACCGGACACACCCGGGACGGCCGCGAGCTCTTTTCGCTCCGTTTCGAGATGCCGAGGGTGGAGGACGGCGACGGCAGCACGGGCTTCGCCTACGCCCTCCCCGTGAGCCCGGAATGGGCCGGCAACCCGGCCCGCATCACTCTCTCGGGACCGGAGGGGTCGTTCACCCTGGACGACTCCGCCGACCGGCCCCTCGCCATCCTGCGCGACACCCGCACCGGGCAGGTGCGCGCGATCCTGCGGGGAGCGAACGCCGACTTCGCCGCGCGCCGGGGGGCGGCCGCCATATCGGACGAGCCTGCACTCCAGGTGCTCTTCACCCGGGGCATCCCCCGTATCGGCTGGCAATAATGTCATCTACAGTTTCCATAATGGAAAGTGTGCTATACATAAGGGAGGCATTGATGCGGACCGTCGCTGTTATCACAGCAGCACTGGGGATATGCACGACCATGGCGTCAGCGCAGGACCGGCCCAGGGACGAGGACGCCGAACGCTTCCAGCTCTTCGCGAGCTGCAGCCCGGTCTTCCCCATGGTCGTGCTGGAGCAGCACTCGTCATACGCGGACGATCTGGAACAGGCCGAACTGGAGCAGATCGTCCTCGACGGCCTGGAATCCGCCGGGTTGCTGCGCGACCGGGAAGGTCCCCCAATGCTCTTCATTTCCGTGGGGGTCATACAGTGGGCGTTTTCCGTGCGCGTGGAGCTGATGAAGTCGGTGAATGATCCGTTTACCGAGCTCAGGGGTGGTGCGACGACCTGGAGAGCCCATCGTTACGGCATCCACAGCGGAGACAAGAGCTTCGTCCTGTCGAGCCTCAGCACGGCCCTGAACGGGTTCGTGGACGAGTATCGGCGGGTGAACGAGCGCGCCTGCCCCTCCGACACCGATCGAGCGGACGCGCAACGCCGGCCGAATGGTGCGGACCGGTGAGCGGAGTGGCCCGGCCCGGATGGACCGCCGGCCGACGGGCTGCTGCGACCATGGCAGCCCTCCTCTCGTCCCTGTCCTGCTGGCAGGCCGCCGCCCAGGCGCCCGAACGCGCCTCCGTCCTGCGCTACGCCAGCCTGAACGGGAACATCCGGGGCGAACTGCACATGCTGCCGCCGGTCAGCACCGGGCCGATGAGCCCGGCCTGGTCGCCCGACGGACGCTGGATCGCCTTTGCCATGGCGGGCGACATCTGGCGCATTCCGGCGGAGGGCGGCACCGCCGAGCAGCTCACGCAGGGGCCGTGGTACCACTTCGAGCCGGACTGGAGCCCCGACGGGTCCCGCATCGTGATGACTGTGGAGACGGGTCGCGGCCTGGACATCGCGGTGCTGGAGGTGGACGGTGGGGAGGTCACGCTCCTGGTGGAGGGCGGTGGTGTGGACGTGCAGCCCGCGTGGGGTCCGGAGGGGAGCTGGGTCCATTTCGCGACCGCAGGCCGGGCGGGCATGGACATTCACCGGGTCGAGGTGGCAACCGGGCATACTGAACCTGTGGTCGCGGAACCGGGCAACCAGTACCAGCCGCGAGTGTCCGCGCAGGGGGTGCTGGCCTACCTGGCGCCCGCGCCGGGCGTGACGGGGAGCGGGGGAATCTGGACGCGGACGTTGTCGGCGCCGGGGGACGGGCTCGGGAAGGGCGGCGGCGAACCGGTGCTTGCGCGCGCCGAGGAGACCGCATACCGCGCCCGGCCGGATTGGCTCCCCGACGGCAGCGCCCTGGTGTACGTGTCGGACGAGGCCGGCTCGAACGATCTGGTGCTGATCGGCGCCGATGGGGGCAATCCGCTGCGGCTGACCGGCGGCACCAGCCATGAACTCACCCCGCGCGTGAGCCCCGATGGCGGCCGCATCGCCTTCGTCTCCAATGAAAACCGATCCACCGAGCTGCATGTGATGGCGGTTTCGGGGGGTGCCCGGAGTTCCTGGCAAACGCTGGACCTGAGCGACCGCGCGCACCTCGACCCGGTCGGGCGCCTGCGGGCGACGGTAGTGGACGAGACCGGCAACCCCACCCCCGCCCGCGTCACCGTATACGGCCCCGACGGCCGCGGCTACGCCCCGCGCGACGGGTTTCACCGCGTCCTCACCCCCACCGAGACACACTACTTCCGCACCACCGGCACATTCGAGGTCGAGGTCCCCGCCGGCCCGGTGTCGATCCAGGTCCGCAAGGGGCTCGAGTACCGCCCCATCCACCACGCCGTCGAGGTCACGACCGGCGACAACCCGGAGCTGTCGCTGCGACTCGACCGCCTCATCGACCCCCGCGAACTCGGCTGGTACTCCGGCGACACCCACGTCCACGACTTACACCAGGGCCGCTACGGCCTCACCCACGAGGACTTCTTCAACGACATCGCCAGCGAAGACCTGCGCGTCGCGATCGCGCTGATCCACATGGACGGAACCCGTCTCATGGGACGCTGGGACGACCTGACCGGCCGCCCCCACCCCCTCTCCACCGGCGAGCACATCCTGCAGTACGCGCAGGAGTTCCGCGGTTATTTCGGCCACGTCGGACTCGCGGGCATCGACCGGTTCATCACCCCGCTGATCGGCGGCGCGGCCAACACCCCGTTCGCCGCCGACCGCCTCAACGCCGACTACCTCGACGCCGCGCGCGAAATGGGCGGCACGGGCGGCTTCATGCACCCGTTCCACGGGCCCGTCGACACGCCCGAGAACGTGAGCGTCTCGGAGATCCCAATCGACGCCGCCCTCGGCGCGGGCGACTTCTACGACGTCATCTGCTTCTGGTACGACGAGCTGGACAACGCCGAGATCTACTACCGGCTCCTGAACGCCGGATTCCGCCTGGCCGCGACCGGTGGCACGGACAACTTCTCCGACGTGTGGCGCGATCCGGGGCCGGGGGCGAGCCGGACGTATGCGCGGCTGGAGGACCCTCTCGGCGTGGACGCCTGGCTCGAGGCCGTGCGCGAGCGGCGCACCTTCGCGACGAACGGTCCCCTGCTCTTCCTCACGGTCGACGGGGTGGCGCCCGGCGGCGAGATCCGCGTGCCGGAAGGGGGCGGGGGGGAGCGGCTGGTGGTGGTGGAGGCGGCCTCCATCACCCCCTTGAACACCGTCGAGATCGTGGTCAATGGAACGGTTGTGGAGGCTTTCGACGCTACGGACAGGGGCGAACGGTTTCGGGTCGAGACCCGGGTGCGCACCGACGACGGCGGCTGGATCGCGGCGAGGGCGCTGGGACCCCGTCACACGCTGGTCGCCGACAGCTACGCCTTCGCCCAGACCAGTCCGGTGTGGATCGTCGCGGGCGGGCGCGAGTACCGTTCCGAGGAGGATGTTCGCTTCCTGCTGGCGGCGGCGGAGGCGTTTCGTACGCGGGTGGCGATACGGGATCAGTGGACGACGACGGCGGACCGCGACCACTTCCTGACGCGAGTGGACACCGCGATCGAGGCCTACCGGAGGCTGCTGCGCTGAATCAGCGACAGAAGGCGGGAGATTGCCGCTCTTCCTCGGCTCCGACAGGGCTTCCCGGCCAGCGGCCCTCCTTGGGCAAGCCCGTTGGGGTGACCGGCAAGGCACCTTCTGCCCGTACCGACACCCCGCTACTCCCCCGACGCCTCCACGTCCGCGAGCAGCGACGGATTCGCCATCACCGACGAGCTGTAGCGGTGGCTGATCATAACCAGCGGGCACGTCGTCGCCCGCGCGATCTCGAGCATCAGGTTGCTGAAGACTGCTCGCCGGCGGCGCCTGCGGTGGAAGCCGAGGATCAGCAGGTCGCAATCCCCCGCCCGACGCGCCACCTGAGCCACCACGTCCTCGCTCACCGCCAGTTCGGCGTGCGCCTGGTCGCCCACCTCGTCCCAAGCCAGCCGTTCCAGATCCTTGAGCGCCCTGCGATGCGCGCCCCCACCCATCGATGGTGAAAGCACCCCCAGAAAGGCCACGTCACGGGGCGCCGTCCGCACCAGACTTCCCAGCAGCCGTGCCCGCACCGGGCTCTGGTCGCGCCCTCCCCGCGACGGCGCCAGAATCCTGTGCGCCTGTTCCGGCCGCCAGTCGGGGGGCGCACGCAGGATGACCACGTCGGCGTCCACGGCGCCGATCACCCGTGCGAGCGGCCCGGTCATCAGTGAATCGTCGAGCTCACCGACGCCCAGAAGCAGCTTCTCGCACCGGACCGCCTCGGCCACCCTGGCGATCTCGCTCCAGGGATCCTTGTGCAGGGTGATCGTCGCCTCGGGCCTGAGATCGACGTCCACCGCCGTACTGAGCGCACCCCCGAGGACCGCCTGCGCGTCCCGAATCCCGCGCGGGAGCACATGCTCTCCGGATTCCTCCTGCCATTCCACCACCGAGAGCAGCTGCACGCGGCCCACATCGGGAGGCGCGAGCGCCTTGGCCATCGCCACCATCGTCGGGGCGCTGGCCGGGTTGGCGATGGGCGTCAGCACGACGGGGCGGCGTCCGCGCAACTTGATGAGCTGTGGATCCCGCGCCTCCGAGGACGCGTCCACCACCCGCGCCCGCGGTCCCAGGTACAGCGCGTAGAGGATGGCGCCGCCGCTGAGCCACAGCGCCGCCAGCACCCCCGCCGACGGCACCGCCACCGCCTGGTAGAGGCCGATCAGCATGCACGCCGAGCCGCCCGCGAGCGGAATCGCCGGAAACCAGGGGATATGGAAGCCCGGCGGCCGCCCCGCGCGCCTGCGCGCGAGATATGCAATCGTGTGGGTCAGCGCGAAGCTCCCTAGGAACACGAGGCTGGAAGCCGCTCCCGCAGCCGCCACGTTGGGGACCGCGACCAGCAGGAACGCGGCGACCACGGCAGTGAGGCGCACCGCGGCGGTGGGCGTCCCGGTCGCCGAGGTGAGGCGCGCGTACCTCTGCGGCAGGGTGCGGTCGGTCGCCATGGCCTGGGCGAAGCGCGACGCCGCGATAAGGTTGACCTGGAGCGCCGAGAGCATGGAGAGAAGGCCGGCCGCCACGACGAGCCAGTATCCCCACGAACCCATGAAGTTGCGCGCTGCCGCCGCCACCAGGATCTCGGGGTCTTCCGCTGCCAACTCGGTCACGGACCCGCCCGGGACGCCCACCGCCACGATCAGGAAAAGCAGCGGCAGGAAGATCACCAGCGCGGTGCCCAGCGAGAGGAACATCGCCCTCGGGACGTTCCGTTCGGCCTCGCGCACCTCCCCCGCCACCGCGGTGATCAGGTCGAATCCCTGCAGGGCGATGAAGGTGTAGCCCATGGCCTGGAGCAGCCCCGTGAAGCCATCGCTGAAGAACGGCCGGAAGCGCGCGGCCAGGTCTCCGGGGGCGGGCGCCTCGGCGGCCAGCGCAAAGAACCCGGCCAGGATCAGCACGACCAGCACCACCACCTTCCCCATCGTCTCCCACTGGCGCCCTCCAACCGCGAAACGGGTCAGGCGCCACGCGTAGAAGGCCACCGCGCTGAGTGCATACGCGACCAGGGCAAGACGATCACCCAGCCATGCCGGAGGCTCGTTGCCCGCCAGGCGCAGCATCTGCTCCAGGAAGGGCACGAAGAAGACCGCGAACCCCATCGCGTAGAGCACGGCCGCCACCGCCGACGCAAACCACACCACCCAACCCACCGCGAAGGCCGCCTCCACGGTGAGCACCCTGCGCGCGTACGCATACGTGCCCCCTGAACGCGGGAACCGGGCGGCCAGTTCCGCGAACGAGAACACCGTCAAGAGTGCGATGCCGCCGTTGAGCGCGAAGGCGAGGATCGTGCTCGGCCCGGTGGCCTGGAAGCCGATCCCGGCAAGCGCGAGGAAGCCGCCGCCGACGATCGCGCCTACGCCGATGCCGGTCGCGCCGAGAAGGCCGAGGTGGCGGCGGGGTTCAGCTTGGGTGGCCATGACGGATAGGATAGGGCAGGCGGCCCGTGGACAAAATCCCCCGCGTGCGGTCGGCCTGATCCAGGACGGTCAAGAGGGCAGGTTGGACGGAGTTGAGCGATGGCGTGAGAGGACGGACGATCCGGAGCAGGGGTGGAACAAGGTGAAACCGGCCAGGAATGAGCGTCCGTAGGCCTATGAGGACGATGACACATCATCAAGCCGGCGTGAGACCCGCAGACCAACCGTGACCTTCCGCTCCGCCCTACCCCTCCTGTCAGGCACCGCAGTCCTTCTGTGCGTGATACCGTCACGCACGGTCGCCGCCCAGAGCTTGCTTCGACACCACCACGTCAGAGCCCTCGGCGCTGCCATCGAAGAGGCGCGCGGGAGTCCCTTCCACCGCCAGACCGGTGCCAGAGCCACGGTGTCTCTTCACCTGCTCGGACACCGTGAAGCCTATCGGCCCCAGGAGATTCCCGAATCGCCCACCGACGACAGCACCCCATCCTTCGCCAGGGTCTTCGTGCCTACCCTGGCAATGACCTACCTGGCGGATCTCGTGGGCTTGTGGGCCGCCCTTTGCTGGGCCTACGGCGGAGGCGGCGGTTGCATCGACGACGAGACAATCAACCTGGCACTCGGGGTCACCGTTCCCGTTGTCGTTCCGGCTCTGACCGCTGGCGGGATTACGGATCGCATGCTACCCGGTTTCGTGGGGTCGGCGCTCGGCACCATGGCGGCCTGGATGAGCTTGCGCGCGATCGACCCGGAAAGCGGACAGGTGTTCATTGTTCCCGCGATCGACGCCGCAGTTACCGCCCTGGTGACGTTTGCCTTCCCCGACCTCGGCAACTAGCCGCGGGCTGCCGGCACCCCGTCTGGAGTCGCCTCCCCCTCCCCAAAGAACACCTCCACCACCTCACGCGGCGGCCCCCTCGTCACCAGACTCACCCCCACCAGCAGCACCAGCGACACCCCCGGCCCCACGAGCGCCGGCCACAGCCCCGCGATCCAGTTGTCGAAGCTCCCGTGCTCCATGTAGCCCAGCCCGTACCACACCACGCACGTCGCCGCGCCCCCCACCATCCCCGCCAGCCCCCCGGCCCGGGTCGCCCCCGGCCACCACATACCCAGCAGCAGCGGAAAGGTGAACGCCGACGCCATCAGGCTGAACGACATCGTCACGATGAAGAGGATCGTCGCCGGCGGATCCACCGCGACCACCAGCGCGAGCAACCCGATCCCCAGCGTCGTCCAGCGCGCCAGCCTCACCCCCCGCCGCTGCGACACTTCGCGCCGCGCCATCGGCACGTACAGGTTCTCCACTACCAGCGAGCTCGCCAGCAGCAGGACCGAGTCGATCGTCGACATGGTGGCGCCCAGCACCGCCGCGACCAGTATCCCCCCGAAGAGCGGATGCATGAGCAGCTGCACCAGGGTGGGGAGCGCCAGGTCGGTCTGTTCGAGGTCGGGGAGCAGCACCCCCGACGCGATCGCGATCAGGGTCGAGCCGATGTAGATGAAGGACGAAAACGCGATTGAGATGACGAGCGCCTTGCGCAGCGTCCCCCGGTCCTTCGGGATCAGGAAGCGGGTCACGGCCGCGGGCGCCCCGCCGATCTGGAAGAACCCCCACACCAGGAACGACGACACCACCCAGAGCGCCGGCATCTCGCCCAGGAAGGAGATCCCGCCGGGGTTGAACTCGGCGTAGCGCTGGTGCATCTCGGCGAACCCGCCCGCCGCCGATACCGCCACCGGGGCGAGCACCGCGAATCCCACGATCATGATCGAACCCTGGATCAGGTCGGTCCACGCGACCGCGTGCATCCCCCCGATCACCGTGTACAGGATCACGATCCCCCCGAAAACGACCAGCCCGAGCAGGTACGGCATCCCCAGCAGCACCTCGAAGAGGTTGCCCGCCGCCTTGAGCTGGGCCGCGATCAGCGGGATGAAGGCCAGGAGCATGAGCAGGGTGGCGGTCATGCTCACCGCCCTGCCCCGGTAGCGCGCCTCGAAGACGTCCACGATCGTCGTGCAGCGGACCCGTGACGCCAGGCGGCGCAGGCGTTCGCCCAGCAGGACGTAGGTGAACCAGGCGGCCGCCGCCGAGGACACCCCGGCGGGCGCGAAGTTGTACCCGAGCTCGCGCTCCGTGCCGACCGCACCCATGTACGAACTGCCGCTCATCTGGGTGGCCGAGTAGGAGAATCCCAGCGTGGCCGGGCCGAGGTCTCCCCGGGCAAGGAAGAACTCCTGGCGGGAGCGGTTGCGCCGGTTGAACCAGAATCCCAGCCCCATCAAGCCACCGAAATAGACGACGAGGATGACGGTGTAGAGGGCCGATTCCGCCATTCAGACGCCCCTCGTCATCGCCCCGTGCGGGCGTGGAAGAGGGCGGCCGAGATCACAAACCCATATCCCCCATACAGGACGACCCATACTCCCCAGTCCAGGTTGGCCGGACCCGCCGGCCAGTCCACCAGGAGCCCGACGCTGCCGCCCACCAGGAAGACGGCCATGAGGATCACGGAGACGGTCGGGAACCCGGGAAACTCACCGTCCGCCTCGACGTAGGGGTGGCTATCCGGAGACCGGGATTCCGGAGGCGGCGCGGATCCGCCGGGCTCCCGGCGCTGTTGAAGTGCCAAGGGGTTCCTCCCGTCCATGGAGTTGACATTCGACGTTCGTGCCACCGTTCGCCGGCTGGTGTCACCGGTGTTCCGCCGGGACGGTGGCGACAACAGTGCCGTACCAGGAGGAGTTGAGCAATGATCCCGAAACCGAAGCCCGCACACGGCCTGCTGCCGGGGTTCCTGTTGGCCACCTGCGTGGCGCTTCCGGGCGGCACCGCCGCGCAGTCGGCGACGCCCACCAGGGGACCGGGTACCCTCGGCGCCGCGATGGCTGAAGCGCTTCGGAGTCCGTTCCACGCCAGGACGGGAGCCGGGGGTCTCGCGATCCTCCAGCCGTCCGGAGTCCCCGTTCCCCATGCCGATGACCGGCAGGCGCGGGACTCCGCCCAGGGTCCTTCCTTCCACTGGGTGTTCTGGCCGACGCTCGGCGCCGCCGCCCTGTCCGATCTCGCGAGCGCGATACTGTTGTATGGCGCCGCCTACGAAGGATCCATCGCCCTGTTGGTGGCGGGCGCTGCCATCCCGGTCCTGGTGCCCGCGACGGTGGCAAGGATCGCAGGAGGGTCGTTCGCCCAGGCCACGCTCGGTTCGGCAGTAGGATTTGGCCTGGGTATCGGGCTCTTCTTTCTGGGGCAGTCAATCGGGCTGCCCGATGAAGGTGCCTATTGGGTCATTCCCATCCCTCATGCCTTCGTCACCACGGTTCTCAGCAGACTCCGACCGCGCACGCCCTGATGATCATGCGGCCGAGCAGGGGATAGGGTTTTTCGCGCATCGTCGCTGGACCGCGAACGGCAGCGGCCACATCTTCCGTGTTCGAGCGGCTGCCCGGCCGCGCCCATCAACATGTACGCACAGGAGGAAGCGATGGTCGTCGTCCGCGACATCATGCAGACGGACATCGTGACGGTGCCGTCCGACATGAATGCCCGGCAGCTCGCCCGCAAGCTCGCCGACGAGGACATCAGCGGGGTTCCGGTGACCGACGGCGACGGGGAGCTGGCGGGTGTGGTCTCGCAGACCGATCTCGTGCGTCTCGCAGCCCGCGGACAGGACGTCCACTTCGTGGGAGCCAGCCATCGCTTCGAGTCCAGGGACCGCGCCGACCTCGACGGAGACCCCGATGGCGACGCCGACGCCGGTGATCACGACCCGTTCGGCTACTTTCTGCCCGAGGAGTCGGCGTTTTCGGCTCACGGTCTGCTCGACGCCGAGCCCCAGGGTCGTTTCGACACGACGACGGTCGCGGAAATCATGACATCGGTGTCCTACTCGGTGACCCCGGACATGCCCGTTCAGAACCTGGCCGACTACCTGGCCCGGGGCCGGATCCAGCGCGCCGTCGTGGTGGAGAACGGGCGGCTGGTCGGGATCGTCACCGCCATCGACGTCCTGAGGGCCGTGGCCGAGGGCAATCTTCTTCGTTGAGCGGGCGGGCCGGTCCGCGGTATAGATGACCGAGTCGGTCTTCGCCCTCAAGCCCGTCATGGCCGCCGCGGCCGTGGCGGTCATGTGGCTCCTCGAGGGGCTGATCCCCATGTTCGAGGGCCGCGAACGACGGGTGCGGCACGACGCGCCGAACGTGGTGCTGGGCGTGGCCAACGCGCTCGTCGTCGCGCTGGTATTCGCCGGCGCCACCCTGGTCGCCACCGAATGGGCCCGTGCGAACTCCTTCGGCGTCCTCCACTGGCTGGGCATCGGGGGCGTCTGGGCCTTCGCGCTCGCCTTCGTCCTCTTCGACATGTGGCAGTACCTGTGGCACCGGCTCAACCACAAGGTCCCCTTCCTCTGGCGCTTCCACGCCGTCCACCACGCCGACCGCGAACTGAGCGCCAGCTCGGGCCTCCGCTTCCACACCGGCGAGATCGTGCTCTCGTCATGCGCGCGCCTCGCCGTGCTGCCGCTGCTGGGGATGACGGTGGCCCAGGTGCTGCTGTACGAAGCCGTGCTGCTCCCGGTCATCCTCTTCCACCATGGCAACGTGGGAGTCCCCGCGCGTGCCGACCGGTGGCTCCGCTGGCTGATCGTCACCCCCTGGATGCACTGGGTGCACCACTCCGACTACCAGCCCGAGACCGATTCCAACTACTCGAGCGTCTTCTCCTTCTGGGACCGGGTCTTCGGCAGCTTCCGGCTGGTCGCCGATCCCCGGGCGCTCACGCTGGGGCTGGAGGAGACGGAGAGGCGGGACTGGGCGACGCTGCCGGGCATGCTGGCGATGCCGTTTCGCCGGCGGCGGGCGCGGCGAAGGGAGCGGCCGGCGGGCGACCCCGAAGGGCGGGCGGATCGCTGAATGGGACGAGTGGCTTCTTCGTCCGGCCGACCCCCCGGATCCGCGCGGTCCGTCCGCGTCTTCGCGCCAGCGTCGGTGTCGAACCTGGGGCCCGGCTTCGACATCTTCGGCCTCGCGCTGGAGCGTCCCGGCGACGAGGTGGTGGTGCGCGCCGCGCCAGGCAGCGGCATCGTCTCGCTCACGGTGACCGGGGACGGCGGGCGCGTGCCGACCGACCCCCTGCGCAACGCCGCGGCGCTGGCGGTGCAGGGCGTACTCGACCGGCTGGGCGCCGGCGCGGGGGTCGCGATCGAGGTGCACAAGGGGATCCCGCTCGCGTCGGGGCTGGGCGGCAGCGCGGCCAGCGCGGTCGCGGGCGCGGTCGCGGCCGACGCGCTGCTGGACGGCGCACTCGACCGCACTGCCCTGCTGGAGTGCGCCCTGATCGGCGAAAGCAAGGGTTCGGGCGCCGACCACGCCGACAACGCGGCCCCCTCGCTGGCCGGGGGGTTCGTGCTGGTGCTGCAGGGCCGGCCCCCGCGCATGGTGCAGCTGCCGACGCCGGAGGAGATGGTCGTCGCGGTGGCCCATCCGGCGCTGGAAGTGGAGACGCTCGGCGCCAGGACGATTCTGGGCGACACCATTCCCCTCGGCGCGGGCATCCTCCAGTGGGGCAATGCCGCGGGCCTCGTCGCCGCGTTCTTCAGGAAGGACTGGGACTTGATCGCGCGGTGCGTGCGTGATGCGGTGGCCGAACCGGCCCGGGCCGGTCTAGTCCCCGGTTTCCACCGGGTCAAGGCGGCCGCGCTGGAGGCGGGAGCCGTCGCGGCCGGGCTCTCGGGCTCGGGGCCGTCGGTGTTCGCCCTCTGCCGGGGACAGCTCGCGGCGGAAGCGGCGGCGGCCGCCATGGCCGAGGCCTTCATGCTTGAGGCTGGCGTGGAGTCGGACATCGTGATTTCCGGCACAAACGCGGCCGGCGCGCGGATCCTGGAGATGGAGTGACCGTGGCCGGCGGCGGCGGCGCCCGGAATGCCGTGGCCGCTTCCACCCCCTGAATCCCCATGCAACTGATCAGCACCCGCGGCGGCTCCGACGCCGACACCTGGACCTTCAAACAGGCCCTCTTCCTCGGCCAGGCCCCCGACGGCGGCCTCTTCGTCCCGGCCTCCCTCCCACCCCTCCCCACCTCGGACCGTACGACCCTCCCCAACCTCACCTTCCCCGAACGCTCCTTCATCGCCGCGCGCCACCTCCTCGGCGACGAAATCGCACCCACCACTCTCCGTACGGCCATCCTCGAAGCCCTCGATTTCCCCATCCCCCTGCGCGAGATCGAGCCAAACATCCACCTCCTCGAACTCTTCCACGGCCCCACCCACGCCTTCAAGGACGTGGGCGCCCGCTTCATGGCCCGCATGATGGCCGCCCTTTACGACCCCGGCGATCCCCCCCTCACCATCCTCGCCGCCACCTCCGGCGACACCGGCGGCGCCGTCGCTCACGCCTTTCACAACCTCCCCGGCATCCGCGTCGCCGTCCTCTACCCCCTCGGCAAGGTCAGCCCCCGGCAGGAAGCCCAGTTCACCACCCTGGGCGGCAACGTCACCGCCGTCGCCGTGCGCGGCACCTTCGACGACTGCCAGCGCCTCGTGCGCCAGGCCTTCGCCGATCCCGCCCTCACCGCCCGCCACGCGCTCACCTCCGCCAACTCGATCAACATCGGCCGCCTCCTCCCCCAGACCTTCTACTACCTGCACGCGTGGACCGAGCTGGCGCCGGCGGCCGCGGATTCCACGCTGGTCTTCTCGGTCCCTTCGGGAAACTTCGGCAACCTCACGGCCGGGCTCATCGCGCGTCGCTCGCTCGGAATGTCCCTCGCTCGCTTCGTCGCCGCGACCAACGAGAACGACGTCGTGCCGGCGTACCTTGCGGGGCGCGGCTTCCATCCGCGCGCGTCGGTGGAGACGATATCGAGTGCGATGGACGTGGGGGATCCGAGCAATTTCCGGCGGATCGTGCACATGTTCGGGGAGTGCGAAGGGGACCGCCGCCTCCGCTCGGTGCTGACCGGCTCCTCGTGGAGCGACGGGGAGACGCGCGACTGCATCCGCGACCTGTGGCACCGGCGCGGCGTGGCGATCGACCCGCACACGGCGGTGGGGCTGTTGGGGTTGCGCAACGAGCTGCGGCAGCGGCCCGGCGCCCGCGGCGTCGTTCTCGCGACCGCCCATCCGGCCAAGTTCGCGGAGACCGTTGAGCCGCTGACCGGCGAGGCGCTGCCGGTTCCCCCGGGGATCGCGCGGGTCATGGACCGGCCCCGTCACTCGATCGTGATCGGGCCCGAGTTGAGTGGGCTGAAGGAGGTGCTGTCAACTATGGTATCCATCCTGTAAACTGCTCGTCGGCGAGACCGAGACCGATTGCACTTCCGAAGAGAGAGGAAGGCGAGTACATGAACCTCACATGGCGAGGTATCGAGCCGCGACCTGTCCTGACAACCGCCCTGGTTCTGCTGGCCGTCGCCGCAGGCGCCCCGTTCCAAACGGGGTGGGCCCAGTCGATCACGGCCGTATCCTGGGGCGGCTCCTTCGGGCGTGCCGTGCACGAGGGCGTCAACATCCCCTTCATGGAGGCTACCGGGATACGGGTGAACGTCGAGGACTACAACGGCGGACTGGCCCAGATCCGGGCCCAGGTGCAGGTCGGCAACATACACTGGGATGTGGTGGACCTCGAGATCGCCGATGCGGTGCGGGGCTGCGACGAAGGGCTGCTGGAGCCGATAGAGATCGCCTCACTTCCGCCGGGCCCGGACGGCACGCCCGCCGAGGAGGACTTCGTCGAGGAGGGGCGGACGGAGTGCGCGGTCGGCCAGGTCTTCGCGTCCACGGTGTACGCGTACAACGCGGACAACATCCCCGGCGAAAAGCCCGCGACGATGGCGGACTTTTTCGACCTGGAGAAGTTCCCGGGGCTGCGCGGCATGCGCCGCCTTCCGCAGGCGAACCTGGAATTCGCGCTGATCGCCGACGGGGTGCCGCTGGACCGGGTCTACGCGACCCTGGACACGCCCGAGGGCCTCGACCGGGCCTTCCGCAAGCTCGACGCGATCAAGGACCAGGTGATCTGGTGGGAGGCGGGCGCGCAGCCGCCGCAGATGCTGGCCGACGGCCAGGTCGTCATGAGCACGGCGTACAACGGGCGCATCTTCAACGCGCAGGTACTGGAGGACCAGCCGTTCGTGATCGTGTGGGACGGGCAGCTGCTCGACATGGGCGTGGTCGGGATCGTTGCCGGAACACCGCGGATGGAAGAGGCGATGCGCTACCTGGCGTTCGCCACCAGCGCCGAGTCGCAGGCGCGGATCGGCCGCCGGATCTCCTATTCCCCCGCCCGCAGGTCCGGAGCGCTGCTGGTCACGACCCACGTTACGGCCGGCGTGGAGATGGCACCGCACATGCCGGCCAGCCCCGACAACGCCAGGCGCGCGCTTCGGTACGACTGGCAGTGGTGGGCGGACAACCAGGACGAGCTGAACGAACGCTTCAGCGCTTGGCTGGCGCGTTAATGGGCGGACGCCCCCTCCCTGCGGCATCGCAACTTGCCAGGATGGTACGGACGCGGGCCGGGCCAATACCTTCAGTGCATGGCCAGAAGACGCATGATCGCTCGTCCGCGCCGGACGCTCACGCTCGCGCTCCTCGGCGCCACGGGCGCCTTGACCGCCGTTCTCGGCTACGAGGCCTGGGACGCC
The DNA here is from genome assembly GCA_028873845.1 of Gemmatimonadota bacterium. Lineage (GTDB taxonomy): Bacteria > Gemmatimonadota > Gemmatimonadetes > Longimicrobiales > Gaopeijiaceae > Bin94. The sequence goes on along the minus strand of JAPPNO010000008.1, from coordinate 2,263 downwards.
AGTCGTTCGAGTGTTCGACTCGCCGAGGAAAACGTTCGGGACCAGACGCTGTTCGCCGCCTCGAACTTCGCCGTAGAGGCGCGCGGCGAGGTGAGTTTCGGGCTGTTGGAGGAGGGCCTCGACATCATCGAATGGAGCCTGGGGCGGCGTGGCACTCGTCCGCTGACCCTTGACCGTCTGCGCGAGGCTGCCAGGTCGGGGCGATGGAGCTCCATGGACCAGGCGTCGCTCTTCTTCCGAACCGACCCTCGCGGAGGCGAGATCTCGGTGGCCGGCGAGGCCGACTCCACCCTGACGGCCTGGGCGTTGCGGGAGGCACGGGCACAGCGCCCTTCGGACCGGAACGACCATCGTGCGCGCGCGGCTTTCGATTCGGCCGGGAAGAACGTCGTCGTGTACCGGCGCTCGTACAGGGGGAGAGGAGACTACGGGCTGGAGGGCATGATCCTGTCGCCGGCCGCGTTCGAACCCGCGTTCGAACGTGCATTCCGCGAGGAGGCTCTCCTGCCGGAGGCCTTCACCGGCGGGTGGCCGAACGAGGACATCTTCGTCGCCCGCGTCCTTGATCCGTACGGGAACGTCATCTACGAGTCGTCCCCCGATCCGTATTCCGGACCCGCGGTGCGGCACGACCTGGACGAGAGTCTCGGCGGGATGGTTCTGGAGCTGGGCGTGCGGGAGGAGGCCGTCGGCCAACTGGTGAGTGGAGGCGTCCCGCGGTCGCGCATGCCCTACGTCGTTGCCCTTCTTGCCCTGACTTCCGGTCTTCTCCTCACGGCGGTGTGGCAAATGCGCCGGGAAGCGGAACTGGCGGCGCTGCGCGAGGATTTCGTGTCCAGCGTATCTCACCAGATGCGCACGCCCCTGGCTCAGATCCGGATGTTCGGCGAGACGCTTCTGTTGGAACGGGTCAGGAATGATGAGGAGCGGACGCGTGCGGCGGCGATCATCGTGGACGAGGCGAAACGGCTCACCCACCAGGTCGACAACGTCCTGCTCTTCTCACGGGGCGCGCGGGACGCCGTCGACCTGAACCTCGTCACGGCGGACCTGAGCGCCCTGGTCGAGAGTGTCGCCGAGAGCTTCGACCCCCTTGCGCGTGCCGCCGGCGCTACGATCGAGCGACGCATCGAGGCGGGCGTCACCGTCGTGACGGATGTGCGCGCGACCCGCCAGGCCGTGCTCAACGTGCTGGACAACGCCGTCAAGTACGGCCCGGCCGGGCAGGTCGTCGAGATCGGCGTGCGGCGTGCCGAGGGGGCCGGGAATCCCCGCGCGACGATCTGGGTGGAGGACGAGGGACCGGGAATCCCCTCCGGTCAGCGGGACCGGGTCTGGGACGCCTACGTTCGGCTGGACCGCGACCGTGCTTCGGCGACCACCGGCTCCGGCATCGGCCTGGCGGTCGTCCGCGAGGCGATCGAGGCCCAGGGGGGGACCGTGCGGGTCGAGGCGGCCGGGAGAGCCCAAGACACGGGCGCCCGTTTCGTCATCGAGCTGCCACTGGCCGCCGGATCGCGCGAGGCCTGAGGTGGCCCGGATTCTCGTAGTCGAGGACAGCGCCCGGCTGGCGTACGGGCTCCGCAACAACCTCGAGATCGACGGTCACGAGGTCGCGGTCGCGGAAGACGGTTCCCGCGGTTTGGAGTCAGCGGTGTCCTGGAGGCCCGACCTTGTGATCCTGGATCTGATGCTGCCGAAGATGACCGGCTACGAGGTGCTCCGTGCCCTTCGGGAGAGGGGGTTCGAGATTCCCGTGCTGATCCTCTCGGCCAGGGGCGAGGAAGTGGACAAGGTGATGGGTTTTCGGCTCGGGGCCGACGATTACGTGACCAAGCCCTTCGGCGTCCTGGAACTCCTCGCGCGCGTGTCCGCGATTCTCAGAAGATCGGGAACGACCGGGCAGGCGGTTCAGGTGGAGACCTTCGGGAGCATTGAGATTCGTCTCGAGCACCGGTGCGTGCTGCGTGACGGCCGGGAAGTGCGACTCACGCCGAAGGAGTTCGACCTTCTGGTCGCGCTGGTGCGGCGGCGTGGGGCGGCCGCGACCCGGGTGGATCTGATGACGGAAGTGTGGGGCGATCCGGCGGCGGTCCTCAGCCGCACCGTGGACACGCACATCGCGGAGCTTCGGCGCAAGCTCGAAGAGCGTCCGGGCGAGCCCCGTCACATCCTGACGGTCCACCGGTACGGATACCGGCTGCGGGTGTAGCAGGCCGTGGATAAAGTCCGTTCCGCGGAGCCTTTGTGAATGAGTTAAATT
>JAPPNO010000005.1 GCA_028873845.1 Gemmatimonadota bacterium | reverse complement strand
CCCGGGTGGTTCCGGGTGATGGACGCGACCGAGACACATGTATGGGGTGTGTGGAGGGACGAGATGGACATCGACTACGTGGTCGGGCGGCGGCTGGTGCCCGGGTCGGGATGAGGCGAAATCGGTCGCTCGGGGATGGCCAACCGGGGATGGATTCCGAAGGTTCCCGGTTCGCCCCACCATGCCACCAGGGAGGTCACTATCTCAACGTAATCGGCCAGGAGAAGCGCGCGGGGACCGCCCCTACCTGTTCATCGCATAGATCACATAGTTGACACCGAACTTGTAGGCTTCGTTTGACAGGTCGATCGGATAGTAGCCCAGGTCCGAATACTCCCAGTAGTCGCCGATGTCGTTGTTGAAGTTGGCGATGACCATCAGGCGCCCTTCCGGATCGTTGTTCTCGTGGATTCCCAGGAAGATGGGCCGGTACTGCTGGAAGGTCGGCGGGGGCAGGTCCAGGGTCTCGATCTGGAAGAAGGAATTGAAGATGGGCTCCTCCAGTTCGAGGATACGGAAACTGTGGCCGGGGAGGACGACGTTGAAGATCGCCTCCACGTTGCTCCATTCGCGCATTCCGCGGAAATCGTCGAGGATCAGGAATCCGCCCTTGCCGAGGTAGGCGGCGACGTTGTCCAGTTCGGCCCGGGTGGGCGCCCATCCGCCCGGCTCCGACACGTACGCGATCGGGTAGTTGTGGAGCTCGGGGTCGTCGGCGTTGATCACGTTGGTGCCGTCGGTGTTGGGCCCCAGCAGCGTCACTTCCTGGAGGATCTTGATGAAGTTCTCGTCGGCGTCGGGATAGTCGTGGGCCCACCCGGGGTTGCGGCCTCGGCCGAAACCGCCACTGAAGTCCCGCCGTCCCGCGTTGAAGCGGATCCGAACGAAGGTGTAGGCACCGTTGTAGGGGACTCCGGGGAACTCCTGGAGGGTTGCAAGGGGGACTCCGGGTGCGGTTCCTCGGAGGATGGCCGCTGGGGATCCCTCCGTTCCAGCGGGGATCGCTGCATGGGCGGGTGACGGCGTGGGGGTGGGTTGGGACGAGGGCTCCGACAAGCCCACCGGGATCGGCCGGGCCGTTCGAGTGGTCGGGGATTCGGGGCCGGAGACTGCAAGCAGTAGCGTGCCGGCGGCCAACCCGGCGAGGCCGACCCGCAGACCCCGGGCGGCCGCAGCCAGCCGCTTCAAGGGCCGATCCGCCCGAGGCGAGTTCACGAGTCCGGCCCCCCGCGCCGCAGCTCCAGCAACAGGTCGAGCGCCTCTTCGTAGTTCGGGGCGATTTCCAGCGCCGCGAGAACCGCGCTGCGGGCGGCTGCGTGATCGCCCTTGAGGTGAAGGAGACGGGCGATCTGGTAGTGGGCCACCGCGCGGTCGACGGGACGCAGGGCGAGGACCGCGCGCCGTTCCGCGATCGCGCCGTCGATGTCGCCCAGTTCCTCCATGAGCGCGGCCAGGTGCTCGTGGTCGGCGATCTCGTACGGGTGGATGTAGGCGAGTTGGCGCAGCACCTCGGTGGCCCCATCGCCGTCCCCGCCGCCGCCCAGCAGCGCCGCCAGTGCCACGCGCGCCTCGTAGTGACTCTCGTTGAGGGCGACGATGGCGCGGTAGTGCGTGACGGCCGCCGCAGTGTCGCCTTGCTCTTCGCGTATGCGGCCCAGGAACCAGTGCGCGCCGCCGGGGCCGCCGTACTGGGGGAAGAGCTCGATCGCCGCTTCGAAGTGCGGCGCGGCCTCGGTGCCGCGACCGGCCCGGAACAGCGCCTGTCCGAGGGCCATGCGGGGCGCGAAACGGCCGGGGTCCCGCGCGACCGCGGCCTCCAGCGTGGCGATGTCCGGGATGAGGTCGGCGATGACGGCCGTCGGATCCGGAGGCTCGTCCGTCCCGGCGACCGACTCGCCGCCCACCGACCCGATCGCCGCCGCGAACCGCTCCTTCAGGAAGTCCTCGAACTCCCGGTCGAAGTCCCCCAGGTCGACCTCCAGCGCCCTCTCGAACGCCTCTTCGTCGGTCGCCCCGTCACGGTACGCGTGCAGCATCCTGACAATCGCGGGGAACCCGTGCCGCTGCTCGATCACCTCGAAGACCAGCGACGCCTGGTAGTAGCTGTCCCGCACCTCGCCCGGGTGGCGCGGGTTGGAGAACCCCCGGTCCAGCTCGCTCACCGGACGCAGCTCCCCCGCCGCCAGCGACGCGACGAAGCTGATGCCCGCCTGGTGGCCCCAGCCCGGGTCCGCCTTGCGCTGTTCGTGCACGGACAGCCCCTCGGAGAACCACCTCGGCACCTCGCTGTTCGACACCCCGATGTGGAAGGAGTGCGCGATTTCGTGCCACAGCGTCGAGGCCCAGTTGAAGGCGCCCGGGTCGCGCGCCGCGGGCGAGTCCATGGCCAGAGCGGGCCCGAAGCTGACGCCCAGCGCCCCGATCCCCACCAGGCCGACCGTGCGCACCGAGAAGTCGGCGTGCCTCGGGTAGACCTCGACGCGGATCGGCTCGTTCGGAGCGTAGCCGTACCGCGCCGACATCTCGCGCCAAGCGCGCTCGGCGATCGCCTCCATGTACGGGCCCAGCAGTTCGGCCTCGTTCTTGTGAAGGACGAAGCGGAAGTGCGGTGTCTCGACGATGCGGTAGTCGACGAAGGTGTCGAGCAGGTCGAGGGTGTTCTTGAACCAGAGGTTGAAGCGGTCGCCGGCGAACGCTTTCTCCAGGTTCTCGCGGCCCGCGTCGACCTTCCCCAGACGGACCTGGTTGAGTCCCATCAGGCCCCATCCGGTCCAGCTGTCGGGGTCGGCCTCGGTGGCCTGCCGGGCGAAGGCGAGCGCGTCCTCGTACTTGCGGTGATCGGCGTGCAGTTCGGAGAGGACGACGAGCGGTGAGGTGGGGAAGGCGGTGAGGGACCGGACCGTTTCCATGACGGCGCGGAAACCCCGGTCGTCCCCCGAGAGGTGGAGGATCGCCGCCTTCGTGCCGAGGGCCTCCAGGTCGGCGGGGTTGACCCCGAGGACGCGGTCGACTTCCTCCAGGGCCCGGCTCCGGTCTCCCCCCAGCAAACGGATGCGCGAAAGGAGCGTCCGGGCCCCCGCCAGGTTGTCGTTGGTGGCCAGCGCCGCCTCGATCGCGCCTACCACGTCGCCGCCCCCCTCAAGGCGCGCGACCCGGGCCAGGCCCAGGAGCGCATCCGGGTGGGAGGGGTTCTCGGCGAGGACGGCCCGGAAGGCGTCGGCCGCCTGGCGCGCGTCGTAGCGCTCCAGAAAAAGCTGGCCGGCGGCCAGTTGGGCGGCATGGTCGGGGGGACCCGCGGCGACGGCCTCGTCCAGGGCGCTGAGCGCGTCGTGAGCGTACTCGAAGTCCCAGCGCGACAGGTGGATGAGCGCCCGACCCACCGCGGTGAGTTCGGCGGCCGAAAGGTCGCGGGCGTTGTTGTAGAAGTCGATGAAGCCGTAGAAGAGCGCGCGGGCGGCCTGGCGGTCCCCGTAGCGGTATTCGAGGATGCCGAGTTCGACACGCGCCAGGGCTCCGGCGGCACCGGGTTCCCGCACCCCGGCGGAGAGCGCGGTTCTGGCTTCGTCGATCCGCCCCGCCTCCATCAGGGCGGCGCCGAGAAGTGCACGCGCGCCTTCAATCCCCCGCTCCACTCCCTGTTCGGCCGCCTCGACAGCGCCTTCATAGTCGCCCGTTTCGCGGAGGGCGGTCACCCACCCGGACAGCGCGGCTGCGTTTCCGTCACGGGCCTGGGAACGGAGGGTCCGCACAGCCTCGTCGTAGCGGCCGGCGCGCAGGTGCTCGAAGCCGGCGGCATCCTGGGCGGCGGCACCGGCGAAGGTGGCCGCCAGCGTTGCCAGGACCAGCAGGGCGGTCGTGGCAAGCGGCCCACACGGGCGATGGCGCCTGGACGGGTCTGGAACGAGGAGCATCCAGGAAAGGTGCACGTTGCCGACGCCGACCGCCATAACGCTTCCGCCTGCTCAACGCCCTGAGACGATTGTGCCGATCGAATGCGCACGTGAGATGCGAGTTCGCCGGCTTCGCCCGCCCCGGCAGGCAACACGCCTGGGGATCCGACTGGTATATCGTCTTACGATATTATTATCAAACCGATAGTCGTCTTGCATATCGTCATTCGATCAATAAGTTGTCTTGCACCCTGTCCCCTCGACACCACCGCGATCCCGCTGATCGGAGACCCCCCATGAGCGTCGTCACCATCTCCTCCCGATACCAGATCGTCATCCCCAGGGATGTCCGCGAGCAGCTCTCGCTACAACCCGGCCAAAAGGTGCATGCCCTCCCCTTCAAGGGCCGCGTCGAGCTCATCCCCCTGGAACCGGTCGAAGCCGCGCGCGGGTTCGTGCGCGGGATCGACACCACCGTCGCACGTGAAGGAGACCGCGCATGAACGTCGTCGACTCCTCAGCCTGGCTGGAGTACTTCGCCGACGGACCCAACGCGGGCGAGTTCGCCGACGCGATCACCGACACCGATCACCTGATCGTCCCCACCGTCATCCTCTTCGAGGTCTTCAAGCGCATCCGCCTCCAGCGCGACCTCGACGCTGCTCTCTACGCCGTCGCCCACATGCAAAGCGGACGCGTGATCGACCTCGACGCCCACCTCGCGGTTGCCGCCGCCGAGCTGAGCGCGGAGTCGGGCCTTCCGATGGCGGACAGCGTCGTCCTGGCGACCGCGCGTCGTGAGGGGGCGGTGCTGTGGACGCAGGATGGTGATTTCGAGGCGATGGAAGGGGTGGAGTACCGGGCGGTGCGGACCCAGGGCCGGGGATACCGGTACTAGCATCCTCCGAGGACGATTCCCCTTGAGTGCCGGGACGCTCCCACGGTCCCTACGGCTTCACAACCCTCCCCCGTACCACATACGGCACCCCCATCTCATCACTCGTGACGCCGTACAGCACACCACCGCGCACGATCGGCCGCGGAGAAGACCGCAGCGGGAAGGGAAGCCGCACCATCCCTAGAAAGCGCCCCTCCGCGTCGAAGATGTCGAAGAGGCGGCGCTCGTCGTCTTCGTCCGCGACTGCGACCTCGCGTTCCACCCAGAGGTTGATCTCGTCGTCGATGAAGAAGGAAGCCGTGGAAGGTTTGGAGCCGGGGAACCTGGACGGATCGATCGTCCCCCCCTGGCCGGTGAACCATTCGAGATTCTCGATGGCCTGCTCCCGCTCCTCGGCCGTCACCGGAATCGGCCGATGTTCCTTGGTGACCGTTCGCAATACCTCTCCGCCGGACGTCATCTCCGTCAACTGATAGCTTCCGGTGAGGAGCGTCCACACGGTGCCCGCGGGCGAGTTGCGCCAGCTCATGAAACCCTGGAAGGGGACGCTTGCGCTCATCATCGCCGTGCCCGTCTCGCTGATATACTCGAAGAACTCTCCCTCGTCCGGGTCCTCGGGCATGGTGATCGTGTCGATGGGATTGTAGGACTGGTCGAAGCGGGCCATCCTCCTCATGCCGCCGCCGGGGAGCACCACGTTGTACCGGCCCAGCGGGTCGAACCCGCCCGGATAGGGCATGATGACGAAGCCGCCGTCGGTGCGCTCGGTTCGAAACAGGGTCCCGGCGGTGTCGAAGATCGAGACGCGCGCCTCGCCCATCCCCATGACCCAGATCTCCCCGTTCCGGGAGAGATCGACCGAACCGGCCTGCGTGAACTCCCCCGGTCCTTCACCCTTCCTCCCGACCGTGCGCACGAAGGACCCGTCCGCGTCGAAGATGCGGACCTCCTGCGCCTGGTTGTCGAGGACGAAGATCCGGCCCCACGCGTCGACATCGAACGCCAGGATGCTCCCGAAGAGGTCGGGCCCCTCGCTCATGGCGTTCCCGATCCGCAGGTCCTCGACCACCCGCCATGTCTGTTCCGCCGTCCAGAACGGGTCGTCGGTGTTGTGGACGACGATCTCGCCGGAAAGGAGCGTGTCCACGGTGCCGGACCAGGTGGCGGCCGTGTCGGCGGCGGATCCGCAGGCCGCGAGGAGGAGCGGGAGCGTCGCGGTTGGAATGAAAGGGCGGGTCGTGTGTCGGAACGACGGGACTGTGGCTGACATGTCGATGGCACCGGAGTCGGGGTGAACAGGAGACGGCGGTACCTCCTGGACACATGCCGGGGTGCGATGGGTTGCGTGGCCGGGCAAGCGATTCGCTTTGCTCGACCTCGCGGAACATGTCCGTGACCCCGATGGTATGGAAAGCCATAGGGATCCGATGGCGAATGGAGGCGTTGCGTGACGAGATCGACGAAAAGGACCGCCGCCGCGTTGAGGCGGATGACGATAATGGCGGCGGGAGTGGTGGCGGTCGCCGGGTGCCAGAGTGTACCGCGGGTGCTGAGTCGGCCGGTTGTCGTTCAGGCGGGAGGGCTCGATTGCGCTGGCGCGACGCTTGTCGAGCTGGGGTATACGATCACCGACGGGGACCGCGCGACAGGCTTCATTCGTGGCGAGCGTCAGGTGCCTGCCAGCCGTTGGCCGTTAGTCTACGCTGGTGGCACAGACATCCTGATGGTAAGCGAGACCACTTCCGACGGGTCGGAGTCCCAGCTGAACGTCACGGCGTCTCATCGGTCGGCGTCCGCCGAAACACTTCTCGATGAGGACGCCCCGCGCGATGAGGGCAAGGCGAACGCCGAGCAGCTACTGGAACGTTGTGCGGGCGGCAGTAGGAGTCCCCCGGCAGGACGTTTCAGCTGAAACGTCGCGGTAGCCACTGCCCTACGGCTTCACGATCCGCGCGCGCACAACGAGCGTCTCGAGATGGCGACCTTCGGCCTTGAACATGAAACGCGGCTCAAGTGGTGGTGTCGGAACTGCGCGCCCCGGCGAACAGTTGCACCAGCAACCCCAGCTTCTCGGATACCTCCTCGGGAATCGTCTCGGCGTCGATGAAGTCGACCAATCGGTGGAGGTCGCGTTTTCGCACCAACATGGCGTGGCCGAGTTTGTCGGCCAGTCGCCTGAAGAACTCCTCGGCGAAGTCGCTCAGCTTGAGCCGTTCGGTTCTGGCTTCCCACAGCAGGCGTGCCGCGGCGGGGTCCATTCCCTTCCAGGTCAGAAAGTCCTGCTTGCGGCCATCGAAAACCCGTTTCAACACCAATTCGTCCAGCACCTCGTCGGTCTCGCGACTGAACCGGTCGAACAGTGGAAGGTCGCGGTACGCGTGATCCGCGAAGCCACGAAGGACCTCGGGGGTGACGATGTAGTTCTCGATCTCGTATCGCCGCCAGTAGGAGGTGATCAGGCCTCCCTTGTCGGAATCGTCGCGCTCGCGTGCGTTGCGGTCGCGGATGGCCACCCCACGCAGGTCCGGCAGCATCGGCCGGAGCGAGAAGAAGTGCTGGTCGGGATTGAGGCCGAAGCCCTGTTCAAAACGTTCGAGCTCGGAATCCTGATCCTGCACGGGGTAGTTGTCCTCGACGTAGTACACATTGGCGTTCTCGTCCCACAGGCCCGCGGCCTGATGCCCCAGCTTCGCAGCGAGCGCCCGCAGTAGAGCCATGTCGGTTCCACCCTCGACGTAGAGGACATATCCCCGTTGGCGGGCCCGGATGTAGTGCTCGGTGCCGTAGTGCCGTAGCGCGGCGACGACTTCCTGCCTGGATGCCAGTTCGTCCGCTCGCCCACCCAGGATCAACGTGAGGTTGCGGTCGAGCGCCTCGTCGAGGATGACCTCGGAATGCGTGACGAGAACAACCTGGGAGCCGTTTCGCGCCGCCGCATCCCTGAGAAGCACATAGGCCTGTCTCTGGCGAAGGATCTCGAGATGCGCATCCGGTTCGTCGATAAGGAGGACACTCCGAGGATGCGAGTGCAGATAGGCGAGGAGCAGGAGCATCTGCTGAAGGCCCCGGCCGGCAAGGGCGATGTCCACCGGTTTGCGGACCCCGGATTGATGATAGAATAGATCGATCGCACCGCGCCCGGTCTCGGAGGGGGGTTCCAGGCGCACTGCAAACAGGCGGTTTACGAGCCCTTCTATTCGGGTCCATGCCTCAGGGTCTTCACGAAACACTCTGAGGCACAGGTTGCGCAGCACCTGGGCCGTCTGACCCTGCCCCAGCAGGACATCGATCCGGCCGGGCTGAACAATCGGTTCCTCGGTCTCGATGCCCGACATCGGATACAGCAACCGAACGTTGAGACGGGATGCCGCCTCGATGAACTCGGGGATGTCCAGAGTCGCCTCGTCGGGCTCGCAATACACCAGTTCGTCGCTGTGGCGGCGGAACCGCATGGTTACCGGCTCGACCCTGTTCTGGTGAAGTACGCCGAGCGTGATCTCGAGCAGGATGTGCTGCGGTCCAATCCTGACGGCCATGTTGTGCCAGTAGTCGCGGGTGCTTCGCACGGGCACTGCAACGACGCCAAGCCGGTTCAGGCCGGTCGCTTTTCGTTCCTTCGGCGGTGCTTGGCCCTTGCGATCGAACCACGTCTGTACCGCCTGGGACCAGAGCGCGATCGCCTGCAGCGCCGTCGTCTTGCCGCAGTTGTTGGGGCCGACCAGGACCGCGGGATGATCCAGTTCGATTCGGGTCTTGTCGCCAAACCCCTTGAAATTGCGGATTTCAAGGTAGTGGAGGTGCCTCATCACCGCCGCCCCCCGCCGCCCGAATCTCCCGGTTCTTGATCGCCAGCTCCACCAGCAGCTCCTCCAGCTCGTCCTCGTACCGCTCCTGCGACATCTGCCCCTTGACCCGCCTGAGTTCGGCGATCCTCGCCTCGATCGCCGCCTTCTCCTCGTAGAGCGCACGCAGCTCCGGCGTGACCGCCTCGTCGCCCCCCACCCCACCGATCGACGTCAGGAACACCATGCGCGCGAGAGACCCGTCACCCTCCAGCTCGTCCAGCTCGCGGCTCCCCTCGCCGTCCCCGTTGTCGTCCAGGACGGCGTGCTCGGTCATGAGCAGGTTGGCGCTCTCGTACTGGCGCTGGACCTCGCGCAGGGCGTACGAGAAGGCCTCCAGCATGGAGACGCGCGAGTCCTTGTCGACATCGGCGCCGTCGTCGGCGAAGGCGTCGACGAAGTGGAGGCCGAAGCGGGTCACGTTGCGCTCGCGGCCGGTGCGGGTCGCGGCGATGATGGTGCGGTTGGGGCCGGAGAGCGCGCGGACGAAGGGCCCCGACGCGCTCGCGGTGTTCACGAAGGTCACGCGCCGGTCCCCGAGTCCGGTGAGAAGGAGCGCCATGTCTTCGGCGGTCAGGTCCGGGCCGGGGATGTTGAAGCGCGCGCTACCGTTGCGGAAGGTGCCGTGGCCGGCGAGGAGGATGACGAGCTCGTCGGCGGGCGCCATCGCGGCAGAGATCTCGGCGAAGGCGACGCGGATGTTGTCGGCGGTGGAGCGGGCGCGGATGCGGGTGGGATCCAGGTCGGTCTTCTCGCCCAGGTAGGTGATCCGCTCGGGGGGGATGCCGTACTTCTCGGTTGCGGCGTCGGCGAAGCGGCTCAGCCAGCCGTGGAAGGTCTCGGAGTACTCGGGATCGCCGCCCAGGCCGGAGATGAGCAGGATGTGGGTGTTCTGGGCCTGGGCGGGGGCCGCGAGGCAGGCCAGGAGCAGCGCGCCCGCCAACGCACCCGACCGTTCTCGGCCCGCCGCCGCGCCGGTCACGTGCCGCAGGGTGCCCGCCACCGCAGCCGCGAGGACCCCGCCGCCCTTCAAGCCAAACCCCTCTTCCGCCTATACCCCCACTCCGCCCCCAGCAGCCCCGCCAGCAGCAGGAAGAGGATCGGCATGTCCCACAGGTCACGCTCCTCGGTGACGGTTACGCCGCCGCCGGTGAACTGCAGGTCCTCGGGCAGGAGGTCGGCGGTTTCGGGGGTGTAGTAGCGGCCGCCCGTCTCCTCGGCGATGCGCTCCAGGAGGCCGCGGCGCTGGCGCGGATCGCGGAACTCACCGGTGCCGGGCGCCACCCGCACGCCGGTCAGGCCGGTTCCCAGCGACACCGTGTCGCGTCCGGCGTCGACGGAGACCTCGTAGATGCCGTCCATCCCGGGGGTGAACGAGGCGGTGTACCTGCCGTCCTCGGCGACCGACCACTCCATGGGAAGCTCCTGCTCGTCGCCCGTCGGCGCCGTGATGCGGGCGGTCACGCGGGCGCCGTTCACCTCGACGAAGCCCTCGTCCAGGACGGTGGCCTCGAGGGTGACCGGCTCGCCGGCCTCGACCGACTCGCGGGCGGGGGCGGCTCCCACGGGGTCCGGGGTTTCGGCGATCATCCAGCGCAGCAGCTGCCGCCAGAAGGTCTCGTGGCTCTGGTCCTCGAGGGGCACCGTGTGGTGCATCTGCCACAGCCACACGTCCTGCACCGCGAGGACCATCGAGCGCCCCCTGCCGTAGCGCTGATACGCCATGACCACCCGGTTGGCGGCCTCGCCCTGGCCGCCCATCACCACCGTGCCTTCGAGCAGTTCGGTCGCGCCCGGCTTGAGCCCGGTGACGATGTTGGTCGTGGAGACGGGAGGCAGCGAATCCCAGCGGATCGCCGACTGCTCGGCCGAGCCCTCGATGCGCGTGGCGGGATGGTTCGCGCCGGCGGGCGTGGGAGCCACCTTCAGGTACGCGATGCGCTCGGTCGGCGTGGTGTTCGCGGGCTCGTCGAGCACGACGGGGAGGACGTCCTCGAGCGGGGTGCCCTTGTAGCCGCCCTCGGAGAATGCGCGCCGTCCGCCCAGCATGAGCAGGGTGCCGCCGCGCTCGCTCACGAAGTCGGCGAGCATCTCGAGCTGGCCGTGGGTGAAGAAGCTGGCCTCGACCGAACCCAGGATGAGGGCGCGGTAGCGGTAGAGGTCCTCGCGGGTGGTGGGGAACCCCTCGACCAGTTCGAGCGGGTCGTCGAGGTTGCGGCGGAAGAACTTGTTTTCCGCGGTGCGCTGCAGGAGCACGACCTGCAGGTTCTCGTCGGTGCGCACCGCGCGCAGCATGAAGGCGACCTCGTAGCGCGGTTCGCCCTCGAAGTAGAGGATCTTCTCGGTGCGGTCGCGGACCTGGACGACCGCGTGCAGCACGTTGTTCTCGAGGACCCGTTCGCCCTCCTGGCCGGGGATCCGGAAGGTGAGCTCGCGCGTGCCGGGGGTCTCGAGGGTGATGGCGACGGGGGTGACCAGCGGCTGTCCGTCGGGCGGCAGCGTGACGACTTCGGTGGCGACGATCGTTCCCATGTCCTCGACGATGATCGGGACGTCGCGGCCGGCGTACCCGGTCGCTTCGACGATCACGTTGACGATCGTCGACGTGCCCGCCAGCGCGCGTTCGGGCATGTCGGCCCGGGTGGCCTGGACATCGGCCTCCATCTCTTCGTCGCCGAGCCCCACGGTGAAGACCGGCACCGACGCCGCGCGCAGGGGCAGCAGCGCCTCGCCGATGGCCTCGTCGCTGTTGTCGCCCCCGTCCGAGAGCACGACGATGCCCGACAGCGGCACGCCCTGCAGCTCGTCGCGGGCGTAGGACAGCGCGTCGCCGATCCGGGTCTGGCTGCCGTCGAAGGTGAGCGCCCCGGGCTCCTCGATCCTGCCCGGGCGGGAGGAAAAGCGGAAGTAGCGGAGCGTGAACTCCTCGCCGAGCGCGTCCACCAGGCCGCTCTCGGGATCCAGCAGCCCGGCCGCCTTCTCGGCGCGGGAGCTTCCGTCGCGGTCGTCGATCGTCATGCTGCGCGAGTCGTCCACGAGCACCGCCAGGAAGTTCCGCTGCGGCACGACCGAGGTCAGGACCAGCCCCGGCTGCATCACGATGAAGAAGAGAAGCGCGAACGCGGCCCCGCGCAGCACGCCCAGCACCCAGCGGTCGGCTCTGCTGCTCTTGCCGCGGGCGCGGAGGTAGGTGAGGACCGCCGGGACCGCCAGCGCCGCCGCGACGAGGGCCGCGGCCGTCAGCGGCCAGGGCGACAGGAAGGAGAAGTCTCCCTCCTGGTACAGGACCGGCCGGTACTTGAAGAGGAACTCGAAGAGTCCGCTCATGACACGGTCCGCTTCGGCCCGGCGGCGCGCCGGTCGGCGGAGGAATGGGGCCGGAAGTTACTCATATACTCATACACTCATGTGCACATGTGGCCGGGGTCAGTGGCTCATCGCGTAGATGATCATGTTCACGCCCATCTGGAAGGCGAAGGTGGAGTACTGGAGCGGGTAGTCGGGCTGTTCGGCCCACTCCCACGCGTCTCCCAGGTCCGTGTTCCAGTTGATGATGACCATGAGTCTCCCGTCGTGATCCTCGATGCCCTTCACATAGGGCACGTACCCGTCGCGTTCGCTGGTCCGCCCGCCCCAGTAGCGTCCGTAGGCCGGCACCTGCAGGATCTCGTCGATCTCGTAGAAGGTGTTGAAGACGGGGTGGTCGAGCTCCAGGTCGATGATCGGGTGGTTGGGGAAGACCAGGCCCATCTGGTACTCGAACTGCGCCCATTCCCGCGATCCCCAGAAGTCGTCGATGACCAGGAAGCCGCCGGCCTTGAGGTAGTCGCGGAGCCCCTCGATCTCTTCATTGCCCAGGCTCATGTACCCGACTTCGAGGGCGTACAGGAAGGGGAAGCGGCGGAGCGCGGGATTGTCCAGCGTGACCGCGTTCTCCCAGTCGAAGGCGTCCAGGTTGGTGAGCCGCTTCAGCACGGTCATGAACTGCCGGTCGGACTTCGGATAGTCGATGGCCCAGGAGCGGCCTCCGCGCCCCCAGCCGTATCCGCCGGACGAGTAGGCGGCCCGGGTGAAGTAGAACTCGTGCCACTCGTAGTCGGGGCGCTGGGGGGTGGGATGGGTGCTGGCGGGGAGGGTGGCGTGGGTGGCGGACGGTGCCGGCGGGAAGGCTGCGGGGGAAGCCGTGGGTGATGGGAAGTGGAGGTAGCCGGGTGAGGGCGTGGGGGTGGAGGAAAGCGTTGCGGGTTCCGGGCGTGGCGGGCGCTCCGACGCCGCCGCGGCCGCGATCAGCGCCGCGACGACGCACAGGGTCGCGATCGGGGCGGCTGCCTTCCGTATCGGCGTGGACTTCACCGGTTGCGAACGCGCCAACTTCACCTTCCTCGGTACGGGGTTGCGGGGTGTCCGTTCTCCGTCCTGCTGCACTGCTCAGGACACCCCGGGGCGCCGAAACGTAAGTGGGGTGGGGGAGTGGCCGCTACCGGGATGTCGGCGAAACGGCGTCGCTGCTCCGCCCGTTGACCCTTCGCAGCGCGCCACCTGCCGGCCTCGAACCGAATCCCCGGTCAGCCCGGCTGCCGCCTGAAGGCGAATCGCAGCCATCCCTCGGCCTCGTGGGTGCCGAATCCCATGTTGCGCGTGATGACGATCATGCCGTCATCGGTCAGCTCATAGAGATCGGAGAGCCACCCATTGGACGGAAAGGAGCGTTCCACGAACGGTCTTCCCTGACGCCAGGTGAACTTGACGCGTGTGTTGCCGGTCTCCAGCCAGCTGCCGTCCAGCGGCGCGTCGAAGGAGAACTCGGGAGGGCTGGCCACGATGCTGAAGACCGAATCGGTCAATTCCAGGGTGAACATCGCCGGCCAGCGTTCGACCGCCGTGAGCAGTTCGTCCTGCACCGATTGCGGCGGCTCGTCGTCCGTGACCGGATCGCGGGTCCAGTAGTGGAACTCCGAGCGGCGGCTGGCATCGGGGTCGAACACCCAGGCGCCGTTGTAGGATTCGACGTCGCCGGGATCGGGCGCACCGCCCCCCGGGGCACTCGCGCAACCGGCTCCGGCCAGGGTGGCCGCGCCGGCGATGGCGAGGCAAAGTCGAGCGTTGCGATTCATCGGTTCTCCCCCCTCACTTCCGGGCGGTCTTCTTCGGCGACCGCTTCCGGTAGGCCAGCCTGACCGTGAACAGTCCCGCCAGCGTGAGCGCCGCCACGAGTGGCCAGAAGGTGTCCGCCCGCACCTTCCAGTAGAAGTGTAGTACACCCAACGATGCCGAAAGATACGCCAGCCTGTGCAGCTTCCTCCACCGCTTCCCCAGGCGGCGGATCCATCCCTTCGTCGAGGTCACGGCGAGGGGGACCAGAAGAACCAGCGCGGCGAACCCCGCGGTGATGTAGCGGCGGTCCAGCACGTCTTCGATGATGTAGCCGATGGCGAAGACCTGGTCGATCCCCGCGTAGGCGAGGAAGTGTACGCAGGCGTGGAAGAAGGCGAACAGGCCCAGCAGGCGGCGGACCTGAATGACGCGGTTCCACCCGGTCAGCCGGCGGATGGGAGTGACCGCCAGCGTGGCGATCAGGAAGACGAGCGTCCAGCGTCCCTCGACCAGGATGATCGTATCGACGGGCAGCACGCCCAGGGTCCCGCGGAAGAAGCCCACCGTGAGCCACGCGATGGGACCCAGGCCGGTGAGCCAGATGGCGGTCTTCAGGAGAAGGATCCGGTGCCCCGGGTTGGCGGGGCGGCGACTCGCCGGTTTCGCCCGCGTCGGCGGTGTCACCACGGGCCGTGGACGGGCCCGCGGGTGGGCAGCCGAACCGCCGGGTCCGCCTTCACCCTCAGAAGTACTTCTGCAGGTCCATCCCTTCGTACAGGTGCGCGACCTCGTCCGCGTACCCGTTGAGGAACAGGGTGTCGATGCGGCGGGAGCCGAAGAACCTGCTGCCGTCGATCCGCTTCTCGGTGGCCTGGCTCCAGCGGGGGTGGCTCACGTCGGGGTTCACATTCGAGTAGAAGCCGTATTCGCCGGGAGTCTGGGTCGCCCACGTGGTCGGGGGCTCTTCCTCGGTGAAGGTCATGCGCACGATCGACTTGATGCTCTTGAAACCGTACTTCCACGGCACGATGACCCTGAGCGGCGCGCCGTTCTGGTTCGGGAGTTCCTTGCCGTACAGCCCGTTGACCAGCAGCGACAGGGGATGCATCGCCTCGTCCAGGCGAAGCCCCTCGCGGTAGGGCCAGCCGATGCGCGGCTTCCAGCGGCGCTCCGGCATCTGCTCCGGGTCCCACAGCGTGGCGAATGCGACGTATTTGGCGCTCGGGTGGGGTTCGGCGCGCCTGATCACGTCGGCCAGGGGGAAGCCGCGCCAGGGAATGACCATCGACCACGCCTCGACGCACCGGAAGCGGTAGACCCGGTCCTCGATCGTGGACGGCTTGATGAAGTCCTCGAGCTGGTAGTCGCCGGGCTTGTTGCAGAGACCGTCGACCTTCACCGTCCACGGTCTGGTGACGAGCGTGTGGGCGTTCCGGGAGGGGTCCTTCTTGTCGAGGCCGAACTCGTAGAAGTTGTTGTGGGTGGTGATCTCCTCCCAGGTGTTGGGTTCTTCGTCCTGGCGGGTGGAGAGGGGGGAGCCGGCCGCGTCGCGCGACAGGAAGGCGGCGGCGCCGATCCCGGCCGAAGCGCCGAGGAACCTGCGGCGGTTGATGAATGCGGATTCGGGGGTGATCTCCGAGGAGGGGATGTCGCTGTTCCTGCGGGTCCGGATGATCATGGGGACTCCTTCTGGGCGGGCGCGGGCCGGGTGCGGGGAGTGCACTCGGATGTTACGCCGGGTCTTACACTCAGCGTGGATGATCGATCCGGGGTGTGCGGCGTGTCAAGGCGCGCGGGGCTCTCCGGCGGCTGCTACGGGCGGCGGTTTGCCCGCGGTCAGGTTGCGCGGTTCCCGGGCGGGGCTTATCGCTAGTGTCCGCCACCGGCGGATCCTTCTGGCCGCCAGCGGGGGGGGCTGGTATTCGGCTTGCGCGGGCGCCCTCAAGGACGCGCTTAAACAGGAGAACGATCGTGAGGAGATCTTGGACACCCGGCGTGGGACCGGGCGCTGCCGTCGCGCTGCTCGTTTCGTTGCACGGCTGCACCGCGTCGGCCCCGGAAGCCCCCGCCGACCCCGGCGAGGGACCCTACCACATCCTCGTCACCAATGACGACGGAATCCGGTCTCCCGGCATCCAGCAGCTTGCCGACGCGCTGCGCGAGGTCGGCGAGGTCACCGTTCTGGCGCCTTGCGGGCAGCGCAGCGGGAGCAGCATTTCGGTGCAGCTGGGCCAGGGTAAGCGCCTCAGGCCGATCGCCGACGAGGGCCGCGACTGGGGGAACTGCGTGGACGGCACGCCCGCCGATGCGGTGATGCTCGCGATGGAGGCCCTGGTCCCGGAAGGCGGCTTCGACCTCGTGGTCAGCGGGATCAACGCGGGGGCGAACGTGGGGGACCTCGGGCACATGTCGGGAACGGTCGGGGCGGCCATGGCGGGGGCGTACTACGGCGTGCCCTCGGTGGCGGCGTCCCTGGGCGGCAACGAGATGGACTTCGGGTACGCGGCGGCCTTCATGGCCCGCTTCGTCGAGGAGCTGAAGCGGCGGCCGCCGCTGACCGGGACCGTGCTTTCGGTGAACTTCCCCGCGGCGACGGAGGTGGGAACGGCGGGAGTGGCCCTCGGGAGGATGGGTGGCAGCTACATCCGCTTCGGGTACGAGGAGGTCGAGCCGGATGACGATGTGCGGGTGTTCCGGCCCCGGTACGACCCGGCGGAGACGCACCCTCCGGGGAGCGATACGGAGGCCTTCATGGCGGGCATGATCACGATCGCGCCGCTTCGCTTCGACTGGACCGACGAGGAGCTGTTGCGCGAGTTGGCGGAGTGGGGGCTGGATCACCGGGTGGGTGGGGAGGTGGAGGGCAAGTAGTTGCAGGGGGGTGCGGTGGGTGAGTTCGCCGTCCTCCAGCAACCGTGTCAGGGAAAATCGAAGATTGATTTCTGATTTTCCCGTATCGGACTCCGCCTCCCGAAGCCACGCCCGCGTCCAGTGGCTCCGACGACCCGCAGCTCGTGCCGAGTTCGCCAGCCAACGAGCACCCGATGCGTAGCGCCGCCCACGGCCCGACGAGAAGAGAGACCGCGTACCGGTCTTGCGCCTGCTCGCGCAAATTGACGTTCAAGAGTGGAGAGAATTGCAGGAAGTGCAACCGCAGCTCACCCCTCGCCGAGCGCCGCCGTCATCATCCCGGCATGGACGAGGCTGCTCGCCGCAGTTGCGACATAGAAGTTCTCGGTAACCTTCAGGACACCGATGTAGGCGGCGCCACCCAAAAGCAACCCGACCACCGATGCACCGAAAGCCCTGCCCGAATCGGCGCCGGCCAGTAAGGCCGGAATGGGAGTCGCAACCAGCGGGACGATTGGCGCAAGAATGCAACGGGCAACGTTGCCCCCGCAACCCCATAACACGTATGTCGCCGTCAAATGACTCAGCCCTGCGACGATCAAGGTTGCCGGAACGTGCGACCAGCGGGAAGGCGGGTCCTCCTCGGATGGCGCAAGCTGGAGCACGGTACGCGCCGATGCGATGTCGCTGTCGCTGTCCGGCCCGGCCCGGTGCGCTTCCTCGGGTTCGCCCGTCCTGGCCCCGGCGTGAAAAGGACTCCGCCGCGCCTCCTCGATGGCGGCGCTCAACGCCAGCCGCTTTTGGTCCGGCGCTGACCGGATCTGGGCCACACATTCATTCGGCCCACCCGCGACCGCCACCAATCCTGTTCCCAGGAGCAATCCGGTGACCCTGCATGAGAATGTACTCCTCATGATTCCCCTTCCCGTCCCCCCCACACCCCCCTGAACCCCGCCGCCATCCGCGGCCCCGCGCCCTCGTCCTCGTGCTTGAAGAACACGAAGACATCGCTCCACCCGGGACGTGCCAGCGCGCCCGCCCACCCAGCCAACTCACCCTCGCCATATCCCGGCCGCCTCAGCCGCGCGTACCCGAACGTCGCCGTCTCCACGACCGGGGCCTCGCCTTCGCCCGTGTCGGCGGTGACGAGCGCGGCGCCCCGGTCGGCCAGCGCCTGGTAGACATCGTCGCTGAACCAGCTGTCGTGGCGGAACTCGAAGGCGGCGCGGACTTCCTTCGGGACGATCGCGAGGAAGTCGCGCAGGCGGGGAACGTCGGCG
This sequence comes from Gemmatimonadota bacterium, assembly GCA_028873845.1. Lineage (GTDB taxonomy): Bacteria > Gemmatimonadota > Gemmatimonadetes > Longimicrobiales > Gaopeijiaceae > Bin94. The sequence goes on along the minus strand of JAPPNO010000005.1, from coordinate 5,313 downwards.
CGCAGGTAGGGAGGCAGCTGGAAGAGGATCGGGCCGAGCCGTTCGCCCAGCGCCCCCACCGCGGTCCGCACCAGGTATTCGAGCGGGTCGCCGGCGTCCTTCAAGCGCTTCATGTGGGTGATGCGCCGGCTGGCCTTGAGCACGAACGCGAAGTCGTCAGGCACCTGCGAAGCCCACTTCTCGAGCATCTCGGCCCGCGGCAGCCGGTAGAAGGTGTTGTTGATCTCGACGCTGGGCAGGCGCCGCGAGTAGTATTCGAGCATCCGGTTGGCGGGCAGCTTGTCGGGGTAGAAGCTCCCCTTCCACTCCTTGTAGGAGAAGCCGCTGGTTCCGGTCCAGAGCCTGGGTGCGGTCATCTGCTCGACTCTTTGTGGTGGGGTGGGCCGGGTAGGGAGGGACCGCCCGATACCCGCAGTCCGTGGCCAACCACCCGTGCGGCGGATGGTTTCTCCATGCGCCGTGCGGGCGGCTGGTGTCCGTTCATGATGCGGCCGTGATGACCGGTTCGCCAATTTCGAGGCCGGCCGCGATGAAGTCAAAGCTTGAAGCCGATGGACTCCCATTGGAGGAGATGCGCCTCAACCTCTTTACGACGTGAGCAGTTCATTCTCCTGGAGATCATGGCCTTCCGGAGCTACCGGGAGAGGGACTTTCCCATCGAGTTCTGGCGGACCAAGACGGGGCTTGAAGCCGATTTCGTACTGGGCCGCGGAGAAGTGGCGGTTGAGGTGAAGAGCCGGGTGCGAGCCCGGGCACTCAGGCCGATGCGGGCGTTCCTCGAGGAGTTGCGGCCCCGCAGGGCGATCATCGTGACCGCTGAGGACGACCGTCGTCACGTTGACGGAATCGATGTCATTCCGTATGGGCAGTTCCTGGAGGAGTTGCACGCCGGAGAGATCGTGTAGCGGTCGCTCCAGGCCCCGCGAGAACGTAACATTGTCCCCATGCGCACCCTGACACGAAGTCCGCGGACCAGCCGCCGCGCGCGGCGGAGACAGCGAGCCGCCCGACCGGCACGAAGCGACGGCAGCCCCCGGTCATCCTGCACAATCGCCGGCCGGGCCCGGCGCAACGCCACACTTGCCGCCCTCGCCATCCCCCTCGCCTCCGCCTGCGCCGGCTCCCTCGACCTCACCCCCTCGGACGCCCCGACGGTCCTTTCCGGCCACTACCTCGACCACCCCAACCCCGCCCTCCCCGGCCCCCACGAAGTCCTCACCCTCTACTACGGCAGCGGCACGGACAGGAACCGCCCCGAATACCGCGACTCGGTCTCGATCGTCACCGAGTCCGTCGACGCCTCGAAGCTCGTAAGCCTGGGCAGCTCGGCCAAATCCCGAAACGAGTACTGGGGATTCCCCCCCGACAGCTTCCCCATCAACGCGCGCGTCTGGTACCCCGACGACCCCGGCCCCCACCCCCTCGTCCTGGTCGTGCACGGCAACCACAACATGCGCGACTTCTCGGATCCCGGGTACGACTGGCTCGGCGAGCTGCTCGCAAGCCGGGGATACATCCTCGCCTCGGTGGACATGAACTTCATCAACGGGGGCATCCGCGGCGAGAACGACGGGCGCGGCTGGCTCATGCTGAAGCACCTGCAGGCGTGGCGGCGCTTCGCCGACGACCCGGAAAACCCCTTCCACGGCCGGGTCGACCTGGGCAGCATCGGGCTCATCGGGCACTCGCGCGGCGGCGAGGCGGTGGCGCTGGCGGCTGCCTTCAACCGCCTCACGCGCTACCCGGACGACGGGTCCTTCGAGTTCGACTTCGGGTTCGACATCAGGGCGGTGATCGCGATCGCCCCGGTGGACGGACAGTACCTCCCGGCCGATCAGCGCGCGCCGGTGCGCGACGTCAACTACCTGGTCTTCCACGGCTCGCACGACGGGGACGTGACGAGCTTCCACGGGCTGCGCCAGTTCAACCGGGTGGGGTTCACGGGGGGTGCGGATGCGACGGACTTCTTCAAATCCGCCGTTTACGTCTACCGCGCCAACCACGGGCAGTGGAACACCGTGTGGGGCGCGCACGACAACGGCCCCCGCAGCGGCCGCATCCTGGAGCTGGACGGGCTGCTGCCCCCCGAGGACCAGCGCGAATTCGGCCGCGTTTTCGTCTCGTCCTTCCTGGACATCACCCTCAAGGGCGACGACCGCTACCGGCCCGTCTTCCGGGACCACCGCGTGGTGGGGGACTGGCTGCCGGGCACGATGTACATCACGCGCTTCGTGGACTCGTCCTTCCGGCCGCTGGCCGACTTCGAGGAGGACATCGATGTGACCACGGGGTCGGTGGCGGGCGTGACGCTGCACGGCACCGACTTCAGCACCTGGCGCGAGGGCCGGCTCAATCTGCGGTCCGCCAACCGGGCGACGACCTCGTCGTCACAGCTTGACCAGGCGCTCTGGCTGGGTTGGAACAACAGCTACCGGGGCTCGGACGAGGTCGCGCCGCCGGCGGTGTTCAGCTTCTCGCTGCCCGGGGGGCTGGCTGGTGAGTGGGGTGTGGACGGGGAGACGACGCTGGAGATGCATGTGGGCGGGTTGGACGACGAGCCGGGGCCGCGCAAGAAGCCGGAGGAAGAGGAGGGGGAGGAGACGGCGGCGGAGGGCGAGGAGGAGGAAGCCGCAGGGGCGGCTGGCGATGAGGATCCGGAAGACGAGGAGAAGCCGCCGCTGGAACTGACCGTCGCGGCCGTTGACGCGGATGGTGATACCGCCCGCGTCGGGCTCACCGGGTACGGGGCGCTGCGCAGACCTCTGACGATTCGAGTGCTCAGGCGCCGCGATCTTGAGGACGACCGCTTCGCGAACCCGTGGGAGCTGATCCTGCAGCACTTCTCGATTCCGCTTTCGGATTTCGAGGGGGACAATCCGGCCTTCGATCCGAGGGGACTGCGGGAAGTGCTGCTCGTGTTCGACCGCACGGAGAAGGGCACGGTGGTGGTGGATGACGTGGGGCTTGCGCGGCCGCATCCGGGGTTCAGGTCGGCGAGGGTGCCTCGGGGATAGCCCGAATGCGACATGCCGGCCCGGCAGGTGGTCGCATGATCGCAATCCGTTGCGGGTATTGAACTTGGGAGTCTAACAGGCCCGATTCCCGCCAATTGACTCCACGCCGATTGGCGGCCTCAGGCGTGAGACCGCCGACGAGCTTCCAGAGCCGTCCGAAGCTGTCCCGTGTCCGGGCGTTGATAGCATTCGAGCACCGTCTTGGCAGTCTTCCAGCCTCCCAGAGCGCAAAGCTCTTTCAGCGGCTGGTCCATCAGGTCGCTCGCGAACTTCCGCCTCAGCGAATGCCAGCCTCTTCCGGGCATCGGATCCAGCCCCGCAAGAATCTGGGCCTTGCTCCACCAGGCGTGCAAACCGGGTAGCCCCGAGACACGCCAGCGGATTCCTGGGCGCGGGCAGCACCGGTGCTTCTCCGGTTCCGGGATTCCTTCTCCGTGCCTCGTCGAGAGCGGCGAGCGCGTCGCCAGTGACGAGGAGATCCGTCACAGGTCGACGAACTCGGCGAAGTCGGCCGAACCATCGGATTGGATCGCATACCGGAAGCGGATTTCGTCTCGGTCGTCGAGACGGCTGTCATCCTTGATTCCGAGCACCTGAAGGGCGGCGTAGAACCCCCCGGTGTTGCGTAGTACCACGATCTGGCCGAGCGAAGGAGTCCGGGTGCGCGAAGTGTAGTCCAACGATGAGGCATCCTGTACTTGCGAGATCGACGCGCATCTGCGGGCCAGGGCGACGCCGTGGATGGACGTCGGGTCGTTGTACACATGAATGCTCGTGTCGCTCGCCTTCGTCCACTTAGTTTCGAACTCGAGCACCCCGGAGCCGATGACGTAGCGTCCGTCGAAGCTGCTGTAATCGAACACGACCTCACCAGTCGGTGATGTCATTCTCGGAGGCGGCACTTCGGACGCTTTGCCGGCGAAAGGCTGGACGCCCAGCTTTTGGGCGATCATCGTCGCCAGTTGCGCGGTCGTGTAATCATGGGCGCTGAGGTAGAGGGTGTCCGCAGGCAGACCGGGAACTCGGGTATCATCGAAGCGCACCGGAAGGATGTACTGGTCCTCTTCCTCGATCATGCGGCTAAGCGCAGACCGCCTTTCGTGACTGGGCCACGCCTTTGACACATATGCCTCGGAAATGAACATCACGACGTAGGCGCTCTGTTCGGCGAATGCTGCGTGGAAAGCCTCCACGCCGCTCCGGCCCCAAAGGCCGACCTCCTCGAAACCATCGTAGAACACGGCGATGGAGCGGCTCTGGAGATGCCGCGCGACCTCTTCCACGTAATCGCGCTGTTCCCCGGCAAACGACAGCGCCACCTGATACCTTGGGGCTTCCGTCGGCCCCTTTTTTGCCCGACCCGTGGTCTCCGACGTAGTTCTTCCACTCCGAAAGGCCATCGATGCGGTTGCCTTCTCGGCGATATGGCCGTCGATGAGTTTCCAGCCGATGCCATTCTCCGCCAGGAAGTCGTTCAGGCGACGCGCGAACTCGGGTGCAGTCTGAGAGTACCTACGGCGAGGAGCGGCGAGCTCGGCATAGAGAGCCTCGACGATGCTGTGCACCTTGTCGCCCGAGGCGTCGTCCATCAGCCAAACGACCTCGTCCCAAATGTTCGGGTGCTCGGACCAGTTGTTCGGATCAGGTAGTACCAGCAAGACGCCGCAGATCACCTCGCGGATGGCGGACGGCTTCATTCCGGCCGCCTTTGCAAGCATGAGAACGGCGCCTCGCACTTTGGAGTCAGGCATCGGTCTACCCCTTCGGGTCGTCGGCTACCAGCCGAGCGGCCTCTTCCAGCACGGCGGTCAGCGCCCACAGGGCGGCTTCCACGACTTCCCGGTCGTTCACTGGGGTCGTCAATTGGGGCGGCACTCGCGGGCCGGAGCGGTTGATGGCGTGGATGTGGGCGAGCAGCAGCTGCGCGAGGGCGTCACTCCCCACCAAGTCTGTCACCCGCCGGTCAATGCCAATACGGCCGTCGGGCGCCAGCAAGAAGTTGAGGTTGCGACTGCCGAGCAAGGCGTCGAACGCTTTCTTGGGCCGTGCGATTTGCTCCCGAGTCAGTCGCACGACGGTACTTCCATCGGTTCTGTGGGGCATTTTCCTCTGCTCCGGTTGTATGTGACGGGTGCTCTAGACGTAGCAAGCGTAACACATGCATCAAAAAGAGGCAACAGATTCGACAAGGGATGTCGCGGCCGGGAGGGCTTGGACTAACCCCTCGGGAATCTGAGATCGTCGATCCTAGCAGGCCGTGGATAAAGTCCGTTCCGCGGAGCCTTTGTGAATGAGTTAA
>JAPPNO010000036.1 GCA_028873845.1 Gemmatimonadota bacterium | reverse complement strand
GACCTGCTCACCTTCTCGTCACATCCACTGCGCTTCTGCGGCGCAAGCTCCTAGCAGCCTGTGGCAGACCCCACCGGCGCGCCGAATCCGCAGCCCGGGCTCCGTGTCCGCTGGCCGGTGCTCGTCGTGGTGGCGCTTGTCGCCGCGCTGCTGTGGTGGCTCTTCCGCGACCGGGACCTCTCGGGCGTATGGGGCCACATCCGGGCCGCCGACGCACCCCTCCTGCTCGCTTCCGCGGTCATCGCCATGGCGGGATTCGCGGTTCGGGCACTGCGCTGGAAGTACTTCCTCGCGCCCGTGCAGCCTCGCAGTCCCTTCGGCTCCCGCTTCGCGGCCGTCGCGGTGGGCTTCATGGCGAACAACCTCCTCCCCTCGGGCCGCGCGGGCGAACCGGGGCGGGCCTACGCCTACAGTCGCATGGAGCCCGTCGGCTTCACGGCGGCGCTGGCCACCCTGGTCGTGGAGCGCCTCCTCGACGGTGCGGTCATCTTCGCCCTGCTGTTCGTCGCGATCCTCAGCCCGGGTTTCCCCGCGGAGTCCCTCCCCGGGGAACTGTCCAGTGCCATGCACGTCGCCGCCGCCGGCCTCGGCGTCGTCCTCGCGTGCACCGTCCTGGTCGTCGCCTTCCCGTCGCCATGCCTCCGGATCGGAGCCCGGGTGGTCGCACTCCTTCCCCCCGGACGGCTGTCGGGCGGGCTGGCCGGGGTGATGGAGGGAGTCGTCGAGGGTCTGGCGTCGATGCGGGGCTGGCGGCTCATGCTGCCCGCGCTCGCGTGGACCTTCGGGGTCTGGCTCCTGCAGTCGCTTTCGTTCTGGGCCGGATTCCTGGCCTTCGACATCCGGTTGCCCTTCACCGCGGCGCTGCTGACGAACGGTGCCGTTGCCATGGCCGCCGCGCTGCCGGCCACACCCGGGTACGTCGGTACGCTTCAGCTTGCCGTATCCCTCTCCCTCATACAGGTTTACGGAGTAGCTCCCGAACCGGTGCTTGCCTGCGCGGTGGCGTGGCACGCCGTAAACTTTCCCCCGATAACGGTGCTGGGACTGTGGTATACGAGGCGGTTGGGCATCTCTCTGAAGGACTTCACGGGCCGAGGCACGGAATCGAAGGAGTCCACCCCATGACCGGCTTCTCCGTCGCCTGTCCGGCCAAGGTCAACCTTTTCCTCCGCATCCTGGCGCGCGAGCCCTCGGGGTATCACCAGGTCGAGACGCTCTTCCAGGCCGTGGGACTCTACGATCGGGTCGAAGCGCATCCCGGTGAGCACGGGATCGCCTTCGAAGCGCGTCCGGGCGAGGCCGAACCCGGGTTGGGAGACACCGCCGGCGACCTCGGCGACCCCGCGGAAAACACGGTGGTGCGGGCGGCGACGCTGTTCTACGACATGACGGGCATCGAGCCGGGGGTGAATCTGGTCCTCACCAAGGCCATCCCGGCCGGAACCGGCCTCGGGGGCGCGTCGTCGAACGCCGCCGGGACCTTCGCCGTTCTGAACGCTCTGCACGGCCGGCCGCTCCGGCTTCACCAGATCATCCGGCTGGGTGCCCGGATCGGGTCCGACGTGCCCTTCTTCTGCACCGGAGTGGCCACTTCGTTGGCGTGGGGCAGGGGAGACCGGCTCCTCGGGCGCCCCGCGCCTCCCGCGGCGCACATCGTCCTGGTCGTTCCCGAGGCGCGAACGTCGACGGGCGGCGCCTACCGCGACGTGTCGGCGAAGCTGAAGCTGCCGGTGCCGCCCAGATGGTTGGGGGACATCGGGACGGACGACTGGGAAGGACTGGCGGCGCTGCAGCACAACGACTTCGAGCTGGTCGCATTTGAACGGATGCCGGAGCTGGGCGGGCTGCGGGAAACGCTCTTGACGGGCGGGGCCGTAATGGCGCGCCTGACCGGCAGCGGTTCGGCGCTCTTCGGCGTGTTCGCCGACGAGGGCCGGGCTCGCGAAGCCGCCGGGGTGGCGGGCGCGATGGAAAGTGTGGAGGCAGCGTTCGTCGTGCCGACCTTGAGCGAGATGCCGGGAGTGGAGCGGATCGACGGCTGAGGATGGCGCTTCCCATGCCTGGTCAAGTGCGTGGTCACCGGGTCCCGGCACTCCGTTGGAGGCCCTCCCGTGCCACCCTCCTCATCCTGATCGCGACGGTCGGTTGCCGGCCGGGCGACCGGGAAGCCGCAACCCCGCCCGAGGCACCCCCGGCGCTCACCCTCGACACCGTCGCCGTCATCCACAGCGACCTTCTCCACTACGTCCAAAACGTGCGCCGCGGACCCGACGGCAACCTTGTCGTGATGAGCATGTTTCCGGCGAGCGTGCAGCTGCTGAACGCGGCGGGAGACCTGGTGGGGACCGTCGGCCGGCTGGGAGAGGGCCCCGGCGAGTTCCGCGGGCTGCTGGACATGGACACCAGGGGCGATTCGATCCTCCTCCTTGATGGGCTCGCGAGCCGTGTGTTGCTGTTCCATCGGCAGTCTCCGGTCGCGACGTGGTCGCTCCGCAACCTCCCCGGGATACCTCAGCAGGTTGCATTCGCCGCTGACGGAGCGCCGGTGGTGTCCGTGCAGACGAGGCCGCGCCCGAGCCGGGAGAATGCCATGCAGGTCCTGAGGGACACGGTCGAGTTTCATCGGGTGGACGACCCGGGCACGGCACTCGAGACGCCGGTCACGGTTCCCGGCGGCGAGCAGTTCGTCACCTGGGACGCGAGCGGAAGGCCCCGGGTAGGGGGGCCGGCGTTTGCAGCCTGGGAAGTCTACGATTTGACGCTGGGCGGAGTCGTCGCCGCGGACGCGAGGGACGGCCGGGTGATGTCCTTCGACTGGGGCGGTCGGGAGGCGCGCACCTTGCGACCGGCTTCTCCGCCGATCCCCGCGTCGGAGGAGGAGATGGATCGGTTCTGGGAACGTGTCGAGGCCAGGGCGCGCCGGGACCCCGAGGAAGACCGCATGAAGAGCGCCCGGCAATCGGTCGACGTGTGGGGCGGGCCGGTGCCGCGGCCCTTCTATTCCGCGGTGATCAGCGACGGATCCGAGACCCTCGTCGGGCACTATGCACACTGGTCCGCCGACATCGTGGAGTGGTCCCTCCTGGACCGGCACGGCAGGACCATCGGCACCTTCACCCTCGACCCGGGCAAGGAGCTTATCACACTTCAGGACAGGGAGATCCTCGGCGTGGGCCGTGACTCGCTGGACGTGGAGCACCTGCTGGTGCTTCGGATTCGCGAAAAAATGTAAGCGTGGCCGGCCGCCGGCTGCTGCCGCCCGCGGCCGAGGCCGGGGAGGGAGCGCGATGAGGAATGGTGCGATCGCGTTCACCGGCAACCTTGAATCCCCCCCACCCCCTCCGCTACGATTCGCACGACGCCCTCCACACCGCGCAAACTGGCCCGTCGTCTAATGGCAGGACACCGGTCTTTGGAACCGGGGGTGGTGGTTCGACTCCACCCGGGCCAACTGTCCCGCACGCGGCGCGACGCAGCCCGCCATCCGCCCGTCGCGGGCCCCGGACGGTCCGGCTACGCCCGTCCCCGAATCCCGGCCACCTCTCTCCGCACCAGCCTCTCGAACTCGTCCGCGAGCCGGTCCGGGTCCGGTGCATCGGCGATCAGGTCCTCCAGGATGGTCCCTTCCTCGTCGTCGATCCGGGCACCCCGGAGGCGGTGCAGCTTGAGCCACCCCTCGAAGCGGCGGCTGAGCCGCACGACGCCGTAGAACAGCCGGGGGCGTGACCCGCGGCCGGAAACCGCGTCGAAGACGATCGCGACCACCGACAGGTTGAGCAGGAGGAGGTCCTTCACCCCGTCCAGGACGAGCTTGGACTGAAAGACCAGGAAGTCGCGCAAGGTGACTCCGGGTGAGGGCCTGACGGGCAAGTTGTTGTCCATGGTATCCATGTCGTGGATCCTCCATGTTGTATGCGATGTCACGGGTGGGTGCCGTTGCCCCGTTGCCGGGAACCGTCGCCACCCCGAGTTTGCGGGCCACAATGCCGATCTCCTCCGCACTCACGGTTGCCGCTCTGGCCCTCTCCGGAGGCGGCGCCCTCTACGGCGCCCCACCGGATGCGGACCCCTACGGTCCGGCCGACGCGATTGTGTCCGGCACGGCCGTCCTCCCGCCGCCCCAGCGCGCCCCCTCCCCCGACTCCGCCGCCATCCGCGGGCGCGCCCGCACGCTCCAGTCGCGCTTCGAGTCCGACCGCCTGCGCCACCTGCCCCGTTCTCTGGGCGGGAGCCGCCCCCAGTGCGACGAGATCATCGGACGGATGTGCATCTGGGACGATGGCGACGACGGCTGGGCGCCCACGGAGGAACCGGCGAAGATCGTCGCGTTGCGCGGGGAACTGCTGGCGGCGCTCGAATCCCTGGCCCGTGAGATACCGGGCGACCACTGGGTGTTCGGCCAGCGCATCCGCTACCTGGTGGAGGCCGGACGCCTCGGGGAGGCTGCTTCGCTCGCGCAGGCGTGCGGGCTTCCGGCGCGCTGGCGGTGCGACGCCTACCTGGGCTACGTGCGCCACCACCAGCAGAACATCCGCGGCGCGGAGCAGGCCTTTCGACGGGCTCTGGATGCCATGCCCGCCCGCATCTTCGCCGACTGGACCGATCCCGAACCGATGCTGGACCGGGACCTCCGTCGCTGGGTCGCCGACCAGGCCGACTCGGCCGCGGCCGTGGACCGTGTGTGGATGCTTTCCGACCCGCTCTTCCTGGTGCCGGGCAACGACCGCTGGACCGGTCACATGAGTCGCTGGAGCTACTCCATGAGCTCCGAGGAGGCGCGCAACCCGTATCGGCTGCTCTGGGGCGAGGACCTGACCCGGGTCACCGTGCGGTACGGCTGGCCGATCGCGTGGGAGCGCTCGTGGTCCACGAGCGGCGGGAACGCCTTCTCGGTGTCGGGGCACGATTACCCGGGCGAATTCCGGGCGTTTCCCCCGCAGCAGGTTCTCGGCCGGGGCCGGGACGGGGTGGAGCCGGTCGAATGGAAGATTCCGGACGGCCATGCGCGCAGCAAGTACGCGCCGCCGTATCTCGATTCGCTGGGTGTTCTGGAAGGACAGATCGGCCGGTTCTGGAGGCGAAACGGGGTCCTGTTGGTGGGCACCTGGGAGTCCCCGGAGGTGGATCCGCCGTACAACGCGGACGCGGCGTCCGGGACACCGGCGGATCCGGCGGAGGTCCGGAACCGCCTCGTCGCCGGCGCCGCCCGGGGACCGGATCCGGAGGCGCCCGCCGCACCCCGGCTCCGCGTCGGAATGTTCGTCGAGCAGGACGGAGCCCTGGCGGCCGACGTACGGACCACCGTCGTCTCGGGCGGCACCGTTCGCCTCTCCGCGCTCGCTCCGTGGGCGAACTGGGGTGTCGTGAGCCTCGAGGCATGGTCGCCGGAGACGCGCCGCGCCCACCGTTTGCGGGCGGGCATGGGGTTCCGGCAGCTCATGCCCGACCTCTTCGCCCTCTCCGACCTGCTGCTCCTCGAGACCGGCGCCGAACCCGCGGGCCCGGAGCAGGTTGCGGATGTCCTGCGGGCTTCCACCGAGGTCGCGGGCGACGAGCCGCTGACGCTGGCCTTCGAGGTCTACGGACTGCTCTCCCGGTCCGAACTGGTGGACTTTCGCGCGTGGGTGGAGAAGCGGGACGAGGGGTTCCTCACGCGGGCCGTCCGCTGGCTGGGATTCGGGGGAGACAGGGAGCAGGTCATGATCGGTTGGGAGGAAGGCGGGCCGGAGAGGCGCGGACCCCTGTTCAGAACCTTCTCGATCGGTCTGCCGCACCTTGAACCGGGCCGGTACGAGGTGGTGATCGAGGTCACGGCCAGAGGACATTCGCCGCTCGAGGCGCGGCGGGCTTTCACGGTGCGGTAGCCGCGGCGGCGGATTGCTCCCGCCACCCGCTGGCCTGTCGGACACATCGACACCAGATTGGCTACATTAAATGGCTGTGATGCAACCGTAACCCCAACCGCTCCCACGCCGGTCATGGAAGATTCACCCGTACGAGGTCCCCTCCTGCTCCTCGCGGGGCGTGCCAACCGTCCCCTGGCCGCCGAAATCGCCGACAAGCTGCGTACGACGGCCGACGGAGTCACCATCCACAACTTCGCCGACGGCGAGATCTTCGTGCGGATCGACCGCAACGCGCGCGGCCGCGACGTCTTCATCATCCAGCCGACCGTCGCCAACGCCGACAACATCATGGAGCTGCTGCTGCTGATCGACGCGGCGAAGCGCGCATCGGCGGAGCACGTGACGGCGGTGGTGCCGTACTTCGGCTACGGGCGGCAGGACCGGAAGGACCAGCCGCGGGTCTCGATCGGCGCCAAGCTGGAGGCGAATCTCATCACCGCCGCCGGGGCCGACCGCCTGGTGAGCATCGACTTCCACCAGCACCAGATCCAGGGCTTCTTCGACATCCCCGTCGACCACCTCTACGCGGCGCCGGTCTTCACCGAGTACTTCCGCAGCAAGCAGTTCTCCAACCTGGTGGTCGTCGCCCCGGACGTGGGGTCCGGAAAGATGGCGCGGGGCTTCGCCAAGCGGCTCGGCGCCACCTTCGCGATCATCGACAAGCGGCGCCCGGCGGCGAACGTCTCCGAGGTCCTGAACGTGGTGGGCGAGGTGGAAGGGCGGACCTGCCTGATCACCGACGACATGATCGACACGGGGGGCACCATCGCCCAGGCGGTGGGCGCGCTCAAGGAGAGGGGCGCCGAGAGGGTGTACGTGGCCGCCACCCATGCGCTGCTCTCGGCCACCGCGGTCGAACGGCTGGCCGCGTCCCCGCTGGAGGAACTCGTCGTCACCAACACGATTCTCATCCCCGAAGCCAAGCGGTTCGACCGGATGAGGATCCTGTCGGTTGCCGATCTGCTGGCGCGGGCCATCACCTACATCCACTCGAACGCGTCGGTGAGCAAGCTCTTCGAGCTGAGGGACCGCAAGGAGCGCGCCAAGGTCGCGCTGGCCTGAGTGGCGCGCCCGGCCCCGGCGAATTACGGAAAATACGGAAAACACGGAAAACACGGAAAACACAACCATGGAAGCGAAAATCGACCTCGAAACCCGCACCGGAGCCGGAAAGGGCGTCGCCCGCAAACTGCGCCGGGCAGGCCGCGTTCCCGGCGTCATCTATGGCGGGGGCGGCGACAACGTTCTGGTCTCGATGAAGGCCCGCGAAACCGTCAACGTTCTGCAGTCGGTTCCCGTCGAGGAGACCGTCTTCGAGCTGTCGGTGGACGGCGGCGAGGCGGAGCGCGCCCGGATCCGGGAAGTCCAGGTTCATCCCTATCGGCCGGAACTCCTCCACGTCGACTTCCTGCGCGTCCAGCCGGACGCGGCCGGGGACGATTGACGCCGGACAGCGGGGCGGACACTCGCGCCTCCGATTCGCCGGTCCCCCACACCAGGGTGGTGGTCGGCCTGGGCAATCCCGGCCCGCGCTACGACGGCACCCGTCACAACGTGGGATGGTGGGTGCTGGACCGCTTCGCCTACGACCGCGGCTTCGAGCCCTTCGAACGAAGCGGCAAAAGGCTGGAGAGTTCCGGCGAGGTGGACGGGCGGACGATCGTGCTCGTCAAGCCGCGCACCTACATGAATCGGAGCGGCCTGGCGCTGACCACGCTGTGGAAGATGGACGGGTTCGAGGTGGCCCGGGATCTCCTCGTGGTGACCGACGACGCGAACCTCGATGTCGGCCGGGTGCGGTTCCGGCCGGGTGGCGGGACCGGGGGCCACAAGGGACTCAGGTCGGTGACAGCGGTGCTGGGGACCCCGGACTACGCGCGTCTGCGGGTGGGCGTGGGGATTGCACCGGCGGGCGCGGATCTGTCCGACTGGGTCCTCGCGGAGATGCCCGGGGAGGACGAGGACGTGGTCGTGGGACTGCTGCCGGAACTCGGCGAGGCGGTGGCGGTATGGGCAAGGGAAGGGGTCGAGGCGGCGATGAATCGCTTCAATCGATGAACGCATGGGATCAACCTCCAACACAGGAAACTGAAGAGCCGTGATCGAACTACTGGACTTGACCGACTGGTCGTGGGTGGCCGGGGGCATCGGCCTGCTGGCCGCGCTCGTCGTGTACCGCTACATGGTTGCGCAGCCGGACGGGACGAGCGTGATGCGCGACCTGGCGGACCAGATTCACGACGGCGCGATGGTGTTCCTGCGCCGCGAGTACACGGTGCTGGCCGTCTTCGTGGCGGTGGTGGCCGTGCTGCTCTTCCTGGCGATCGGCCAGGCGACCGCGCTGGCCTACGTGGCCGGTGCCGCGAGCAGCGTGCTGGCGGGCTTCTTCGGGATGAAGGCGGCCACGCGCGCGAATGTGCGCACCTCGGCGGCGGCCAACGACGAGGGGCAGGGCAAGGCGCTCCGGATCGCCTTCTTCGGGGGCGCCGTCATGGGTCTGTCGGTCGCGGCGCTGGGGCTGCTGGGCATCGGGTTGCTGTACCGGCTGCTGGCCGCCGACGCGCTCCCCGGGATGACCCCCGGGAGCGACCTGCCGCGCTTCGCGGAGATCATCGCGGGCTTCGCGATGGGCGCGTCTTCGATCGCGCTCTTTGCGCGGGTGGGCGGGGGCATCTTCACCAAGGCCGCCGACGTGGGCGCGGACCTGGTGGGGAAGGTCGAGGCCGGGATCCCGGAGGACGATCCGCGCAACCCGGCCACGATCGCCGACAACGTGGGCGACAACGTGGGCGACGTGGCGGGGATGGGCGCCGACATCTTCGAGTCGTACGTGGGCTCGATCGTGGCGACCATCGCGATCGGCGCGACCTCGGCGGCGCTGGCGGCGAGCCAGGTCGACGCGGTGGCGCTTCCGATCGTCACGGTGCTGGTCGGACTCGTGTGCTCGGTCATCGGGATCGCGGCCATGAAGTTCCTTGAGCGCACCGAACCGGGGGCCGCGCTACGCAACGTCACCTTCATCGCGGCGGGGCTCTTCCTGCTGATCATGTTCTTCGTGATCCGGTCGATGGACATGCTCATCATCGACCCGGTCACCGACAGCGCTCGCTCGCCCCTCGGTCCCTTCTGGGCGCTGCTGGCGGGGACGCTGGTCGGCATCCTCATCGGGGTGACGACCGAGTACTACACCGGTGCGGGTCCGGTGCGGAAGATCGCCCGGTCGTCGGAAACCGGGTCGGCCACCAACATCATCACCGGACTGGCGGTCGGGATGGAGTCGACCGCGCTGCCGCTGCTGCTGATCTGCGCGGCCATCTTCATCTCGTTCCTGACCTGCGGCCTCTACGGCATCGGGATCGCCGCGGTGGGGATGCTGGCCACCGTGGGGGCGACCATGTCCGTGGACGCGTACGGCCCCGTGGCCGACAACGCCGGAGGCATCAGCGAGATGGCGGGGCTGGGACCCGAGACCCGCAAGGTGACCGATTCGCTCGACGCGATCGGCAACACCACGGCCGCGATCGGAAAGGGCTTCGCGATCGGCTCGGCCGCGCTCACCGCGCTCGCGCTCTTCTCGGCCTACGCCACGAAGGTGGCCGCTTCCCGGGGGGCGGCGGCCGACAGCGCCGGCACGCTGGTGATCGACATCACCAATCCGTACGTCGTCATGGGCCTCTTCATCGGCGGCATGCTGCCCTTCCTGGTCGCCTCCTTCACTATGACCGCGGTGGGACGGGCGGCGGCGGGGATGGTGGAAGAGGTGCGGCGGCAGTTCCGCGAGATCCCGGGGATCATGGAGAGGACCGCCAAGCCCGATTCGGCGCGCTGCGTGGACATCTCCACCCGTGCCGCGCTCCGCGAAATGATGCTGCCGGGAATCACCGCCATCCTGGCCCCGGTGCTGGTCGGGAAGTTCCTGGGCGTGGAGGCGCTGGGCGGGATGCTCGCCGGCGCCACCGTGACGGGCGTTCTGATGGCGCTCTTCATGGCGAACGCGGGCGGGGCGTGGGACAACGCCAAGAAGTACATCGAGGGCGGCGCGCACGGGGGCAAGGGGTCGGACCCGCACAAGGCGGCCGTGGTCGGCGACACGGTGGGCGATCCCTTCAAGGACACGTCGGGACCGTCGCTCAACATCCTGATCAAGCTGATGAGCGTGGTGTCGCTGGTGCTGGCGCCGTGGTTCGTGGGGTGATGGCCGCGTCCTTCGACGGGGCGATCGCCTTCGCGCAGGATCTGATCCGCATCCCGTCTTTGCCGGGTGAGGAGGGGGAGCTCACCCGGCGGGTGGTGGCCGAGATGGAGGCGCTCGGCTACGACGAGGTGAGGACCGACGAGCTGGGGAGCGTGATCGGGGTGGTGCGGGGGGAGGGTCGCGGCGGCTCGGTCATGCTGAGCGCGCACCTGGACATGGTGGCGGCGGGGGACCCGGCCGAGTGGGAGCATCCGCCATTCGACGGGGTCATCGCGGGGGGTTGTCTGCACGGCCGGGGGGCGATGGACATCAAGGGGCCGCTGGCGCTGCAGGTGCACGTGGCGGCGGCGCTGCGGGGTGGGGTGGGGGGGGACATCATCGTCGCGCATCCCGTGTTCGAGGAGCGGGGGGGGTGGGGGATGGACCACCTGGTGCGCGCGGACGGGGGCTTGAAGCCCGATGTGGTGATCATCGGCGAGTCGACGCACGGCGACATCGCGATCGGCCACCGCGGCCGCAGCGAAGTCGAGATCGTCGCGCACGGTTTGGCCGGCCACGCGTCGGCACCCGACCGCGCACACAACGCCCTCGACCTCGTCCCCGCGATCCTGGCCGGCGTCCGCGACCTGGCCGCGCGTCAGGGAACCGATCCGGTTCTGGGGCGCTCGTCCGTCGTGGCGACCGGCATCGACGCCGTCCCCGCCAGCCTCAACGTCATTCCCGACCGGGTCACCGTCACCCTCGACTGGCGCATCCTGCCCGAGGACACCGAGGAGTCCCTGCATGCGCGGGTCCGCGAGTCGCTCCGGCCCCACCTGGACCGCGCCGACCGGACAACCTGGCCGGGGGCGGGTGAAAGCGTTCAGGTCCGCACCGCCACCGAACTCCAGCGCGCCTACACGGGCGCTCAAGAGGAACGCCGCATCTTCAGCCCCGGCTTCCTCATGGACGCCGCCGACCCCATCGTCACCGCGGCCGCCCGCGCGGTCGGCGCACGCAATGGCAACGGCGCCCCGGCCCGAGTTCGACCGTGGACCTTCGCCACCGACGGCGGCTGGACCTGCGGCGTCCGCGGCATCCCCACGATAGGCTTCGCCCCCGGCGAGGAGCGCTACGCGCACACCAACACCGAGCGGCTGGACCTGGAGGATGCGCGTTGGGGCTACGGGCGCTACCTGGAGCTCGTCCCGGCCGTGCAGGGGGCGGTCACGGGTGCTCGTTCATAAGCACTGAGTTCGACCGGCCCCGCCGCTACCTCACCCACACCCTCGCCACCCGCGACGGGACCACCCCGTCGAAGTAGCCGTACACGCCTTCCCCCTCGATCCCGAAGCTCGGCCACGGCTTCGGCAGCGGGAAGATTCCCTCGTTCTCCAGGAAGTTGGTGTAGTTCCAGCCGATTCCCAGCACCCGCAGCGAGAAGCGCAGGGGTTTCTCGTGGTAGTGGATGCGGACCGTGTCCGCTTCGGCGCCATCGAGCGCCCTTCCGAAATAGCCCAGGTAGTGGGATTCGATCTCCGTCTCCGTGCCGTCCTCCTCCAGCCAAAAGGCGTCCAGCACATCGGCCAGCAGTGTACCGATATCGTCCCCGATCCGATACCGCATCGGGATCAGATGGTCCTCGTAATCGGTCGGCATGGGCAGGTGCAGACTGTCCCCCGGCTCGATCAGAACCGGTGCCATGGGCAGCACGACTTCGCCGCTGAAGGAGCCCAGCGGTGCCGTCCCTTCGATCCCGTATCCCTCGCCCCCCCGGATTTCCTCCGGCAGCACGGCACGCAGGCACCGGGCCGGACCCGGCCAGTTGCCGCCACCCGAACACGTTTGCAGTTCCAGGGTGTCCGAGAACGCGGCCGTCCACCCGGGTCCGCCGAGCGTCGCGGTGAGCGTCGGAGGGGCCTCGTTCTCCTGGCGATGCGGATGGGCCGCGAGCAGGCGGGCCTCGCGTTCGCCCGCGACCAGCATGATCGCAACGGAGACCACGTCGGGGTCGACATCCAGGGGGTCGGGGGGACGGATGAAGTTGTCGCACGCCGAGGACGTCGTCAGCGCGGCCAGCGCCGCCGCGAGCCGGAACACCGCGCGCGCCCTCAAAACCTGAACTCCACGCCGAAGAACGGAATCATGGGCAGCTGCGGCACGTAAACCCTCCGTATGTCTCCGGTGGAGTAGCGACGTTCCACGAACCCGCCGACCACATTCGGCAGGCTGAAGAGGTTGGCCACCGACACGTAGGGGACGATCGACCCGCCGCCGAACCACGACACCCGGCTCTCCCGTCGCCAGCCCACATCGATCCGTGCGTAGCGGGGCAGGGTGCCGGAGTTGTACTCCCCCCCGAGCGGCACCAGTTCAGTGAATGGGGTTCCGTGGATCTCGACCGGCACCACCGCCAATACCGGCGTGGTCGGTTGCCCCGAACGCAGCGATACACGCGCGGACCACGACGACGCGCCGCGTCCGTAGGAAGTCCCCAGTTCGAATTCGTGGTTCCGGTGGAAGCGGGGCTTGTAGGTCCGAGAACCCACGGTCCTCGACACGCGGGCCCAGCGGTAGCTCCCCAGCACCGACAACCCCCCGTCCGAAATCCAGCTCCACGATGTCTCGACGCCCTTCGCCGAGCCGCTGGAGACCACCCACAGCGACGGATCGCCCAATGCGGCGCCGGTGGCCGGCCTGGCCCCGAGCGCGGGCAGCCTGAGGTTGTCCAGGGTGCGAGCATACGCGTCGACCCGGACCCGAACCCCCGCCCGGGAACCCTCCCACCCGATGGTGAATTCGGTGTTGCGGGGGACCGGTGCCTTGCTGACGGGAACCAGCAGGTCGTACGCCAGGAAACTCGCGCCCAGCGCCTCCTCGTCGCGCACCGATGCAAGTGCCTGGTGGGAACGCGACGCCGAAATGCGCGCGTCCCACCACGATCCCGCGTAGCTCAGCTCCGCGAAGGGCGCCAGTGTGGTCGCCAGCCGCCGGAAGTGGTCGACCCGCAGCCCGGCCCGGGTCGAGAACCCTCGCTGCAGCGGGACCTCCACGCTGGAAAACGCGGCCAGCCGCCAGCTGCTCTCCCTGAGGTCCACCGGCGAAAAGAAGAAGCCCTCGTCCGAGTCGAACTCGTCGGTGTGGTCGTACTCGTGGTCGCCGAGGAACCCGGTCGCCTGCGCGCCGCTCGTGATGGTGGCCCGTCCGGTGCGCCAGGTGACCCGCAGGTCGGCGCGGGTCTCGCTCATGATGCCGTCGCCGAAGAGCAGCGTGTCGGTGGGCGGAGTGTACTCCACGCGTACGTCGTTGGAATAGACGGCGGACCCGCCTCCCAGCGCGAAGAGGTCGCTCGTGAAGCGGCTGTGGCCCAGGTTTGCGTCGACGATCCCGTTGTCCCCGAGCCTGTCGCGGTAGTGCACCGAGAGCGCGGAGTTCCCCCACGACAGCCCAAGGGTATTGGTCTCCTCGGAGTCGTAGATTTGCAGAGACTCGGAGTTGCGGTAGCCGCTGACCGAGAGGCGGCGGACACCGCCCAGGTCGGCCGTCACCTTGGTGTGGAGATCCTGAAAGAAGTAGGGGAGGTGGTCCGAAGTGACCCCCATCTTCTTGAGCGCGAGCGTGAAGCCGTCGATGTAGGTGCGCCGGCCGTCGAGCAGATAGGACACGCTGTTGCCGATCGGCCCCTCGACGGAGAGCCGGGACGAGGCGAGGCCCAGCGAGCCGGCCATTCGCATCTCGTCGCGGGCGCCGTCGCGGGTGGCGATGTCGATCGCTCCCGAGAGTGACCCGATGGCCAGGCCGTCGCCGCCCGAGCCCGCCAGGATCGTCGCGCGCTCGACCACCTCGGCATTGATCGCCGACAGGAACCCCCCCAGGTGGAAGGCGTTGAAGAGCCGCACGCCGTCGAGCAGCACCGGGGTGCCCTCGCTGGTGCCTCCGCGGATGAAAGGCACCGAGGTGTAGTCGGAGGGTGCGGAGGCGGAGGGGGAGACCGCGGTCGCCCGTAGCACGTCCGTCTCCAGGATTGCGGGGAGGGTCCGGAGCAGTACGGAATCGATGACGAAGGCGTCGCGGGACAACGAAATCGGGTCTCCCGCGCGCCCGGCGACGTTGACCTCGATGCCCTCGATGCCGATCGGGGCCGGAGCGAGCAAAACTCGTATCGGGTCCGTGGGCAGGGACTCGTAGGTTCGCGTCCACGGTGCGTAACCGAACGCCGCCACCTCGACGCGCACGGCTTCACCCCCCGCCACCCCCGGCACGACGAACGCGCCGTACCGGTCGGACACCCCCGCCGCGGCCGTCGCCTGGCCGGCCACCACCGATACCGTCACCTGGGCATATGCTACAGGCTCCAGGTCCACGCTGTCGCGTACCACGCCCGTCAGGGTGGCCTGCTGCATGGCGGCGATCAACAAGGCGGTCGAGGTCATGGGCAACTCCGGTCGACACTGGATTGGCGGGGAATCGACCCGGCCGGACGCGGCCTCGGGTCTCGTGGCGTCTCGTCAGATGAGCGGCCGAGTGGCCGGAGACTACCACGACCCTCCGATACCCCGTGCGCCGGCGAACGATCCGTCCCGGGATTCGGCGCACCCCCGGCCGGACGTGGCCATGGGTCGCACCGGGGGCTGCGGGGGCCTGCCTCCTACCCCATCGGCACCGTGCGCAGAATCTTCCCCTCCACCCGCTCGAAGATCTCGTCCAGGCTCGTGCCCGTGATCGTGAGGCCGTGATTCTTGAGCCCCACCACGCACCGGCTCGGATCGTCGTCCTCCCGCACGATGTCGGCCACCGCCACGCCCAGCTCGTAGGTTCCGCAGGGGTAGTTGAACTCGGTCGAGCGAATGTCCTCCATCCATCCGTGCACGTGCAGGATGGCGCCGACCTGCGGGTGCTCCCGGTAGATCATCCAGTGCTCGATCGCGTCCACCGATACGCGGCGCGGCTCCACGCCGGGCGGGTGGCTCACGATCATTCCGTTTCGCGCGGCGTCGTAGTCCTTAACCATCAGAATGTCCTGGCCGATGACGCTCAGCCGGGACTTGTCGACACCGCTGGCGCTCATCCAGAACCAGTCGTCGTCGTAGCGCGCCGAGATGTTGCCGTAGGAGAGCCCGCCGATGCCGAAGAGGCGCTTGATGTGCCGGAAGTCCCGCGGCGACAGAAGCTCGTCCATCGGAAAGGGTGCCGGCAGGAGGTCCAGGTCGTCGAGCTGGCGGCCGGCGCGACAGATCGATTCGGTGATCGCGTCACCGTTCCACAGCTCCTCGGGCAGGTCGTCCTGGAAGAAGTTGTCGATCACCAGCGTCGACGACGCCATGGGCTCGATGCGCGCGTAGACCTGCCGGAAATAGCTGTCGCGGCCGGCATGGTTGGAGATGACGTAGTGCCCCTGTTCCATGGTGATGAAGTGGGCTTCCGGATCCCCGTCGCCCTCGGGGACCAGGCCCACGGCAATGTTGGCCAGCGCCCGCGGAAGCATGGGGTATCCCTGGGCGATGTGATCGGTGAATGGGTGGGGGAACTCGGTCACCGCGCACACGAAGACGGCCTGTGCGTGGCGTCTGAAGGGACGCGGCCGCCCCTTGGGAAAGAAGTTGAAGACCAGCCTGGCGTCCTCGGGTTCGTCGATAAACCGGTGCCCCTCCGATTCCATCACGTCCCGCAGCCCGTCGGCGAACCAGCGGAAGGTATCGCTGTTGGCCGACCCGACGAATGTGAAGTCCATGGATTCCCCTTCTTCGATGGCGGTGGAGAAAAAGCGTAAGCAAGCCGGGGGCGCGGCGCCAGCGCCAGGGCCGGACGGCCAGCAGCCCGTGGACAAAATCCCCCCGGCATTCGAGCGGCGATGCATCCGCGCTGAACGCTTCGCCTCACCTATTCACGAGGTAAAGATGACATTACAATATGTCATGTATAGTATACACTTGGCGACCCTAAGGCTTCGCTCTGCGTCGCTCCTCGGGCGAATAGCTCTGCTATTCACCTTTCGTCGCTCCTTGCCAGCCCGGCGCCTCACCGCTCTCGGTGCTCGGGCGGCTTTATCCACGGACAGCCAGGGTCCAACACTACCGGCGGCGAGCGGTCTTTCGCTATATTGCGGCAACCAAACCCGCTCCGCCGCAAGGGAATGCGGAGCCCGTCACACACAGCGGTCCAAGGGAGTCCCTCAACGATGCGACCCTACGAAATCGTCTACGTTCTCGATTCCGCCCTGGAGCGGGAGGCCGTGGACGGGAAGCTCGATTCCTTCCACGCGGTGCTCGGTGGCGAGATCACGGCCATCGACCACTGGGGCGTGCGGCAGCTCGCCTACCCGATCCGGAAATCGAAGACCGGATACTACGTGATCGTTCACGTCTCCGCCGACCCGGTCGCGCTGCCCGAGTTCGAACGGCTCCTCAAGCTCGACGAGGAGACGATGCGCTATCTCATCGTCCTCAACGAGGGCCAGCCGACATCGGGAGCGTCGGTCCTTGCCGACCGACCGGCCGTGAAGGCCCCCGAGGAATCCGGCGACGGCGAGGCCGAACCGGAGGCCGAAGCCGAGGCCGAAGCGGAAGCCGGCGAGCAGGCCGCCGAAGAAGAAGAGGCCGGCGAGGCGGAGGCAGCGGACGAGCCGGAAGCTCCCCCGCAATCGTCCGGTCCGCCGGAGTTCTCCGGTGCCCGCGGCCGCCGCCGCCGCCACGAGGGCCCGCCGATCGTCCTCCTCAACTACAAGGACGTGACCACGCTGGCCCGCTTCCTTACGGAGCAGGGGAAGATCCTGCCGAAGCGCACCACGAAGGTGACCGCGCGTTTCCAGCGGCAGCTCGGGACCGCCATCAAGCGGGCCCGCTTCCTCGCGCTTCTACCCTACATCCGCGACCACGAGGGCTGATCCATGAAGCTCATTCTGCGACAGAAGGTCGCGAGCCTGGGGCAGGCCGGCGACGTCGTGAACGTGAAGCCCGGTTACGCCCGCAACTACCTGTTGCCTCAGGGCCTGGCGTACATGGCCTCCGCGGCCAACCTGCGGAGGATCGAGGAGGAGGCGCGGCACCGCGAAGAGCGGGAGCGCCGCAACTACCTGGAGGCCAGCCGCCAGGCCGCGCGCCTCGAGGATCTCACGATCACCGTGTCGGCTCGCGCGGGCGACGAAGGGCAGCTCTTCGGGTCGGTTACCGTGCGGGACATCTGCGAGAAGGTGGAGGAGTCGGGGCTCGACTTCGAGCTGGACCGGCGGGCGGTGCACCTCTCCGAGCCGATCAAGTCGGTGGGCGAGCACCGGGTACCGATCCGCTACCAGTCCGGGGTCGAGGTCGACCTGCTCGTGGTCGTGGAGGCCGAAGAGGATTGACGGGCGCGCCGGGGCAGACAGGTGAGTGAGCCGGTCGCCTTCGAAATGCCGCCACAGGTCCGCCGGGCCGTCCGCCATGCCCGCGAGCGCAAGGCCGAGGACATCACCGTTCTCGACCTGCGCCACATCTCCAGCGCCACGGACTTCTTCGTGATCGCGACCGGGCGCTCCGACATCCAGGTGCGCGCGATCGCGGACCACATCCTCGACTCCGCCAGGGGCGACGGCAACCGGCCCGACCACGTCGAGGGACTGAAGGAGGGCCGCTGGGTGCTCCTGGACTACATCGACTACGTCGTGCACGTCTTTCACCCTGCCGTCCGGGACTTCTACCGGCTCGAGGCGCTGTGGGGAGACGCCACGTCGATCGTGATCGAGGACGCTTGAGGCGATGAAGCTCAAGTCGCTCCATCTCCACGGCTTCAAGTCGTTTCCGGACCAGACCCGCATACGCTTCCACGACGGCATGACGGCGATCGTGGGACCCAACGGCTGCGGCAAGTCGAACATCGGCGACGCGATCCGCTGGGTGCTGGGCGAACAGCGCCCCACCGCCATACGCGGTGCCAGAATGGAGGAGGTCATCTTTCAGGGCACGGTGTCGCGGGGGGCGCTCAACCGCGGGGCCGTGTCGATGGTGGTGTCCAACGACGATGGCGCGCTCCCCGTGCCCTACGAGGAGGTGGAGATCGGGAGAACGGTCTTCCGGGACGGCGGCAGCGACTACCGGCTGAACCGCTCGTCGTGCCGGCTCCGCGACATCGTGGACCTTTGCCGGGACACGGGACTGGGGGCCAACGCCTACTCGATCATCGAGATCCGCATGATCGATGCGATCCTCTCGGAACGCACCGACGAGCGCCGCTCGCTCTTCGAGGAGGCCGCCGGGATCGGCAAGTACAAGGACCGCCGCCGCGCCGCGCTCCGGCGTCTGGAGACCTCGGAGACCGATCTGCAGCGCCTCGAGGACGTGATCGCCGAGGTGCGGAGCAAGGTCCGGTCGCTGGCCCGCCAGAAGGGCAAGGCGCAGCGGCACCGGGAGTTGCGCAAGCGGCGGCTCGATGTGGAGGTCACGGTGGCCCGGCTGGATATGGCCGAGATGGACACGAGGCTGGCCCGGATCGAGGGTGAGCTTGCGCGCGGGCGCGAAGAGGCCGCCGGGATGGCGGCGGGGCTCGGTGCGGCCGAGGCCGCGCTGGAGCAGGCCCGGTTGGAGCATCTCGAGGCCGAGAAGGCCCGCGTGGATGCGGCCGGGCGTCTGGATGCGGTGACAACCGAACTCGCACGGGTCGAGAAGAGCGTGGCCGTCGCCGAGGAGCGGATCGCGGGGGGAGATCGCCGCCTGGTGCAGATCTCGGAGGAGGAGACTTCGCTGACGGCGCTCCGGGCGAGGTCCGAGGACGAAGTGGTCACGCTGAAGGAAGAGCGGGAAGAATGTCATTCAGCGTTGACAGAATGTAAAGCAGAGTTGACATCGCGTGTGGCTGCGGCCGCCGAGGTGCGCCAGCGAATGGAGGCGGCGCGCGACGAGGTTCGGGAATTGGAGAAGCAGGCGAGCGCGAGCGCGAGGGCGGTCGCCCGGGCGGAGGGGGACCGCGACAGCGCCGGGCTGCAGGCCCGCGAGCTGGCGCACCGGTTCGATCGCCTCTCGGCGGAGGCGCGGGAGGGAGCGGGAGCGCTCAGGGAATTGCGGGCGCAGGGCGACCTCTTCTCCGACCGCCGGGACCGGACCGCCAGGAGGGCCGCGGAGGTGGAGCGCGAAGTGGGCCGGGCCCGCCGCCGCGTGGCCCTGGTGCGGGAGCGTCTGAGCGCCGCGCGCGACGCCGAGAGGGATGCGGAGGGACGGGTTGCCGCGCTGGACGCCGAATTCGCGGCGCTCGGACGCGTGGGCGGCTCGCGCGAGGGGATGGAGGCGGTCGCCGCGGCCGCGCGCGAGGCGCTGCCCGAATGCGTGCGCGGGATTCTCTCGGACTATGTGCGGATAACCGGCGTGGCGCCCCGCATGGTGGACGCGGTGCTGGGGCACTTCGGCCTGGCACTCGTGGTCGGAAGCGCGGACGACGCCGGACGGGTCGCGCGCTGGTACCGCTCGGAGCCCGGCCGCGAAGCCGGGCTCGTGCTCCTGCCGCCGGGCGCGCCTCCGCAGGCGCGCGGACCGCTGCCCGCCGGCGTGACGGCTTTCGGCGAGGGAGGACCGTGGGTCGAGGCCCTGCTCGGCGGGATCAGGTTCGACGCCGGAGATCTGCCGGCCCGGCCGCGCGACGCGGGCGGGGATGGAGCGGACGGCGTCTGGACCGATGCCCTGGGTGCGCTCCACCTCGTGCCGGAGCAGGGGGCGGAAGGGCGGCTGGAGCGGAAGAGCCGGCTGAACGCGATCGAGGATGCGCTGGAGTCCGCCCGCCGCGAACTGCTCGATGTACGCGAGACGCGCGGCCACCTGGACCGGGAACGCGAGGAATGCGAGAAGGAGTCCGACGCGGCTTCCGAACGACTCCTGGCCACTCGGGACGATGCCCGTGCCGCCGAGTCGGGTGCGAGGGAGCAGACCGATCGCCACGCACGGCTGACCCGTCACCAGGAAGAGATTTCGCGGCAGCTCGAGGGGACCGGGTCCGCGCGCGACAGGGCGGTGGAGCGGGGCAGGGTGGCCGCGAACGAGCTGGCGCGGCTGCACGAGGACGAGTCCGCGCTGGCGGGTCGTCTGGACCGACTCCGCAACGTGCACGCCGCCGCCCACGCCGAATGGGAACAGGCGCGCGCGGCCGAGTCGGAGATGGCGGTTCGCGCCGCCCGGCTGGAGAGCGAATACGCCCGCCTCAACGGGCGCATCTCCGATACCGGGGCCGCGGTCGGCCGGGCGGCCGCGCGCATCGCGGATCTGGGTCGGGAATCCGGCACGCTGGGTGCCGAGATGGCCGCGGCGCGGGAGACCCGTCACAAGGGCCGGGAGTCCATGCAGGCCCTCTTCGGCACGCGGGACGAGGTGCGGGGCGTACTCGCCGAGCACGACCGCGTCCTGCGCGCCGCCTCGGAGGCGGTGGCCGCGGCGGAGCGGCGCGCTCGCGAGGTCCGCGAACGGGAGCGCGCCGCCATCGGACACGAACACCAGCTCGAAATGGAGCGGCAGGACATCCGCAACCAGGCCGGGCGGATCGGGGAACGGCTCGAGACGGAGTGGGGGCGGTCGCTGGAGATACTCGTGGACGAGGCCGAGGCGGTGGAGGGCGAGCCGGAGGAACTCCGGGCCGAGCTGGCGGAGATCGTCACGAAACTCGGACGGATCGGGGCGGTCAACATGCTGGCCGTGGAGGAGCACGCCGAGGAGAGTGAACGCCTCGACTTCCTGGTGGGCCAGCAGGAGGACCTGGTCGCCGCCCGCAACGACCTGCGGGCCGCGATCCGGCGGATCAACGCCACCGCCACCGAGCTCTTCATGACGAGCTTCGAGGCGATCCGGGAGAACTTCCAGCGCACCTTCGAACACCTCTTCAGCGGTGGCGAGGCGAACCTGTGGCTCTCGGATCCGGACAGCCCGCTCGAGTCCCGGGTGGAGATCCATGCCGCTCCGAGAGGCAAGCGCACCCAGCGCATCGATCTGCTTTCGGGGGGCGAGCGGGCTCTGACGGCTCTTTCGCTCCTCTTCGGCATCTACCTGGTCAAGCCGAGTCCCTTCTGCGTGCTGGACGAGGTCGACGCGCCCCTGGACGAATCCAACATCGGCCGCTTCATCCGCCTGCTCCAGGGCTTCAAGGCCGACACCCAGTTCGTGGTCATCACCCACAATCCCCGGACCATCGAGGCGGCCGACTGGATCTACGGGGTGACGATGGAGGAACCGGGCGTGTCCTCGATCGTGGGCGTGCGCCTGGAGGGGAAGACGGGAGCGGCGGGAACGGCGGCGTGACACCGGTCCTGACCGTCATCGGCTCGGGGACTCTGGTTCCCTCGGGCGAACGGTCGTCGGCCTGTCACCTCCTTGAAACGCGGGATCACGGTCTGCTCCTCGACGCCGGACCCGGCGCCGTCCACGGCATGGCCCGTCACGGCAAACCGTGGTGGAAGGTCACCCATGTCGTCTTCACCCACTATCACGCCGATCACTTCGGCGACTTTCCCCACCTCCTCTTCGCCCTCAGGTGGGCGCCGCCGTCGCCGCGCAGCCGGCCCCTCCACGTGATCGGCCCGCCCGGGCTCACGGACCGGGTGGCGGCGCTGCGGCGCGCGTTCGGCGACTTCATCGTCGATCCCGGGTTCGAGGTCGCCTTCCACGAGGTCGGCGGCGGCAGCTGGGAGGGTGCCGACGCCGATGCGCCACGGTTGCGATTCCTGCCCGTACCCCACACGGAGAGTTCGGTCGCGGTCCGCGTGACGACGCGCGGACGCTCGCTCGGCTACACCGGAGATACCGGACCCGACCCGGCGCTGGGCCCCTTCTTTCGCGGTGTCGACCTGCTGGTGAGCGAATGCGCCCAGGCGGACCCGCCGCTGTCCCCCTCCCACCTCTCCCCGGCGTCGGTCGCGGCGATGGCGCGAAGCGCGCGGCCGGGCACCCTGGTTCTCACCCACCTCTATCCGCCCCTCGACGGCGCGTCGGCTGCGCGGCTGGTTCGGGATGCGGGCTACGACGGTGTGGTCGTCTGTGCGCACGACGGGCAGCATTTCGTGCTGGAGTAGCAGTTGGACCGCTGGGCTGCGCTCTGCCCCCCGCCCACGCTGCCGTGAATCGGCACCTGGACGTTTGGCTGCCGCTAGAACTTTGCGCCCACCTTGCTTAGGATCATCCTCCTTTAATCCACCACTGGAGAAGCAGAGCCGTGCTGATCGTCATGCACCACCGGGCCACGCCGGAGCACATCGACCGGGTCGTCGAGACCATCGGCGAGATGGGATACCGGGCCAAGCCCATGCCGGGTCACCAGCGGACCGCCATCGGCCTCGTCGGCAACGACGGGAGGGTGGACTCGGCGCGGCTCGAAGGGCTCCCGGGCGTCCGCGAGATCATCAAGGTCTCCAAGCCCTACAAGCAGGTCTCGCGCGAGTGGCGCGAAGAGAACACCCTGGTCCGGCTCGGCAACGGAACCGTGCTGGGTGGGCCCGAAGTGGTCGTCATGGCCGGGCCGTGCTCCGTCGAGAGCCGCGGGCAGATCCTGGACATCGCTGTCCAGGTGCGCGACATCGGAGCCAGCGTGCTGCGCGGGGGGGCGTTCAAGCCGAGGACATCGCCGTATTCGTTCCAGGGGCTGGAGGAGCGGGGGCTGGAGCTGCTTGCGGAGGCGCGCGAGGAGACGGGGCTGGCCATCGTCACCGAGGCCGTCGACGCGGAAAGCGTGGCGCTCGTTTCCGAGTACGCCGACATGATCCAGATCGGGACCCGCAACATGCAGAACTACCCGCTGCTCAAGCGGGCGGGGCGGGCCGGGAAGCCGGTGCTCCTCAAGCGGGGCATGTCGGCCACGATCACCGAGCTGCTCCTGGCGGCCGAGTACCTGCTCAGCGAGGGCAACCCCGACGTGGCGCTGTGCGAGCGGGGTGTGCGCGGCTTCGATCCGGCGACGCGCAACGTCTTCGACCTGACCGCCGTGCCCGTGGTGAAGTCGCTGACGCACCTGCCCATCGTGGCCGATCCCAGCCACGCAACCGGCGTTCGCGACAAGGTGACGCCGATGGCGCGGGCGGCGGTCGCTGCCGGCGCCGACGGCCTGATCGTCGAGGTGCATCCCGATCCGCCGCAGGCACTGTCCGACGGGGCACAGAGCCTCTACCCGGAACAGTTCAGGGAACTGGTGACGCAGTGCGGCCCGATCGCGCGGGCCATCGGCCGTTCGCTGGCGCCGGCGCCGGTGGTGGAGGCGGAGGCGGTGCGGCAGGCGGGGGACTGACGAAGCAGCGTCCCGTCCGGCCATCGTGGGGGACGCGGCGGGGGTCGGCGGACGTGCGATCCCGGCATCCTGTGCGTCTCGAACCGAGGCTGCGGACCACCGGTCCCATCCAGCCATGGGAGCGGACGCCTCGAATCCAGTATCATCCATAGGCGTCCATAGAGTCCCGTAACAGCCGGTATTCCAACGTGTTAGGTAGGGTTTCTCCT
>JAPPNO010000097.1 GCA_028873845.1 Gemmatimonadota bacterium | reverse complement strand
ATCCGGGCGCGGCGGCCGGTGTCGGCAACCGCTACGGCCAGTTCACGCCGTTCGGCTTCAACGGCGGCTTCTACTACACGCGCGTAGGTTACAATTGGTAGGGAGGGTATCCCGGATCCAGTCAGCCCGTGGAGAGAATACTGCCGCACAGCGAACTTGAGCGGGCACGCGAACTCATTGCCGGTGCCGAACGGGTGGTGGCGCTCACCGGCGCCGGAATCTCCGCCGAATCGGGCGTGCCGACCTTCCGTGATGCGGGGGGATTGTGGCGCAACTACCGGCCCGAGGAGCTGGCCACCATCGGGGCTTTCGAACGCGACCCGCGGACCGTGTGGGAGTGGTACGCCTGGCGGCGGGGGTTCGTGGCCGAGTGCGAACCCAACGACGGGCACCGCGCGCTGGCCCGGTTCTTCCTGCGGCGCGGCAGGGAGGGGATCGTCACACAGAACGTGGACGGGCTCCACACCCGGGCCGCACTCGATGCGGCGGGGGACGGCCCGCCCGGCGCCGCGCTGCCGATCGAGATACACGGCGCGATCGCGCGCGACCGCTGCAACCGGTGCGGGCAGCGCGCCGAGGCCGAGCCGCTGGGCGACTCCCTGCCCCGCTGCGAGGCCTGCGGCGGGATGCGTCGGCCCGATGTGGTGCTCTTCGGCGAGATGCTCGACAGCGACCTGCTGGCCCGCGCCCAATCGCTGGCGGCGCGCGCGGATCTCTGCCTGGTGATCGGTACCAGCGCGGTGGTCCATCCTGCCGCGGGGATTCCGCTGGCAACGCTGCAGGGCGGAGGCGGTATCGTGGAGGTGAATACGGAGAGGACCGAGCTGACGGGCGCGGCCACGGTGGCGCTGCGGGGGGAGGCGGGGGTGGTGTTGCCGGCGTTGCTGGGTTAGATCGGTTTGCGGGGATCGCTTGAAGCAGCCAAGGGGGGCCATCGTGAAGGTTCGACAGTTGTGGGCGACGAACGCGTGGGGAGTCCGGGGTTCGGCCGCGATCCTGACCCTGTGCAACCTCGGTTGCGACGACAGGGGGACGACTCCTTCCGCCAATCGGGCCCCGGAGGCCGCCGGCGAGATTCCCGCGCAGGTGGTGGTCGTGGAGACCCGGGTCGTAATCGACCTTTCGGACTACTTCACGGACCCCGACGGGGACACGCTGGCCTATTCCGCGACCGTTTCCGACAGCCGCATCGCCAGGGTGTCGGTGCTCTCGAGTTCGCTTGGAGTGACCGGTGTGGCGCTTGGAACCGCCATCGTGACGGTGACGGCCACCGACGCGGGGGGACTGACCGCCACCCAGTCCTTCGACCTGATCGTCCGAACCCTGCCTTCGCCCGATCGAGCCGGACTGGTCGCGCTCCATGAGGCGAGCGGAGGCGAGGAATGGACTACGAATACCGGCTGGATGTCGTACGCTCCGATCGGCGAGTGGTTCGGTGTAGAGACCGACGAGGAAGACCGGGTCGCGGGGTTGCACCTTCCCCACAACGGTCTCACGGGACAGCTCCCCTCAGCGCTCGGCGGCCTTTCCCACCTGACCTCGCTGGATCTCTCGTTCAACTACGACCTGGGAGGGCCTATCCCGGCGCAAATGTCCGGGCTTTCCGGACTGACCGTTCTGGACCTGTCGGTGACCGCTCTGGAAGGCGCCCTGCCCGGCGAGCTGGCACAACTCCCCAACCTGGCCGAGCTCCATCTACGCTGGACCAACCTGCGGGGCCCCATCCCCCCCGAACTCGGCAAGCTCGCCAACCTGGAGGTACTGGATCTCTCCTCGACCATCCTGAGCGATACCATCCCCCCGGAATTCGGCAACCTGGCGAACCTCAGGATTCTGAACCTGGAACGAGCGGGCATTCAGGGAAGGATACCGGTTGAACTCGGCGACCTGGTGAGCCTCGAGGAACTGGTTCTGGCACGCAACCCCTTGTTGGTTGGCCGGATACCGCCCGAACTCGGCACACATCTTCCAGTGTAATCCACCAAGGTCTACTGAATAGGCCATAACACGTTACTAGACAACGTGTTCTGTAGGATATGCAGCCTCCGATCTTCCCTTGCAGTCCATCGCCATCCGGTGTATTCTTCCCGGTGTAGTGCTGCAATGAGTGATACACCACAAGGAAGGAACCC
>JAPPNO010000129.1:67807-121793 GCA_028873845.1 Gemmatimonadota bacterium | reverse complement strand
GTAATCTAAGGCCCCGGGCGGTGCGCTCCCATTTCTGGCCGCAGGATCCGGGTTGTAAATCATGCATGACACGAACCGCGAAAGGTCCATCCCCGATGCCCACCCGATCCGATGCCGTCGCCCTGCTCGAGGAATGGGTCGAGAGCGAAGCCCTCCGGAAGCACATGTTCGCAGTGGAGGCGGCGGTGCGCCACTATGCCCGCCTCACGGGCGAGGACGAGGAGTTGTGGGGGCTGGCCGGGCTGCTGCACGACCTCGACTGGGAGCGCCATCCCGACGAGCACCCCCACGTCGGCGTCGCACGGCTGCGCGAACTCGGCTATCCCGACGAAGTCGTCCGCGCCGTCCTGACGCATGGCTACCCCGACCGCACCGATGTGGCCCCCGAGTCGCCCCTCGAACGCGTCCTCTACGCCTGCGACGAACTGAGCGGGCTGGTCTACGCCTGCTGCCTGGTGCGCCCAAACGGCATCGACGACCTGAAGCCGAAGTCGGTGGCGAAGAAGATGAAGGACAAGGCCTTCGCGCGCGGCGTGCACCGGGAGGCGGTGCACCTCGGCATCGAGCTGATCGGGCTGCCGCGTGCCGAGCACATCCGGAACGTGATCGACGGGTTGAAGACGGTGGGGGATGTGCTGGAGGTTCGGGGGGAAGACATGGCGGCGAGGCGGGGGGCATGCTGATCAACTGCGACATGGGGGAGAGCTACGGTCCCTGGGAGAAGGGGGCCGACGAAGCCGTGATGCCGCTCATCGACTGGGCCAACATCGCGTGCGGGGGACATGCGGGAGACCCGGACACCATGGCGCGGACGCTGTCGCTGGCGGTCGAACACGGTGTGCAGGCGGGGGCGCATCCCGGGTATCCGGACCGTCGCAACTTCGGGCGCCTTAGGCTGGATTGGCCGCTCGACTCGCTCGTGCGCGAGATTCAGGCGCAGATCGGGGCGCTCGGGGCGGTTGCGGCCGCGCTGGGGACGCGCCTCCACCACGTGAAGCCGCACGGGGCCCTCTACCTTGCCATGATGAACGACGACCGGCTGCTCATGCGGCTGGCCGAGGGCGTGGCCGCGGTGGATTCATCGCTCATCTTCGTCCTGCAGGCGACGCCGGACCGGGAGCGGCACGCGGCGATGCTCGCGCACACGGGGCTGCTGCTGGCGTTCGAGGCCTTCGCCGACCGCGCCTACGCCTCCGATGGTCGCCTCCAGCCGCGCTCGATGCGGGGAGCGGTTCTGAGCGATCACGATGCGGTTGCCGGGCACGTGGCAAATCTCGTTGGCGGATTCGTGGAGACGCCGGAGGGGCGGCTGACGGTGCAGGCCGAGACGTTGTGCGTCCACGGCGACAATCCGTCGGCACGGGAGGTTCTGCGCCGCATCCGTGAGCTGGTGCCACGCGGCGGGTGATTACCTTCCCGGGCCCAGTCAGCGCCCTGGTCACACTGCCGGTGCCGGCCGACCGGGAGGGGATCGCGCGAGTCCTCGGGCTTGAGCGCGTCGCGCGTGACGCGCTGCCCGATGTGCGGGTGAAGATTCCGGCGTTCAACCGGTTGCTGATCGAGGGTTCGCCCCACAGTTGGGATCCGGTCGACGTTGAAGCCCGACTGTCGGCTGCTGCGAAGGAATGCCTTCTGGAGGTCCCGGATATCGAACCTGGCGACCCTGTTTCGCTGCCCGTTTGCTATGATCCGGAACTGGCCCCGGACCTGGAGGACCTGTCAGCCAGCGCGGAACTCGGTGTGGCGGAGGTCGCGCGGCTCCACAGCAGAACCACTTACGTCGTGCTGGCGACCGGTTTCGCGCCGGGTTTCGCGTATTTGGGCGACGTGGATCCACGGATCGCCATGCCGCGCCTGCGCACGCCGCGCCGACGGGTGGAGACGGGGTCGGTGGGGATTGCGGACCGGCGCACCGGCGTCTATCCGGCGGCGGGTCCGGGTGGGTGGCGTCTTGTCGGCCGTGTCCCTCCGGCCCTGTTCGAGGATCCCGTTGAGCGGATCGCCCGTTTCCGTCCCGGCGGCACCGTCGAGTTCCGCATGATCGATCGCAGGGCGTACGAGGCGGAGTGCGGATGAATCCGCACGGCGTCGTGGAGCGCCCCGGGCCGTTCTGCACGATCCAGGACCTGGGGAGGCGGAGCGGGCGCCGTGCCGGCCTCGCTCCCGGGGGCGCCATGGATCAGCGGGCCTGTCTGTGGGCCAACCGGCTCCTCGAAAACGACCCGGCGGCGGCCGCGCTCGAGATCACCCTTGGCGGTTTCGCTCTGCGCTTTGCGGTTGAAACCGTGGTCGCGGTCACGGGCGCGGGCTGCGCCGCCGCGCTTGACGGCGTCGAGGCGGGCTCGTGGCGCACCGTGCGTGTCAGGCCGGGCCAGCTGCTGCGCCTTGGCTACGGCTCGTCCGGCATGCGTGCCTATCTCGCCTTTCCCGGCGGGCTG
Organism: Gemmatimonadota bacterium; assembly: GCA_028873845.1. Taxonomy (GTDB): domain Bacteria; phylum Gemmatimonadota; class Gemmatimonadetes; order Longimicrobiales; family Gaopeijiaceae; genus Bin94. Next base: position 119,355 of record JAPPNO010000129.1, on the reverse strand, counting down.
GATGTCACCACGGCCTTCGGTTCAGCGTCGGCCGTCGTGCGGGACGGGCTGCCCGGGTTGCTGGGCCGTTGCCTGCGTGCGGGGGAGCCACTGCGATGGCACGCACCCGGCCACAGGTGTCCGGTCCGGCGTTTGCCCGGCGAACTCATTCCGCCGGTCCCGGGCTCGCTGACGATACCCCTGGTGACCGGGTACGAGTGGGCCGAGTTTTCGCGAGACGACAGGACACGGCTGTTGGATGCGGCATGGACCCTGGACCCCGCGAGCGACCGCACCGCGAGCTGCCTGGCCGGTCCCGCCATGACCAGCGGTCCGCGCGTCCTCGACTCGACGCCCCTCGTGGATGGGACCGTCCAGGTCACGGGCGACGGCCTCCCGCTGGTGTTCATGCGGGACCGCCCGACCATCGGCGGCTACGCGAAGCTCGGCTCCGTCGACCCGATCGCTCTGGACGACCTTGCGCAGGCCCGGCCGGGCACACCGGTCCGCTTCGTCCGCGCCGAGCCCGATGTGCTGCGCGGCGCGCTCGCCCGGCGGGAGTCGTTCTTCGGGATAGGTGACGAGGGGTAGCGTTTGTCCATCGGGAGTCCGGGGACCAGCCGCAAACCGGGTTCCCACCCCTCAGCGCGCCAGTGACACCCGCATCCCCAACTGCGCGCGCCATTGCGACGACGCTACCTCGGGGGCGACCGGCCGCGCTGCCCTCACCTTGCCGGTGACCCGGTCCCGCTGCAATGCACCGATGTATTGGGCCATCAGTTCACCAGTCTCGATGTCCCGGCGCACCCGGAACAGCTGAACCACCGGGTTGGCCACCTGGACCACCCCCCACGACGAATTCAGAAAGTTGAGGACGTTGAGCATGTCGAGCGTCAGGTCGGCCTTGAATCCGCGGACGTCGACCCTCTGCGACACCCGCAGGTCCATCCGGTGTGACCAGGGCGTGTGGCAGGTGTTCCGCGCAAGAATGCGGGCCCACTGCTCCCGCACGCATTCCTCCTCCTCGAGAAAACCCGCCCATATGATCTGGGACACGAATAGGGACGGGAGTTCACGGCTCGAGCGGGGGACGTAGATCAGGTCGTTGGCCAGACCGGCGGCGCGGGGCCCGTTGAAGCCGTCCCCGTTCACGTCGCCGTCGTAGACGTAGGAGTAGGGGACTCCCGACTGTCCCACATATATCGTGCTGATCTCCGTTCCGCCGAAACGTGGAAGGAGTCTCATCCGGGCGCTGGCGACCACCTTGTGCGGCCGGTCGAATCTGGATCGTTGCGAAGCCGGGTCGTTGGGATGGCGGCCGATCGGCGTCGTCGCGTAGTTGGACGTGACGTCGATGGACAGCAGGTCCTGCAGGTCGGAGGAACGTGTCAGCGAGTAGCCGGCCCGCACCGCCAGGGCGTTGCCGAAGTCTTTTCGGAGTTCGACCGTGGCGGCGTAGGAATAGTTGCCGTCCCGGTTCCCGACCCGCAGCACCGGTCCGAACAGGTCGCTGATCCTGCCTCCCACCCACAGCTGCTCGTCTCTGAAGATGACCGGGGTTCCCCACACGTTGCGCAGTCCGAACCCGAAGCCGTCCTCCGGACCTCCCGTATGGGGGTCGGGGCTGAGGTTCTCGTTCGTGATCAAGATCTGCCGGAGCGCCAGGTTCGAGATCCAGCTGGCGGAGAGCACTACACCGCCTGGAAGCCGGTGGTCGACGGCGAAGGTCGTGCGCCAGTCCTGCGGGAATCGGAACTCCGGGTCGAAGTAGTTGATGATCGGGGGTGACTCGCCCGTACCCGGGCCGCCCACACACTCCCTGGGCGTTGGCCCGGCGGGGTCGAAGGCCGGCGCCTGGTCGCCCCTGCACACGATCGTCGTGACCGCGAGACCGTTGTTCTGAAAGGCGTTGGCCAGCCACGAAAAGGCGGGGCGGCCGGAGAACACCCCGGTTCCGGCCCTGAGTTGCGTTCCTTCGAAGGGACGCCAGTTGAGTCCCGCGCGCATCGAATGGTTGAGACGCCTGTCGGGGAGCCGTGAGGCGTCGATCCCGAGTTCCCGCTCCAGCTCCTCGTTCGCTTCGGGACGGCCCGCGAAGGTCGGGATGTCCACGCGCGCCCCCGCACGCACCGTGAGGCGGTCGCCGGCCTCCCACTCGTCCTGTGCGTACAGTGCCAGTTCCCGCACCCCGAAGGACGGAGCGGCTCCCTGGTCCGTCAGCGGTATCGTCACCTCGTAGCGGTCCGGCCGGTTCAGCGCGAGGTCCTCGAGGCTGTCGAATTCGTAGCTGCCCAACACCCCGGGCACGAAGCGGCGGTCGAAGTTGAACCAGGTGCCCGACGCGCCGACGAGCAGCTGGTGGCTTCCCACGTCGTAACTGAGGTTGTCGGAGATCTGGATGATGCGCTGCTCGAGCCCGTTGTCCTGGGCGAAGAAGTCGGCCCCGGCGCGGACGTCGCGCGTCACCCACAGGTCGCCGATCGTGCCGTCCATGGAGACTTCCAACTGGGGGAAGGCGGACCGCGCGGTTTCGTCATCTCTCAGCAGCTGAACATTGGTCGCGAACTCGTTCGTGAGGCGGTTGCCCAGTGACGACACGAGCCGAAGCACCGCGGAGTGGTTGCGCGACCGAATCTCGCTGCCGCCCGACGAGAACTCGTAGGCGGCGCCGGGAAGCCGGTTGGGATCCGGCTCGTCGTCGGCCGCGGCGAAGCTGTATCGCAGCATGGCGTCGTGACGGTCCCCGAGCTTCCAGTCGACGCGCGCGAAAAGGTTGGCCAGCTGGTTCTCCAGCGGGAACGAAGAGGCAGTCCCCGGGTCCGCCCCGAGTTGTTGCAGCAACGACCGCATTCGGGCCACGGAGTCGGGCACCAGCGACATCCGGAACGGATCGGACTCGCCCACGTGGAAGCCGGTGGGCGGCTCCCGCGCCCGTTCCCACTCACCGGCGATGAAGAAATGCGCGCGGTCGCGCCGGATGGGTCCGCCCGTCGTGAACCCGGCGCGCGCGGTGGACAGCTCGGGCTCGGTTCGGACGTCGTCGATCACCAGCTCGCCGACCAGTCCGCTCCCTCGGTAGAAGCCGAAGGCGGATGTCTCGAACTCGTTCGTCCCCGACCTGGTGACGGCGTTCAGAGCGCCGCCGGTGAACCCCGACTGGCGGATGTCGAAGGGCGCGACCTCCACCTGGAACTGCTCGACGGCCTCGAGCGGAATGACCCGGGCCCCGGCGCGCCCGCCCGCGATGTTGTTGGTGGACAGCCCGAACACGTCCTGGTTGAGGGCTCCGTCGATGTTGAGGGTATTGAAGCGGTAGCTGGCTCCCGCCACCGACACGCCCTCCTCGGAAGTGCGGACCAGGGGGGAGAGCGCCGCGAAGTCGAGGAAGTTGCGGGTCAGGGTGGGAAGTTCCCGCAGGACCTCGGAGGTGACCAGGGTGGAGATCCCGATGCGGCCCGGGTTGAACACCGGATCCGCTTCCGCCTCGACAACCAGCCCTTCGATCTCGATGGCCTCCGACACGAGGGTGAGGTCCAGGTCCACGAACCGTCCGAGGAGCAGTTCGATGCCTTCGCGGGTGAACTCGCGGAACCCTAGGCGCGTGATCGTGACCGTGTAGGGGCCGCCGGGACGCTGTCCGCGCAGGGAATACCGTCCGTCGGCCACGCTGAGCACGGTGCTGGTTACGCCGGTCCGGGTGTGCACGAGGGTGACCAGCGCGGCCTCGACGGGCATGCCGTCCCGGTCGAGGATGCGGCCGCGAAGGCCGCCGGTGGAAGCGCTCTGGGCGGAGAGGGGGAGGGTGGTGGCCAGGGTGGCCAGGAGGGGGATGACAGGGCGTATCCAGGATGTCCGGCGCCACGTTGTTCGAGGCGGGTCTCTCGGTCGTTGCCTGCTGGTCATCGTCGTCCCCTGGAGTGAAACGCGGTGAAGAACAATGGTGAAACGCGGATTCGGCGTGCAACCGGGCGCGCCGGCCGGGCGCGCGGCTGGCTTACATGATGTCAACCGTGGTTGACTGCGATCACCCGGTCCGGGCCACCTGTGCTTCGCGCGCGGACGAGGAGTTCGCCGAACGAGCGGGGGAGAGGTAGATAAGGAGACCGCCGCGGCTATCCCGTGCTGGCGGTCAGCGGGTCCCGCGGCTCCGTCGCTCCCTTGCTTTGCGCAACTCCTCGAAAAGGCGCACGATCTCCTCACGGAAGCGGGCGCACGCGGCCTCAATCGTCAGTCGTTCGGATTCGACCGCCCCTTCAAAGCGCGCCTTCATCCCAGAGATCGCCCGGCTCAGGCGCCGGGCTTCCTCTACACTGAGAGTTCCGCGGCCCACCTCGGCGCGGATGCGCCTGTGGGCGGCGGTTGCGATGTCGTCCAGGGTCTCGTCACCCTGGTCGTCGTGGGCCGCGTGAGCCTCGTCGAGGGCCGACTGCAGCGCCTCGATGTCCAGCATCTCCTCCTCCGGCTCCACGTCCGAGGTGCAGGACGCCAGGGCGAGTGACAGGAGGGGCAGGATTGCGACGCACAGGGCCGACCGGAATCGGCGAGCGTGGTTTGAAATAGTCATGGCATAGGTTCCACTCGGAAGCTGAAGTCCACACTCCAAACTCCAATACCTGGCGACGGTTTCCGCGGGGCGGCAGGCATGAAATCCTTACCTGCCGCCGTCACTGCCGCGTCCCTCGCCCTGCGCGGCTTCCATGCGCTGACGCATTCTGGAAATCCGCTGCCGAGCCTGCTCTTCAGTGATTTCGCCAGCTGCGACCTTGGCGCGCAGATCGCGGCGGAGCTGGTTGAACCTGCTCGTCCGAGTCTCCTCGTCCGAGTCGTCGGCGTCGTTGGCCTGTGCGGCGTAATTGGGCACCGGATCAGCCGTTTCCGTCGTCTCCCCGTCGGGTAGGGCGGGCGTGTCCGGCTGGCCGCAGGACACGATGCCGAGCGGCACCACGCAGATCACCGCGATCCATGCCACCGTGCGCAACAATTGTGGGGTGTTTGCAGTGCTTCCTTCGGCGCTTGTCATGAGTCTCCTTTCGTGACATCTGGTCTGTCCGCCAACGTTGGCCGGGCTCACGATACCCGGCGCGCGGAATTGACGACTCGCCCACCACTCCGTGGGGTTTCCACGAGAAAACCGGCCAGGCTGCCCACTCCATCCACCGCCCTAATGTAGTTCCACCGCCGCACTTGGGCGAGTTCGTGTGCCAGGATCGAACGAATTTCCTCGTCGATCAATTCGGCGGCGCACGGTTCAGGGGCCACACCTGCACGTATTCCACTCCGAGACTGTCGGTGGCACGGCCGAGGATGTGGCTCTCGCCGATTTCATGGATCCGCAGACCAGGGGGTGTCTCAACGAAACCGAGGACGCGTCCCTCCGGGTCGAACAATGTCCACAGGGGCTTCGTGCGTTCTTCGCCGGGCAGGTCGTACTCCCGAACCCAGAGATGGCCCAGGGCGTCCGCCACGATCTCGTCGAAGGCCGGGAACGTCTCCGCCATCGGCAGGTCGGCGAGCCTCTCGCGCAGCGTCCGGCGCCTCTCAGCCTGTTCCTCGGGGGGCCTGGCCGCCACCCGCCGCTCGATGTAGGCGTCCCGGTGGGCGGGCGTCGGCTGGATCAGGGCATGGTCGCGCCGGACGATGAGGTCGAGCGTCCCTTCGCGGCCGTAGGCCCGGATCTCGTAGTTGTCGTTGGGGGCTACGACAAACCGGCCGGCCCACACGGCGGTGCGGATCAAGCGGGTGAAGGGGATCGACGTGATATTGAACCGGTAGCTGTCCTGGTCCCCGGAAATCGAGGTGTACATTTCCGCGTCCGGATGGACTCCCAGGGACGTGACCAGTTGACCCTCGGCGTCCACGACCTCGTGCTGCCGCTCCCGGCGGACCAGGCCATCCTGAAGAGCCGCCTCGCCGGTCGTGAAGCGGGAGGAAACGACGATCGTGCCTTGGGCGGACACCGCTTCAACGCTGTTGCGCAGATCGCCGGGATCGCCGGGGACAAACGCGCGGCCGAAGTTTCCTTCCAGGTCGAAGACGGAAAGACGGTCCTGCTGCGAATACCACGCAATCAGCGAGTCACCCGGCCACGGCGCGACCGCAAGCAGGCTGCTGAACTCGCCGGGTCCCTCACCTCGCCTCCCCCAGGTCGCCAGATGGACACCGGACGCGTCGAAGACCCGAAGCTCCTGTGAGCCCCGGTTCGCGACGACGATCCGGCCATCGGACAGCTGCATCGCGTCACGGACCTGATGCAGCAGGTAGGAGTCGTCGCCTTCGAGTTCCCCGATCGTCACCGAAGGCACCGAATCGACTTTCCAACCCAGCCGGGATCCGTCGGGCGGACGAGCGTTCTCGACGATGCGGATGCCGGCACTGTCGCGCGTTTCGGACCCGAGTTCGGCCGTGCCGCCCCGTTCGCCGCACGCGGTGGCCGCCCAGGCGACGACTACCGTGCCGATCACGAACCTCATCACTCCCTCCCTGCAGCGATGCGCTCCAGCAGGAAGCTGCCGGTGGCGTTGCCGCGCACGCGATATCGTTCCCCCGGCTCCCAGCCTTCGCAGATCCCGCGCCAGCGGAGGCCGGTCCTGTACTCCCGCTGTACGCACACATTCCGGTCTTCGGAGCCTTCCGTCCGCGGGAGGTCCCTGGCCAGCGCCTTCGCGCACGCGGCCATGGCTGCATCATGGGCCTGTTCGTCCGGTTCTTCCAGATCCATCCGGCATTCCACCGGCTGCACCGGCGCCTCGCGAAGCGGCCGGGGGCCATCCGTCCCGTCTGCGCCGAACGTCCAGTAGGCATACCCCGGGTCGCCGCGCAGGAGCTCCCTCGGCTCCCCTGCTCTCGAATCGGAGCCGGCAGGTCCGTTGACGACGACCAGCGCGGCTCCCGGCGGCGGCACGGGCGGCTCTTCCGGCTCCGTCGGGGTCGTCCGGATGCCGGGGCCGCAATACACGAGTCCGAGCGGGAGCAGAAACGCGGCCCCCCCAATAACCATCGCACGGATCCAGCGGGGGGCCCGCCGGCTCGATCTTCCCGTAACGAGCATCCTGAGCCTCCTCTCGAGCGACCTGGAACCCCGCCCGCTCGCGACTCCGCTCGCCAGGGTGGGCGTCGGGGGCGTCGGCGGTTTGGACATCACCTCCAGCACTTGGAGAAGCGATTTCGCATAGGCCCGCGGCGTCGAACCGATCGCCGCCACCCCCAGCGCGTCGCACGACGCTTCTTCGGCGGCCCTGAGTTCGCGGCGGGACCACCAGGCCACCGGATTCCACCAGAAGACCGAACACGCCAGCCATTCGATCCAGCGCACCAGGTGGTCGCGCCTCCGAACGTGCGCCAGCTCGTGCGCCAGCACGGCCCGGAGTTCGTAGTGGTCGAGTTCGACCAGGAGGAAGGAGGGAACCACGAGGCGGACCCTGCCCCCGGTCCAGCAGACCATCGGTGAGACACGGGCGGTCGTAGTGAGCACTTCCGGCCTGTGGACCAGCCCGAGGCCGCGTCCGATCCTGGCAACTTCGCGCCCCAGTGCCGGCGGAGCCGCCTGCGAGGTCCGGGCGAGCAGCCGCCGGAACCGGAGTGTACGGACCAGGGTCCACCCGAGCAGCAGCACGGTGACGGCGAGCCAAACGGTTGCGACTCCGGCCCTTGCATTGCCGCCGAAACGGGAAGGGAACGGGCCGGGTCCGGTGTCTTCAGTGCCGAGCGCTGGCGCAAATGGCCGCGCGTTCGCATGCCCTGCGGACTGCAGGTCGCCGGTGGCCACCGATGCCGTACCGGTTGTACCCGGAGGTATCGGGACCGAAACCACCGCTGGAAGGAGGAGGATGACAAGCACCAGCAACCAGAGAAGATGGGAGACGGAGGGGTGTGCACCACGCCGGCGCGTCACCCACGCCAAGCCGGCCAGCACCAGCGATACCACCAGCTTGGTGGCCCCGATCTGAAGCAGAAGGTCGGTCATCCTATTCCTCCAATACCCGCCGGAGCTTTGCGATCTCGGCGGATGACAGCTTGTTGTCTTCGACCAGCCGGCTGACCATGGGCACCAGGGATCCCCCGCCCAACCGCTTCGCCAGCGACTCCAGCTGGCCGCTGGTGTAGGCCTCGCGACCGATGGCCGGCGAAAAGACGTTGATACCCAGACTGCGGTCACGTTCCACGAACCCCTTGGCTTCGAGACGCTGCAGGAGTCTTTGTACGGTGCCATGCTGGGGTCTGGCCGCATCGGGATAGAGCCGCTCGATAATCTGGCGGGCGGTCAACCGGCCGCTCCGCCAGAGCTGTTCCATTACCGCGAGTTCGGAATCGGGCAGGGGGCGTGTCGTCACGGAAGGCCTCGTTCGGAAGGGGTTACACGACGTTGTGTCGTGACGTTAAGACGTGTCGTCGTGCACGTCAACCCCGTCTTGCCCCGCCGCCCCCGTTTCCGCACCTTATCGCGGCCACGGAAGCCCACGCCGGGGCGGCCTCGCGGAACCGGTCCCCCGACCCGTTCCTCGCGCCCCGGCCGACCTTCCACGGCACCACCCGGACACCCACCGCGAAAGTCGAACGGAACCGCCCTGATGACCACAGCAACCTGGATCACCATGATCGTGATCATGGCGTTCGTGTGGGGAGGCCTCGCGATAGCCCTCCGCACCGCGATTCGGAAGGAATCCGCCAAGAGCGCCGATTAGCAGCTCGTGCACAACACCGTCCAGGCATTCGACCGGCGCTGCGTCCACGCTGCGCCGCCCCGCTCAGTTGGCCGCGATGTCAAAACGACTTTACAATATGTAAACTGTAGTTTACAGTGGGTCCACCTTGCCTAAACGCACCGACATCGACTCGATCCTGATCCTGGGGTCGGGTCCCATCGTGATCGGGCAGGCCTGCGAGTTCGACTATTCCGGCACGCAGGCCGTGAGGGCGCTCAAGGAGGAGGGCTTCCGGGTCGTCCTGGTCAACTCCAATCCGGCCACGATCATGACGGATCCGGACCTGGCCGACCGGACCTACATCGAGCCGCTGACGCCGGAGTGGGTGGAACGGGTGATCGAGCGCGAGAAGCCGGACGCGCTGCTGCCCACGATGGGGGGACAGACGGCGCTGAACATCGCGATGGACCTGCACCGCAACGGGGTGCTGGCCGCGCACGGCGTCGAGCTGATCGGGGCCGACGAGCGCTCGATCGTGATGGCCGAGGACCGGGAGGAGTTCACCGCGGCGATGAACCGGATCGGCCTCGCGGTCCCGCACGGGGGATTCGCGCGCAGCCTCGACGAGGCGCTCACGATCATCGAGGACACCGGCTACCCGGCGATCATCCGGCCGTCGTTCACCCTGGGGGGGACCGGGGGCGGTACCGCCTACAACCTGGCCGAGTTCGAGGCCCAGGTGCGCAAGGGGCTGGACGCCAGTCCGATCCGCGAAGTGCTCATCGACCGCTCGGTGATCGGGTGGAAGGAGTACGAGCTCGAGGTCGTCCGCGACGGGCTGGACAACGTCATCATCGTCTGCTCGATCGAGAACTTCGACGCGATGGGGGTGCACACCGGCGACTCGATCACGGTGGCGCCGGCGCAGACGCTCTCGGACGTGGAGTACCAGCGCATGCGCGACGCCGCGATCGCGATCATCCGCGAGATCGGCGTCGAGGCCGGGGGGTGCAACATCCAGTTCGCGGTCAACCCCGAAGACGGCGAGATGCTGGTGGTGGAGATGAATCCGCGCGTCTCGCGGTCGTCGGCGCTGGCGTCGAAGGCGACCGGTTTTCCGATCGCGCGCGTGGGCGCGAAGCTGGCGGTGGGCTACCGCCTGTACGAGCTGCCCAACGACATCACGAAGACGACGCCGGCGTCGTTCGAGCCCGCGCTCGACTACGTGGTGGTGAAGTTCCCCCGCTTCGCCTTCGAGAAGTTCCCCGAGGTGGACGACACGCTGGGGGTGCAGATGAAGGCGGTGGGCGAAACGATGGCGATCGGGCGCACCTTCCGCTCCGCGTGGCAGAAGGGGCTGCGCGGCCTGGAGGTAGGGCGCACCGGCTGGGTCGCGGGCGAGACGCTGGAGGACGACGGGCTCGAATCCGACGATCCCGAGGCGCTGCTCGCCGCGGTGCGGAGACCCACCACCCTGCGCAAGTACCAGCTCAAGCGCGCGCTCGAGGCGGGCGTCTCGATCGACCGACTCCACCGCGCCACCGGCATCGACCCCTGGTTCCTCGACCAGCTCGTGCAGATCCTCGAGCTGGAACGCTGGTTCAGGGATCTGCCGTCCCTCGCTGCGGCCCCGGTGCGGCGCATGAAGCGCGAGGGGTTCGCGGACGCGCAGCTCGCGGCGCTGCGCGGCGTGGAGGAGGCCGCCATACGGTCGCGGCGCCGACAGTGGGGGATCCGGCCGACGTACAACGTCGTCGACACCTGCGCCGGCGAGTTTCCCGCGGCGACCCCCTACTACTACTCCTCCTACGAATCCGAGGACGAATCCGACCCCACGGACCGGCGGAAGATCGTCATTCTGGGGAGCGGGCCGAACCGGATCGGGCAGGGGATCGAGTTCGACTACTGCTGCGTGCAGGCGGTGCTGGCGCTCAAGGAGGCCGGCTTCGAGACGATCATGGTGAACTCCAATCCGGAGACCGTGTCGACCGACTTCGACGTGAGCGACAAGCTCTACTTCGAGCCCCTGACGCTGGAGGACGTGGTCGAGATCGTCGAGCGGGAGCGGCCGGTGGGGGTGATCGTGCAGCTGGGCGGGCAGACGCCGCTGAACCTGGCGTACAAGCTGGCGGAGCTGGGGGTGCCGATCCTGGGGACTTCGGTGGACGCGATCGACCGGGCGGAGGACCGGCGGCGCTTCGAGGAGGTCTGCCGGCGGATCGGGGCGCGGGTGCCGGCGAACGGGACCGCGATGAGCGAGGCCGAGGCGCTGAAGATTGCGCGGGAGATCGGCTTCCCGGTGCTGGTGCGGCCGTCGTACGTGCTGGGCGGGCGCGCGATGGAGATCGTCTACGACGAGGAGTCGCTGAAGGGGTACTTCGCGAGGGCGGTCAAGGCGTCGCCCGACCGTCCGGTGCTGATCGACCGCTTCCTGGAGGACGCCTTCGAGGCGGACGTGGACGCGCTCGGCGACGGGACCGACGTGGTGATCGGCGGGATCATGCAGCACATCGAGGACGCTGGGGTGCACTCGGGGGACTCGGCTTGCGTGCTGCCGCCGTATCTGCTCGGACGCGAGGAGCTGGACGAGATGCGGCGGCTGACGAGGCGGTTCGCGCTGGAGCTGGGGGTCGTCGGGTTGCTGAACGTGCAGTACGCGGTGAAGGACGGGCAGGTGTACGTGATCGAGGTGAATCCGCGGGCGTCGCGGACGGTGCCGTTCGTGGGGAAGGCGACCGGGGTGCCGCTGGCGCGGCTGGCGGCGCGGGTGATGGCGGGGGAGAAGCTGGCGGACCTGGGCGTGCCGTCGGAGCCCGAGGTCAACGGGGTTGCGGTCAAGGAGGCGGTCTTTCCCTTCAACCGGTTCGACGTGGACACGCTGCTCGGACCCGAGATGCGGTCGACGGGCGAGGCAATGGGCGTGGACGACTCTTTCGGGATGGCGTTCGCCAAGGCGCAGGTGTCGGCGGGGAACCGGCTGCCGGAGGGGGAGGAGGGACTTTCGGTGATTGTGACGGTCAACGACTCGGACAAGCCCACGGTGACGCCGCTGGCGCGGCGGCTGGCGGATCTGGGCTTCCGGGTGCTGGCGACGGGTGGTACGCGGAACCATCTCACGCAGCTCGGCATTCCTTGTGAACGGATTCACAAGGTGGGGCAGGGGCGGCCGAACATCGTGGACCGGATCGTGAGCGGGCAGGTGGGGTTGCTGATCAACACCCCGCTGGGGAAGAAGTCCCAGTACGACGACTATGCCATGCGGCGGGCGGCGATCGCGTACGGAGTGCCGTACCTGACGACGATGTCGGCGACCTCCGCGGCGGTGGACGCCCTGACGGCGATGCGGACCCGGCGCGCCGAGATCCTGAGCATTCAGGAGCGGATCGCGCGGGTGCCGGAGCCGGTTGGGGCGGAGTAGGCTGGGGGGCATGGCCGAATCACTTCCGACCGCCTTCCTCATGCATCCCTCGGCGGTGCTGCACGACACCGGCTGGGGTCACCCGGAACACCAGGGGCGGTTGCGCGCGATCGCATCGGCGCTGAAGGCGGACCTGGTCGCGCTCCACGGCAAGGTGGTGCAGGTGGAGCCGGAGGCGGGCAGCAAGGAGGACGTGGCGCTCGTGCACGAGGGTGCGCTGATCGAGACGGTGCGTGAAGCAGTGGACCAGGCGCGTGAGTGGGGCCAGCCGGCGGCGATCGATGCCGACACGCGGGTTTCGGGGGCGTCGTGGGAGGCGGCCCTGGGGACGGTGGGGGCTGGGCTCGAGGCCGTGCACGGGGTGGTGGCGGGGCGCTACCGCAGCGCCTTCGTGGCCGCGCGCCCTCCCGGGCATCACGCGACGCCGGGCCGCGCAATGGGATTCTGCCTCTTCAACAACATTGCGACTGCGGCCGCGAGGCTCCGCGACCGGGGCGAGGCCGAGCGCGTGCTCATCGTGGACTGGGACGTCCACCACGGGAACGGCACGCAGGACTGCTTCTACGAGGACCCGGACGTGTTCTTCCTGTCGCTTCACCAGTACCCGCACTATCCGGGCACGGGGGCCGCGGACGAGACGGGGAGGGGGAGGGGGGAGGGATTCACGCTGAACGTGCCGCTGAGCCCGCGAACGCCCCGTCAAGACTATCTGCGGGTGTTCGGGATGGCGCTGGAGACGGCGGTCTCCCGCTCCGAGCCCGACTTCATTCTGGTGTCGTCCGGTTTCGACGTGCTCGCCGGAGATCCGCTCGGCGGGCAGCTGCTGGAGCCCGGGGACCTTCACCGGACCACGCGGATGGTGATGGAGGCGGCGGATCGCTGTTGCGGGGGCCGCGTTGTGGTATTCTTGGAAGGTGGCTACGACCCGCAGCGCACCGGTGCGGGGTGCGTGGCCGTGATCCGGGCGCTTGCAGGGGTCTCGATGGATGTCTGAACGATGAAGGGAATCGGAGTTGGGCCGGCAGTGGCCAGGTTCGGCATGGCCGGAAGCGAAGTGAATGTCCGGCTGACGGGAGACACCGGCGCCGGGCGGTGGCTTGCCCCACTCTTCGCGGTGGTGGTGGCTGCATGCGGATCCGGTCTCCCCCCGGAAGCTGCCGAACTCGCTTCTCGGGAGGCGTCGTCGGTGGCGGTCGAACTCCACCCCGAGGCGAGCGACGCGATTTCGAAGCTGCGCTCGCCGTTCTGCAAAGGGTTCATGCTCGAAGTATGCACCTCGAGCGACGCCGAGGAGCTGCGCGACAGCCTCCAGGCCGGTGCCCTCGCGGGTCTGAGCGCCGACAGCCTGGTGGAGTTGATGATCGCCAGCTACGGCGAGGAGTATCGCGCCCTGCCGGAGACCAGCGGAGCCGGCCTGCTGGCCTGGCTGGTGCCCCCGCTGGCGCTGCTGCTGGGCTTGAGCCTGGTCGTGGTCGCTCTGCGCCGGTTGAAAGGGCCTGTTCCGGCAGCTGTGGAGACCGATGCGATCACCGAAGACGAGCGGGGCCGGCTGGACACGGCCCTCGCGGAACTCGAAGAGATGGAGGAAGCACAGCTATGAACCCCGAAGCGGGTGATTCGAGGGCATTGCTGACCACCGGAGAGGGCGTCGCCAGGGTGCAGGCGGCGCTCCGCGACATGGGACTGGACGGCTGGCTGCTCTATGACTTCAAGGACCGCAACCCGATCGGGCGCGCCCTGCTCGGGCTGGAGTGGACCACCCGGCGCGGCTTTGCTCTCGTTCCCGCCTCGGGTCCCCCGCGCCTCCTGATCCACGCCATCGAGCACTCGTCCTGGCGCCACCTCGACTGGCCCCGGGAGAGCTATTCGAGCCGCATCGAAATGGTGGACCGGCTGCGCGGCCTGCTGGCCGGGTGCATGCGGGTGGCCACCGAAACCTCGGCGCGGGGCGACGTGCCGTACCTCGACCTCCTCCCCGCCGGCATCCGCGATATCATCGTCGACATGGGAGTCGAACTCCACAGTTCCGGCGACCTGGTGTCGTCCTTCTACGCGGTCTGGACCCCGGTGCAGCGCGAGGAGCACGGCCGCGCGTCGGAGCTGGTCAGGGTGCTGGCCCGGGACGCCTTCGCACGCGCCGCCGACCACGTCTCCCGGGGCGAGACCATTACCGAGGGCGCGCTCGCCACCTGGATCCGCGGCGAGCTGGTGCGGCGCGGCGCGCCCGTCCACGCGGACTGCATCGTGGCGATCGGCCCGAAGGCCGCGGATCCCCACTACGACCCCGGCGAGACCGGCGAACGCATCCGGGCCGGCGACCTCCTCCTGATCGACCTCTGGGGCGCCCTGCACGAGGGCTCCGTGCCCGCCGACCAGACCTGGATGGGGTTCATGGGGAGCGAACTCCCACCGCGCATCGCCGAGCTGTGGGAAACGGTGAGGGCCGCGCGTGACGGGGTGGTCGATTCGCTGCGGGCGCGCTGGGCCCGGGGCGAAGTGCTGCGCGGCTTCGAGGGCGACGATGTGGCCCGCAAGATCATCACCGACGCGGGGTTCGGCGAGTTCTTCATCCATCGCACCGGCCACTCGATCGATCTGGACCTCCACGGCCGCGGTCCCAACCTGGACAACCTCGAGACCCGCGACGATCGGGTGCTGGTGCCGGGGGTGGGCTTTTCCGTGGAACCCGGCATCTACATCGCGGACGACGTGGGGCTGCGAACCGAAATCAATGTGTACATGGGACCGGAGGGGCCGGAGGTCACGGTGTCGGAGCCGCAGCAGGATGTGTTTCTGCTGCTGTAGTCCCCTGGTGAGTTCACAGGCGCGCAGACCGCCCTTTCCTCCGTCGTCCCCAGGCCGCGGCCCGTACTCTTTCCGGGGCGCGCCGGCACCCGGCGCCGGTGCAACCCGTGTTCCCCTCGCGGCGAGTCGCGGGGCCGCCTGATGTCATCCCGCGACGGTTCGATCGTGGAGGTCGCGCTCCCGCTTCCGATGCGGCGCGCCTTCAACTATCGCCTCGACGGACCGGTTCCTCCGGCGGGAACGCGTGTGCGCGTCCCCTTCAGGAACCGCACCGTGGTGGGCTGGGTGGTGGGTCCCGGGTCGGAGGTTCCCGGCCTGAGGGACGTGGTCTCCGTGCTCGACCGGGAACCCTCGGTCGGTACCGAGTTGTGGCAACTCGCACAGTGGATCGCGAAGTACTACGTCGTACCGCTCGGAGTCGTGCTGCGCGCGATGCTCCCCGCGCGCATGGCCAACCCGGCCGCCAGGGAGCCGGCGCCCGCGCGTCGCGCCGTGGTCCGCGTGGCCCGCCCGGTCGGAACGCTCGAGGAACTGGACCGGATCTTCGGCCGGGCCCGGAGGCAGCGCGAGGCATACGAGCAGCTTGTGGGCGCGGGTGGGAGCCAGGCGCTGGCCGCGCTGCTGGAGGGCGGTTTCAGCCGCGGCGTGGTTGGGGGGCTGGAGAAGAAGGGACTCGTGAGGGTGGCGAAGGAGGTGTTCGTGCGGGACCCGTTCCGGGACCGGGCGGTGGAAGCGGAGCCGACACACGCTCCCACAACCGCCCAGCGCCGGGTTCTCGCCCGGCTCGATGCCGCGCGGGGAGAGGGCGGCGGGGCTTTCCTTCTGCACGGGGTCACCGGTTCCGGGAAGACCCTGGTCTACATCGAGCTGATCCGGCGGGTGCTGGCGCAGGGCGGGGACGCCGTGGTGCTGGTGCCCGAGATCGCGCTGACCCCCCAGACCGTCAACCGTTTCCGGCAGGCCTTCGGGGACCTGGTGGCCCTGCTGCACTCGGGACTCTCCGACGGCGAGCGCCACGACGCCTGGCGGCAACTGCGGTCCGGCGGGAAGCGCATCGCCGTGGGTGCCCGCTCGGCCGTGTTCGCGCCCGTTTCCGCGCTGGGCGCCATTGTCGTGGACGAAGAGCACGACGGCAGCTACAAGCAGTCCGAGGCACCGCGGTACGGTGCGCGCGATGTGGCCGTGGTGCGTGCCCGGCGCACCGGCGCGGTCTGCGTGCTGGGCTCGGCCACCCCCTCGCTCGAGAGCTGGATGAACGCGCGCTCGGGGAAGTACGTGCTCCTCGAGCTGCCCGACAGGGTCGGTGGCGGCGTCCTCCCCGGGGTGCGTGTCGTCGACCTGAGGGTGCGGCCTCCCGAGGAGCCTCCGGCGGCCGCGGGTCGCCGGCCAGCCCCGGATGGCGCCCCTGTGCCGCCCCAACCCCCCGTGCGCATCCTTTCACCGTTGCTCGCGGACGCGGTGCGACAAAGGTTGTCGCGCCGGGAACAGACGATTCTGCTGCTGAATCGCCGCGGCTACGCGACCTTCGCCCTGTGCGAGTGCTGTGGCGCGGTCGGCGAGTGCGTCGACTGCTCGGTGTCCATGACGCTGCACCGGGCGCGGCGGCGCATGATCTGCCACCACTGCGGCCACACCGAGGACCCGCCCTCGCGCTGTCCCCGCTGCGGCTCCCGCGAGATGACGTACCGGGGGCTGGGGACCGAACAGGTCGAGCGCGTCCTTGTCGAGAGCTTCCCGGGCGGCCGGGTCGCGCGCATGGACGTGGATACGACCAGGGGAAAGTGGTCGCACCGGGACATTCTCGAGCGGGTCCGCAAGGGGGAGGTGGACATCCTGCTGGGGACGCAGATGATCGCCAAGGGTCTCGATTTCCCCCGGGTGACGCTGGTGGGGGTCATCAACGCCGACACCGGGTTGCATCTGCCCGACTTCCGGAGTTGCGAACGGACCTTCCAGCTGCTGTCCCAGGTGGCGGGGCGGGCGGGGCGGGGGAGCCTTCCGGGTGAGGTGGTCATCCAGACCTACGTGCCGGACCACTACGTTGTGCGGGCGGCGGTCGCGCACGACTACCGGGGTTTCGTTGAGCGCGAACTAGGCGCGAGGACCGATCCTCCCTATCCGCCACATTTGCGCATGGCCAGGATCCTGCTGAGCAGCCCGGTCCAGGCCGACGCGATGGCCGCGGCCGAATCGCTGGGCGAGTGGTTGCGGGAGCGTTCCACCAGGGGGGTCGAGGTGCTGGGGCCGGCCCCGGCGCCGATCGAGAGGCTCCACGCGCGTTTCCGCTGGCACGTCCTGCTTCGAGGCTCCGCCCCGGGCGTCGGGCGGACGCTTCGAGCGGTGGCCGGGGGATTCACGGCCAGGGGATCGGATGTTCGCGTCTCGCTCGACAGGGACCCCCTGCATCTCATGTAACGCACCGCCCCGCCTCGCCGCTCGCGGTGCCTGCGGGAATTTTCACCCTGCCCCGCTTGGCGTTATTCTCGTTATGGTCCCGTGTGCATTCGAGCCCGGGTTCTTCATTGAGGAGGCAGGCGTGAGCTGTCTGGCGTTGAACGCTTCGTACGAGCCATTGATGATCGTCCCTTCCCGAAGGGCGATCCGCCTTGTGCTGGACCGCAAGGCCGAGGTGCTCGAAGAGGACGCGCACCGGTCCTTCCGCTCCGTCCGCGTGCACCACCCCTGTCCGGTGGTCATCCGCCTGGTGCGTTACGTGCACGTGCCGCGACGCTTCCGGAGGCAGGTCACGAACACCTTCCTCTTCGCTCGCGACGGCTACTCCTGCCAGTACTGCCAGCGGCACAAGCGACAGCTGAAGAACCGCGAGTTCCTCACGCGCGACCACATCCTCCCCATCTCGCGGGGCGGGGACAACACGTGGCAGAATGTCGTCACCGCCTGCTCGACCTGCAATCACCGCAAGGGGAACCGTTTGCCCCGGGAGGCGGGCTTGCGGCTGCTGGCGCGTCCCGTCGAGCCGAACCACGTGGAGCTGGTGTGGGCCGTCCGGACGGTGACGCCCATCCAGGCGAAGTACATCCGCATGTTCTTCGGTGAGGATGTCGTGCCTTTGGGGACGACGGGCAGATCCGCGGCAGGGTGGAGGAGCACATGAGCGACGGCGCTGCCGGCCGGCGGCGACCGCAACCTCCTCCGACCCGGCCGGACGGGGGGCGAACCGAAGCGGACGACAGCCTCGCTGCGGGCGCTCCGCCGCCGGCATCCGAGCGACCGGCGTCGGTGAGGGAAGCGATGCAGCCCGGCCGGCGGTACAACCCCGGTCCCGCGCGGCAGGCTCCGGTTCGGCGGCGTCGAGCGAATACCCGGCGAGGCCCTGTTCCATCGCCCGCCCGCGAACTGACCGACGGGCCGGTTTCAGAGGTGGTTGCGCGCGAGGTCGAGGTCGGAAACGAGGTATGGAGCGTATTGCTCAGGGGGTCGACCATGGTTGGATCCGGAAATGCACCGGGCGCCCGGCTGCTCAGCGTCGGTCTGGAAGCACCCGGAGACCGTCCGGATCCCGAGGGTACCCACTACCTGGTGGCGTCGGAACTCGGCGATGTGGACGAAAGCGCGCTCAGGGACCTGGTGATGAAGGCGATCGACAAGGCTGACCCGGCGAGCGCGTCTGCCCGTCCCGCCGGGAAACCTCGCGGACCCCGGCGTTTCCGGCGGCGAAACCGTTGAGCCGCCAAAGATGGCGCCGCTAACGCCAGGTTTCTGGCCCGTGTCCACCCTGCAGCGACCCGGGAGTTGCTCAACGGGAAACGCGCTACAGGTGTCTTGTTCCCAGAAATGAAGGAGCGCTCGGACGCCGAGTTGGTGATCCAGGCGCGTGCCGGCGACGGCGAATCGTACGGAGAACTGGTCCTGCGGTATCAGCGGGCCGCCTACTCCGTGGCGCTTTCCGTCATCGGCAGGCACCAGGACGCCGAGGACGCGGCCCAGGAATCCTTCCTGGTCGCTCTGGAGCGGCTCGAGGAGTGCCGGAACCCGGCCCGGTTCGCCGGCTGGCTTCTGGCGATCGTGCGCAACCGCTCTCGCAACCTCATCCGCAGGGAAAGCCTCCGGAGAGGTGACGAGATTCCGGCGAGCGCCAGTTCTTCGGGGCCCAGCCCGGAGCGCGCCGCCGACATATCGGCCCTGCGGGCCAGGCTTACGGAGGCCTTGAACACATTGAGCGAGGTGCAGCGGGAGATCGTTCTCCTTCACGACCTGGAGGGGTGGAAGCACGCCGAGATCGCCGAGAGGCTCGGCATGCCGTCCGGCACGGTCAGGTCCCACCTGCACTTCGCCCGCAAGGCGTTACGGGTTCAGTTGTCCGAATGGAAGGACTACGGAAAGGACGTCTGAGATGAACACGCAGAACGGAGATCGCAAGGCGGGCCGGGGCGACACCCCGGTCGGCAATGTGAGCGGGGGCCTCACCCGCGAGGCGCCGGCCTCGCTGGAAGCCGTGGATCCGGGGTACCGGTTGCCGGGCTACTGGGAGCGCTTCCACGCCGCGGTGATGGAGAGCGCGGCCTTCGAACTGGCGAGGCGGCGCAGGCTCGCCCGCGAGTCGGTGGCCGCGGTTCTCTCGGGGTGGTCCAGGAGCCTGATTCCGGTGGCGGTCGCGGCGGCGGCCGTGGCGGCCTTCCTCGTCGGCAGCGAGGTGCGGCATGCGGCCGACGCCTCGCCTCCACTGGCTCTGGAGGACGTGCTCGCGAACGAAGTCGAAGACGGGGTGCTGCCGGTCGTCATGAACGGCCAGGCCCCTGCGAATCCGGTGGCCTTCATGGCCATGGTGGAAGGGAATGTTCCGTAAATGGCAGGTGTGAGAAAAGCCAGTGTGCTTTCGATCACGCTCCTCGTTGTCACTCTCGCCGCCGGGTTTCTCGGAGGAGTGGCGTGGCAGAGGAGCCAGGTCGTCTCGGCCCAGGGGGAAGAAGGTGGGGAGGATCAGCGGCGCGACCGGGGCGACCGCCGCATGGTCATCGACGAAGTGGGCCTCGAGCCCGGGAAGCGCGCCGAGGTCGAGGAGATCATCCAGCACTTCATGGTCGGCATGCGTGCGCTGTACGCCGAGTTCGAGGACTACAGGGACCGCATGGAGGTGCTGAACGACGAGTACCAGCAGGCGTACCGGCCGAGGCAGCGAGAGCTGTATCGCCATGCCCTGGACTCGATCAAGTCCATCCTGACGCCCGAGCAGAGCGCCCTCTATGACTCGCTGATGGCGGTCAGGTACAGCAACCGGGATCGCAGCCGCGACGAGTCCGGGGATGGGCGCGCCAGAGGTCGTCCCAGTAGCGGGGATGAACGGTAGGATGAGACAGAAATCGATATGGATGGCGTGCGTTTCGGCGCTCCTGGTGTCCGCGCCGGACGCGGGAGCGGCCGCGCAGGGCGGCGTTCAGACGGTGTCGCTGACACGGGCCATCGAACTGGCCCTCATTCACAGTCCGCAGCTGGCCCAGACGCAGGCGAACCTGATCAACGCCGGAAGCAGCCAGCGGCGCGCATGGGGGTCCTTCCTGCCCAACATCAGCGTGGGTTCGGGCGCTTCGGTGAACAGTTCGAGCCGCTTCGATCCGAATACGCAGCGCGTCGTCGAGGGCAGCAGCGATTCGTACAACGCGAGCCTGAGCGCGAACTACCAGATCTTCCAGGGCGGCCGCAAGTACCACGAGCTCAGCCGGAGTGCTTCGGCCCGCATGGAAGCCGAGGCGCGGCTTCAGAGCCAGCGCTATTCGGTCGTGCTCCAGACCACGACGCTGTACATCAACGCGTTGCGCCAGCGTGACCTGGTCGCCGTGTCGGAAGCGAGCGTGACCCGCGCCGACCGGAGTCTGGCGACGTCGAGGACCCTTTTCAGCCTGGAATCCGCCAAGCGTTCGGACACGCTTCGCACGCGCCTGGAGCTGGCGAATGCGCGCCAGTCACTCCTGCAGGCCCAGAATCAGCTCCGGTCCGCGCAGTTTGCCCTAGGCCGGCAGGTGGGGCTGGACGGTCCCGTCGCTCCCGAGGATGTGGCCGATCTCGCTCCGGCGCCTCTGGCGCTCTCCGAGACGGAGATCATCGCGCTCGCCGAGTCGGTATCCCCGGCGGTGCGAGCAGCCGAGGCGGCCGCCCTGGTGGCCCGGTCCTCGCTGGGGTCCGCGAGGAGTTCGTACCTGCCGTCCCTGTCGGCTTCGTCCAGCTACTCCTGGGCGAACCAGGACCGTTCTCTCACGGGCGGCAACACGAGCTGGAGCTTCCGGCTCTCGGGCAGCTATACGCTCTTTGACGGATTCGCGCGCGAGCAGAGCCTCGGCCAGGCGACCGAGAGCCAGCGCGTGGCCCGTCTTACCGAGGAGGACGCGCGCCGCAGCGTACGGCAGGAAGTGGACGCCGCGCTCCGAACCCTGGAAACGCAGGAACTGGCGATCGCCATCGCCATGGAAGCCCAAGCGGTCGCGGTCGAGGACCTCAGGCTCAACACGGTGCTCTACGAAGCCGGCGGCGCGGCCACCATCCTCGACATCATCACCAGCCAGGTGGCTCTGGATCAGGCCGAGGCCAACCTGGTGGCGGCCCGGTACGATTACGCGCTCGCCAGGGCCGAACTCGAATCAATCGTGGGGAGGGAACTCTAGATGAGGACCAGCGCAACAGGAGCGGCGGCCAGGAGGAGCCCGACCAACGGCCCGATCGGCAACGGCGCCGTCATCCGCACCGAGAATCTTCGCAAGTACTACGTCCTGGGCGCCGAGACGGTGCGCGCCGTGCGCGGCGTGGACATGACGGTGCAACGCGGCGAATTCGTCGCGATCATGGGTCCGTCGGGGAGCGGCAAGTCGACCTTCATGAACCTCATCGGCTGCCTGGACACGCCGACGGCCGGCAGCTACTGGCTGAACGGCCGCGAGGTCTCGGAGCTGTCCGACAACCAGCTGGCCCGGGTGCGGAACCGCGACATCGGGTTCGTTTTCCAGACCTTCAACCTGCTCCCGCGGGCATCGGCGCTCCACAACGTGGAACTGCCGCTCATCTACGCGGGCATGCGGGCAAGGGAGCGCAAGAAGCGCGCCGAGGAGAAGCTGGTGCGGGTTGGCCTGGCCGACCGGATGCATCACAAGCCGCCGGAGCTCTCCGGGGGACAGCGCCAGAGGGTGGCGATCGCGCGTGCGCTGGTGAACGATCCCGCCCTGCTGCTCGCGGACGAGCCGACGGGAAACCTGGACTCGCAGACCTCGAGCGAAATCGTGGAAATCCTGAGCGCCCTGAACAACGCGGGACAGACAATACTGCTGGTGACACACGAACCGGACATCGCGTCCGCGGCATTCCGCCAGGTCCATCTCATGGACGGCCTGGTGGAGCGCGACTTCATGAACGAAGGGATGGCAATCTGATGCGCAACCTGACTCGAGACACAACCTGCGGACGGGGATTCCCCCGGATTGCCCGGACCGGGGCGGCCGTGCTGCTGCTCGGCGCCCTGGCATGCGAGGAGGCCGCGGAGACCGATGGCATCTCCATTCAGTCGACACCGGCGGAAATGCGCGGAATGCGGATCACCGCGGAGGCGAGCGGACAGCTGGAACCGGTCCTCAAGGTCGAGGTGAAGTCCAAGGCGTCCGGGGAGATCCTCGAACTCTTCGTGGACTCCGGCGACGAGGTCCAGGAGGGGGACACGCTGGCCAGGGTCGATCCCCGCGACGTGAAGAACGCCTGGGACCAGGCGGTCGCGGACTACCAGGTGGCCAGGGTGCGGAGGGATCTTGCCGAGGAGCAGCGGGACCGCAGCAGGGGTCTCCTCGCGGCGGAGGTGATCACCAAGCAGGAGTTCGAGTCGCGGGAACTGGAATTCGCCAACGCCGAGGCCTCGTTCGTGCGCGCCGAGACGAACCGCGAGCTGGCGGACCTTCGACGCGCCGACGTGACGATTACCGCGCCCATGTCGGGCACGATCCTCGAGAAGCTGGTCGAGTACGGCCAGGTGATCCAGTCGGCCACCCAGAACGTTTCGGGCGGCACGACGCTCTTCATGATGGCCAATCTGGACAACATGCGCGTCCGCACGCTCGTCGACGAGACCGACGTGGGCAAGCTGGCGGCCGGGTTGCCGGCCACCGTGAGCGTGGAGGCGTTTCCGGATCGTCCCTTCCAGGGGTACATCGAGAAGATCGAGCCGCAGGCGATCGCGCAGCAGAACGTCACGATGTTCCCGGTGATCGTGCTGCTCGACAACAGCTCGGGGCTGCTCAAGCCGGGCATGAACGCCGAGGTCGAGGTGCTCGTGGACGAGCGGGTGGAAACGCTCGCCGTGCCGAACAACGCGATCGTGCAGCCGCAGGAGGTCCAGGCCGCGGCCGAGGTGCTGGGCATGGACCCGGATGCCACGTCCATCGACTTCCAGGCGTTCGGGACCCTCATGGGCCAGGCCGCCGCGCGTTTCGCCGAGCTGGGGGGCAGCAACACGGGCCGCGACGCCGGCGCCGGCAGGATGGCCGGGGGCGGGTTCCCGGGTGGTCGCGGCGGCGGTTTTGGAGGTGCGGCGGCTGGTGAGGGGCAGGGTGCGGAGGCGGCGGACGGCGAGGACGCCGCGTCCGGAGACGAGGCGGCCGGCGGCGTGGCCGGGGAGGCGGCGGCCAACGGCATGTCATCGGTGGACGAGATACGGCAGAAGATGATGTCCGGCGAGATTTCCCAGGACTCGGCGCGTGCGCTGTTTTCCGCCATGCGGGGGCAGTCGGGTGCCGGCGCGGGTGCCGCGGGGGGCGCCGCCGGACGAATGAACGCGGGAGGGAGCGGAAACGCGGGCCAGGCCGAGGCCGGTGCTGCCGCAGGGGGCAACCGGCAGGGTGGTGGCGGCGGACGACCCGCCGGCATGGGAGGCTGGGGTGGCGGCGGTGCCGGGGGAGCCGGGCGAGGTGCGGGTGGTGCTGGAGGCGGCTTCGGTGGCATGATGGCCGCGATGCGCGGCGGAAATGACCTGCCGTACCGGCCCGCCGTCGTCTTCGTCATTGACGATGCCGGCACCATCGAAGCCCGGCCGGTGGTGATCGGTCTGAGCGACTGGGACTACGTCGAAGTCCTGGCGGGGCTCCAGGCGGGTGAAGAACTGGCGCTCATCGGTGCCGCACAGCTGCAGGCCAGGCAGCAGGCCCAAATGGAGCGCATGCGGCAACGCATGCGGCCCTTCTGATCCCGTGTACCTCCACATGACAGGCTAGCCGGAAGGGGTTCCGTCCATGTTCATCTTCAGGGAAACCATCAACGTCGCGCTGGCGTCGATCCGCGCCAACGCGCTTCGTTCCCTTCTCACAACGCTGGGCATTGTCATCGGCACGGGCGCCGTGATCACGATGGTCGCGCTGGGCGAGGGTGCCCAGCGGGCCGTGCAGGCTCAGATCGAGAGGATGGGCACCAACGTCCTCACCGTGCGGCCGGGCCAGCAATGGTGGAGAGGCGTCTCCGGCGGCAGCGTTCGACTGAAGGAAAGCGACGCGTTTGCGCTCCGCGACCAGATGGGAGCGATGTACGACATCGCCCCGGAGGCCGAGAGCCGACTACAGATTTCCTACCTGCGGTGGAACACTTCCAACCAGGTGATCGGGACCTGGCCGACCTTCTTCGACATGCACGAGCGGCACGTCGAGCACGGCCGCGTCTTCAATGAGGGAGAACTCCAGGGCCGCCAGCGGGTCGCCGTCCTCGGCTACGGCATTCCTGAAGCCCTGAACACCCCGGCGCCGCTTCTCGTCGGCCGCGAGATCCAGATCCGCGGCATCCGCTTCGAGGTGGTCGGCGTTCTGGAGGAGAAGGGCAGCATGGGGTGGGAGAACCCGGACGAACAGGTGTACATTCCGCTCTCGACGGCCCTGTACCGGGTCATGGGAGGGCGCGAGTTCCTTCGAGCCCTGTACGTGGCCGCCCCCTCGCCGGAGGAGCTGGAACCGGCCTGGGGCGAAATCGACCGGATCATCCGGCGTGAACACCGCATTCGGGCCACCGAGGACGCCGACTTCCGGATCCAGCAGGCCTCGGATTTCCTCGAGACCCTGGGCGAGACGGCCGAGACCTTCACCATGCTGCTGGTGGGCATCGCGGGCGTCAGCCTGCTGGTGGGCGGAATCGGCATCATGAACATCATGCTGGTCAGCGTCACGGAACGGACACGCGAGATCGGAGTCCGCAAGGCGTTGGGGGCCACCCGCAAGGCGATCTTGTTCCAGTTCCTGGTCGAAGCCCTGGTCCTGTGCCTGCTGGGCGGCATTCTGGGCGTGGGGTTCGGCTTCGGGAGTGCGGAACTCGTGACCCGGCTCTACGAACGGGACACCGCCGTTGCGGTGGAGGCGGTCGTCGTGGCGATGGGCTTCTCGATCGTGATCGGTCTCTTCTTCGGCATCTGGCCGGCGCGGCGTGCCTCCACCATGGATCCGATCGACGCCCTGCGGTACGAGTAGAGCCCGCCTGGCTACCCTCGCGGACGGGGGTAGATGATCTTCAGCGGCTTCTTGCGCCGAACCACCGCGAGTTCAATGGGGGTATCCAGTTCGGCCAACAGGCCACGAAGACCCATTGCATCCTCGAAGGCCTTGTCATCCACTGACACGATGACGTCGCCCGGAAGAAAACCGGCCTGCAGCCCCGGGCTCATCGGCAACACCTCGGTGACCAGGACACCCTGTTCAACCGCGAAGGAGCGCCCGAGTTCCGTGGTCAGGTCGCGCACCAGCACGCCTCCCAGCACCAGCACCATGGGGCCATCGAGGAGCTGGGGGATGAGAACCGAGAGCTCTCCTTCGGCAGACCTGTCGAGTGCCATCGTCAAGTCCGTCCCACCACCGCCGGCCGGGGGGGGAGACTCCGTTCCGGCACCGGCGATACCGGTTTGGCGCATCCTCATGAAAACTTCGCCCCCGTCCTCGCGCGGCCGCACGACCACGCTTCCGGTGGTGGTCTGCGGTCCCACGGTAATGGTCAGTGTGGCCGAATCAGGTCCGAATCCTCCGTAGATCGAGATGCCCGGCAGCGTGTGCCACGGCCACGGTGGAGCGGCGGGAGAGTAGCCCAGAAAGGCATCCAGGATGGAATCGAACCGCGCCCAGGTAACCTCCAGTCCGCCAAGCGGGTTGGGGGGGACGAACGCGGGAGCCGGATCCGCGACCAGGGTCACCTCGTTCCTGTCCCCGTTCCGGCCGACCACCAGAAGGACGGACTGCCCGGGCCGCAGGTCGGAGGTGAAGCGAAGCCAGGTTTCGTAGGTGGAAAGCGGATTGCCGTCGATGGAGACGAACCAGTCGCCCGGAACAATGTCCGCCAGGTCCGCGGGGCTGTTCGGGTAGACATCCGCAACGACGAGCCGGATAGTGCCGTGGAGGGGCTCCGCCGGGGTGTCCTCCATGTCGAGACGGATCCCGATCCATCCCTGCTCCGGCATGGCCACGGTATCCTGGGCCGCGCCGACGGCCGTCACCGCCGGACCATTGGCGGCCATCGCCGCCAGAATCCCGAACAGGCCGGGGTATCTCGGGCCGGGACGAGGACGCGGAGTCACGGCTTCAGCGCCAATCCGCGATGGCCTGCTTCACGGCCTGGTCGTGCTCGGCCAGCGAGCGTATGTACAGCTCCGGCCAGAACTGGTCGCCCGGAGACTTCTCCATTGCCGCGCGGCTGGCGGCCATGACGGTCTGGAGCGCCGCCAGTTGCGCGGCGGGATCCCGGGAACCGCGCTGCATGCCCTGGGCGCGCACGTATTGCTGGAGTCCGCCGTACGCGGCCCGATACTGCCTGGCGGCTTCGTCCACGGCCGCAAGCCTTTCCTCCAGCGACGCATCGGACGCCAGCCCGGTTTCGGCGCCCGCGTTGCCGATGCCGGCCGGGGCGGATCCCGTCACCCAGCCGACCGCGGTACCGCCGACGAAGATCACCAGGGCGGCTGCAACCTGCAGCCACTTCCGCCACAGGTGGACGTTGTCGCGGCGGCCGAAGACCAGGCCCGCCGCCACGAGCTCCTTCTCGAGTTCGTGCCAGCCACCGGGAGGGGGGAGCACCGCGGGGAGATCGCCCAGCGCCTCCGTCTGCGACCGCAGCGCTTCCAGCTCCCGCCGCAGACCGGCATCTCCTTCCAGGACCGCCCGTTCCTCCGGCGTCGGCGGCTCGTCGACCAGCCGAGCCAACTGTTCCAGATTCAAACGCTCCATGCTTCGATTTCCTTGGTACGTGTTTCGTTTTCGTATCCTTTGAGCATGCGCCGCATCTTCGCCCGCGCCTTGAACAGCTGCGACTTGGACGTTCCCGAGGTCACCCCCAGGGCGGCGCCGATTTCTTCGTGGGTGTAGCCCTCGACGTCGTGCAGGATCAGGACCTTTCTCATTCCGTCGGGGAGCTGTGCGAGAGCCTCCTCCAGTTTGCGTTGCATGAGTGTGTCGCCCATGCGGGGCGGCACCGGTATGACGTCCGGCAGCGGCGCCTCGCGCTTCCTTCTCGTTTTCTCCTTTCTGACCGCCTGGAGCGCCGAATTCACGGCGATCCGGTGCAGCCAGGTGGAGAAGCGAGCCTCGCCCCGGAAGGTGGGAAGAGCCCGGATGGCCCGAATCCACGCTTCCTGGGCGTAGTCCTCCGCCAGATCATCGTCGCCCGCGATCCGCCGCACCACGGCGTACACCCGGGGGGAATACCGGTCGTAGAGGGCGCGGACGGCTCGACCGTCCCCCTCGCACGCGCGGCGAATCAGTTGGGCTTCGATGTCTCTGGATCCAGGTTGTGGTGCCCGGAGGCACGGTTGAACCGGACGGACCGTTTCCCGCTGGAACAGGCCCTGCTTCCCTGCCGTCGCCCATGAGACGCGGTCAGGACAATTTAGGGTTGCCCCTCACCCCGCTTCCACCCCGGACGGGAACGACCGGGCGCCCGCCCCCCCCAAGGCCCCGCCCGCGCTTCCACCGCGGACCGGGGGAAGCCAGCTTTAGCGCCGGCCTGACAACGACGCCTTCAACACCAGGGACCCCGATCGATGAGCCAGACCGTACCCGGACTCCCCGGCGCAGCCTTTCTGGAATGCGGTGCCACCGGCGCCACCTTCGAGTCCGAGCGGTTGATCGGTCTCTCGCCGGCGGGCAAGCCGCTGCTGGCCCGGTACGACCTCGAGGCCATCCGGGACCGCTTCACCCCCGCGGCCGTCGCGGGCCGGCCCCCGACGCTCTGGCGCTACGAGGAGGTGCTGCCGGTGCGTGACCGCGCCTGCCGGGTCTCCCTGGGAGAAGGGTTCACGCCGCTCCTGGAGTCGCCCCGCATGGCCCGCTCGCTTGGCGTGAGGAGGCTGTGGATCAAGGACGAGGGACAGAACCCGACCGGTTCCTTCAAGGACCGGGGGCTGTGCATGGCGGTTTCCCGCGCCCTCGAGCTCGGCGCCCGCGAACTGGCAATCCCGTCCGCGGGCAACGCGGCCGGGTCCACAGCGGCCTACGGCGCCGCCGCGGGGCTGCCGGTCCACGTCGTCGTGCCGACGGACACGCCGGCGCCGATCCTGGCCGAGATCCGCGCGCTGGGAGCCGATGTGCAGCTTCTGGACGGTCTGATCAGCGACTGCGGCAGGGCCGTTCGGCAACGCTGCGACGAGGCGGGATGGTGGGACCTCTCCACCCTGAAGGAACCCTACCGGCTGGAGGGAAAGAAGACGATGGGCTACGAGCTGTTCGAACAGCTGGACGGGCGCCTTCCGGACGCGATCGTGTACCCCACGGGGGGCGGGACGGGCCTGATCGGCATGTGGAAGGCCTTCGACGAGATGGAGGCGCTGGGCTGGATCGGTGGTGGACGGCCGCGGATGTTCTCGGTCCAGGCGGCGGGCTGCGCCCCCATGGTGCGGGCGTGGGAACGCGGCCTGGACGAAGCGGGGACGTGGGAGGACGCAACCACCTACGCGGCGGGGCTGAGAGTGCCCGGAGCCGTCGGGGATTTTCTCATTCTGCGCGCGATCCGGGAGTCGGGGGGCGGGGCGGTGGCGGTGCCCGACGGCGAAATGGAGGAGTGGGTGGGGAGGATGGGCGCCGCGACCGGGATCTTCGCGGCGCCGGAGGGAGGCGCCACGGCCGCGGCGGTGCCCCGGCTGCGCGAGATGGGACTCATCGGTGCCGGAGACGAGGTTGTCCTCTTCAGTACCGGCAGCGGGCTGAAGTATGTGGGGATGGAGCCGCTGGCGTGATTCAGCTTCCGGGCTGAATGCGGTAGCTGAACTCCGGCAGCGGGATCAGCGTCGTGCGGGGCGGCCGCCGGTCCTCGGGGTCCGGGCGTTTGAGAGCGAGGGCCCGGTTGAGATAGATGTTCATCGACACCGCGTGCCGCGACCCGATGTCCCAGTTGAGGCCGGTCGGGATGCGGGCGATCAGCCCGTAGCCGGTGCCCTCCTCCGCACGGGCCACGATCCCCCACAGTCCCAGACCCACGAACGGCTCGACCCGGTAGGAGCCCACGTACTGCCTGGCGGTGACCGAAAGGCTCAGGTCCCTGAACTGCCAGGTCCCCACCTGCAATTCGAGGCCCTGATGCGCCCAGCGGTGCTCGACGACCAGCGCGACCGTGCTCGCGCCGCCGAGGGAGACGCCGAAACGGTACTGGGCCGAGGCGGCGCCGGTTTCGGCGATGGTGAGCGCCGTGAGGAAGGTTGCCGCGGCGAGCAGCGGCCGGTGCGCACGGGTGGGGGTGCGGGTGGGGGGCGACAGGGTCATGGCGCGGGAGTATACTGGATCGACGGGGCGGTTTCCAGGTGGACGAATCCGGAAACCGGCCCGATGCTCCGCATTCGGAACAACAGGGCGGAACCATCCGATGATACCCGTGGCGCATGATTCTGTTCGCCTGGCGTGCCTCTCGTGCCTCCATGTTGCGGCGATCGCGGCCCTCGCCGTTTCCGCCTGCGTGGCGCCGGACCGGCCCGTCGATGCCGACCCGCCGCTGCCCGCGGGCGTGCTCGACTGGCTGGAGCCCGACTCCGTGCGGAGCGGGGCCGTCGCGGAGGGCGTCTCGTATCACTTCGCCTGGTCCGCGCGGGGTCCGTGGGCGCTCCACCTCGTGGGAGCCGATCTGAACCGGTGCGAACTCGAACTCGTGGTGGTTCCGGCGCTGGCGGAGGACGGAACGACCCGCCTGCGCAGGACCGTGACGGCGATGTCACCGGGCGGGGCGGTGGTGGCGCTGGCCGGCGTCAACGGCGACTTCTTCTCCCCGGGAGGGGCGCCGGTGGGGCCGGAGGTCACATCCGGCACACGGCGCACGTCGCGCCGGCCCGCCATCGCGTGGGACGGGGGCCGCGTTCCGCGAATAGGTCCCGATGCGCTGTCCGCCAGCGGCGATTCCGCGACGGAAGGGCTTCAGGTGGTGGGGGGATTCCCCGAGCTGCTGGACGGTGGCATGCGCGTGGGGGACCTCGAGGTGGGTGGCCGGCCGAGCTTCGCGGCCGCGCGTCATCCGCGCACGGCCGTGGGATTCGATGCCGGGGGCGGCTTTCTCTGGCTGGTGGTGGTTGACGGGCGCCAGTTGCCCCATTCCGCCGGGATGTCGCTGCCGGAGCTGGCGGAACTCTTCCTGGCCCTCGGCGTGGAGGAGGCGCTCAACCTCGACGGTGGCGGGTCGTCGGTCATGACCGTCGGGGGACGGATGGTCAGCAGTCCGTCGGACGCGGCGGGAGAGCGCCCGGTCGGCAACAGCCTGTGGCTCGTGCAGGACGGGGCCGCCTGCAGGAACGGTCAGGGCGACTCCGGGGTGGATTCCCAGGTCAGGGACAGCCCGACATAGCCGCCGCGGTCGGGCCCGGGTTCGAAGTAACGCCCGCCGAAGGCGTTCACCACGACCGAAGAGGCGTAGCGCGCATCCGTCAGGTTGGTTACCGCGGCGAAGGGTGAGAGCCGAAGACCGCCGGCGCGCACACCCGTCGCTCCGAAACGCAGGTCCACGAGGGTGAAACCGGCGGCGGCGGCGTCGTTGGCGTCGTTGGCGGGTACCTCGCCCCTGGTTTCGACGCGAAATTCGCCGAACCAGACCCCGCCGCCGATCCGCAACGCACCCTCCAGGCGGTGCGGAGCCAGACCGGGAACGCGGTTGCCGTCGAAGGTGTTGTCTCCCACGGCGAACTCGTCGAAGCGGGCGTCCACGTACCCGTATGCCGCCCGGGCCGTCAGCAGGGACGAGAGCGCGGTGCGGGTGGCGAACTCGAACCCCCGCACACGGGACCTGCCCGCATTCCGGTAGAACCGCCGTCCCGGTGCGTCCGGGACCTCGAAGGGCACCAGCTGGTTCGTCAGAGCGGTATTGAAGACCGTGACATCATAGGCGGCGCGACTGCCCAGCGTGCCCCGCAGTCCGCCTTCGAGGGTCCATCCCCGCTGCGGCTCGAGGCCGGGATTGAAGCCCCCGGCGCGGTCGGGCCGGTTGGCCAGTTCGGTCGTGGTGGGCGTCTCGAAGGAGCGGGCGACGGAGGCGAAGACACCGTGATCCCCCAGGTCCAGATGCACTCCGAAGGACGGGCTGATGCCGCCCATGCCACGGTCTCCGGAGTCGTCGGGGTTGCCGGCTCCCACCAGCCGATCCTCGGCGCTGAAGCTGAAACGGTCGACACGGAGCGCGCCCATCGCCTCCAGCCGCGTGCCAAGGGGCAGGCGAAGCTGCCCGAAGACCGCCATGGCCCGCACGTTCTCCTGCTGGTCCACCTGCAGGTCCCCCGCTTCACCCCCCTGATTCGCGTAGTTCCTGCGGTCGTCACCCTGAAACTCTCCCTCCAGCCCGAAGTCCACCCGGCCCCTGCGGCTGCCTGCGCCCCACTCCCTGCCCACCGCCGCGCGCACGCCCCCGCCGCGGCGCTTCAGGTCGATGACCCGGGTCGGAATCGGGTTGTCCAGCTCCCGGCTCACGCCGTACGCCGAGATCATCCCATCGAGCCCGGCGAGCGGCCCCCTCCAGCTCACCCCCGCCTGACCCTGCCTGACGTCCTTGCGCGTCTTCCGCGCGACATTGAAGCCCCACGCCTGGTTGCTCCCCTCCTCGAACAGGCTGGCCGGAAGGGAACCCGGGTTGAGCGCGTCGAGATCGAGACCGCTCAGCTGGACCGTCAGGATGCCGCCGCCGGCCGGCGAGGTCAGCGCGGCGTTGATGGTGGTCCGCTCCGCCCGGCTGTACGGATCCTCTCCCGTTTCGGAGTCGTTGGTCCGGAATCCGTCGAAGACGCTCCGCGCCACGCTGGCACGGACACCGATCCCGCCCGTCGACCCGGACCCCGTCGCCTGCAGCCTGAGCAGGCCGTCGGACCCGGCCACGACGGTCGCATCCTGGCGGTAGGCACCCTCGAAAGCCGCCGCGCTGCGAAAGAGGATCACTCCGCCCGCGCCGTTCCCGTACAGCGCCGCCGCCGGGCCCCGCAGCGCTTCCACCCGTCCCAGCGAACCCACGTCCAGGTGATCCAGGGTGGTCTGGCCGTCGGGAAGGGTCGCCGGAATCCCGTCGACGAGGATCTTGATGCCGCGGACGCCGAACTGGGAACGGGCGCCGAAGCCGCGAATCGAGATCCGCTCGCCTACCGAGGCGTTGTAGCGGTTCTGCACCCTCACACCCGGCAGGGCGTGCAGGGCCTCCTCGATGAACAGGCCGGCCGTGCCCTCCGCGAGGTCGGGTCCGGCGATCACGGAGGCCGAGAAGGGGAGGCGGTCCAGCCGCACCGGAGAACGCAGCACCGACACCACGACAGGCGCGAGGGTGATGGTGTCTCCCTCCGCGGTCTGGGCGAGGGTGGGGGAGGCCGCCGGTGGCACGGCCGCGCAGGCCAGCCCCGCCAGCGTGAGGGTTCGTACGGTCACGGGATTCTCAATACGCCGATACGCCGGGGATCACCTCGGATTGATCCGCAGATCAATCCTTCCCAGCGGAGCCACGGGACTCAGGATGACCTCCTGCTCCCCGGTAAGGAGCTTGGCCGCATCGATATCCGACGGATCCCCCTCATCCGGATCCAGCACCGCCACGTTGAGCGGCGAGTCGACCGGCATCCAGCACGCACGGTAGTACCCCGATTCGTTGGTCGACACGACGGTCCCGCCGCGGTCCATTCTCAGCACGGGTCCTCCCACATCGAACTGATTCGACAGAATGCGGACCATCGCGTTCGGCACCGGATTGCCACCGGAATCGGTCACACGGCCCACGAGGATGCCGCTGGTCGAGACTTCCTGCCCCCCTGACACCAATGCCGGGGGGCGCTCCACGTCACTGCACAGTCCACGGATGATCCTGGCCGCCCTGGGCGCGGTGAAGCTGACCTGGGCCGGCGTATCCGTGTCGGCGAGCACCTCCACCTCGAAGGGCTCGGGGGTGTAGGCGTACGGCTCCAGATAGGGATGACTGAAGGTGACCGAGTAGACGCCCGCGTCCAGCCCCGCCAGCTGAAACTTCCCCTCGGCGTCGGTGAACGTCTCGATCCCGGTTCCCACCACGTACACGCGGGCATTGGGCAGTCCGGCCCTCATGGTGTCGCGGACCACGCCGGCGATTCCGCCTCCGAGGTCGGACTCGAGAACCGTGCCCTCGTTGCCGTGTACCCTGATGACATCGCCTCCCTGGACGATGATCTCCTCGAGAATCGCCGTGCCTCCCCCCGAGAGGACATTGGTTCCCATGCCCGCCTTGGGCATGTGGATCCTCCACTTGTTCACGATCCAGGTACCGTTGGGCAGCGCCTCGAACTCCAGCGTGCCCCCGATCCCGCTGGTCAGGATCGTTCGCGGCAGATCGAGGTTCCGGTAGGTGTAGTCCAATCGCTCCAGCCGGGAGGTCGCCAGGTCCAGCCACAACGTGCCGCCGATATCGGGAAGGCGCCGGCCCGAAACCGGTTCGAAGGTGAGCCCGATCAGCCCGGGGGCCTCCCCGGCGTCGGTCTTCAGGTTGAAGCAGTGGGTGTCCAGAAAGGCGTCCGACAGCAGGACCTCGGCATCGGGTGCCCAATACACCGATTCCCTGGCGTTGATGCGGGCAAATCCTCCATGGACGACGGAATCGGCCGGGCGCGACACGTAGGGGGCCTGCATGTAGCCGCGGTTATAGCTCCGCTGTTCGTTGATGATCTTCCGGCTTTCGGGCTCCAGCCGCCGGGTGATGTTCATCATCTCGTACTGGTAGTAGCCGCGTTCCTGGGTCCAGGCCGCCGCGCTCAGGGCCTTCCTCGCTTCGTCCCAGACGCGCGTGACGGCCAACCCTTCTTCCGGCCGCACCGTGCACTTGCGTTCGCCAACGGCGACCAGTCCCTGTAGGGTGGTGACTTCCACCGCGGCCACGAGGTTCTGCGTGATCGTCTCGCCGGCCGCCAGGTCGAGGTAGTCGGAGTAGGTGGTCGCGTAGCCGATCCGCTCGGCTCTCAGCCGATAGCTGCCGGGCACGGGTGCGTCGAGCTGAAAGAGACCGTTGCTGCGCGACAGGGTGCGCTGGAGCTCGTTGCCGTTGCGGTCCTCGAGGACGATCATGGCGCTGCCCAGGCCGGTTTCTCCGTCGGGGTCCAGGAGCCGGCCACGTACGGATTGGGCGTCCGCGTGGACGGGGATGCTCCCTGCCAGCAGCAGAGGAAGGATGGAGCGGATGAGATGAACCGGGGGGCGTGTCACGGGGTCCTCCACATGGCGGGGTGAGATCATCCCTGATAGTCGGTTCATAATAATACGCCGCCGAACAATCGGCATGTCCGTTGGTGGGGCATGCCGGCGTGCGTTGTCACCGGGAGCGGGCGGAGCGGCGGCGGGCCGGGGATTGCCCCAGGGCATGGCCGGGGCGCGCGCCAGTGGCACCTCAAAGGGCCGGACACGAGGGGGATTGCCCCAGGCATGGCCGGAGGCACGCGCGGGGGCGGGGGCAGCGACGCCGACTTGAGCCGAATGGGCGGTCTGCCTACGTTGGCGTTCGCGTCTCGGAACCATTCTGGTGGCCCGCCACGGGAGGAGCGGAAAAATGTATACTGAAGATGACATAATGTAATGTGTGCCTTACAGTTTGGGTCGGAGGAGCGAAGCGGCCGGACCGGGTGCATCGCCGTTCGGGTGGTGCGGGGATCCCGTCCGCGCACCGCCACCGCCGGCGCTTGCCGCCAGCTCCTTCTGACGGCCGCCGCGGCGGCCGCGATCCTACCGTTCACGGCGTCCGGGATTGCTGCGCAGAGCCCCGGATATGCTCCGGACCTGTACTACCGCCTGGTGGACGTTGGAGAGGTGGCCGTTGCCCCCGACGGCAGCTTCGTTGCCTTCACCGTCACGACGGTGGTCGAAGCCGAGAACCGCCGCCACCGGGAAGTGTGGCTGCAGCCCCTGGAGGACGGCCGCCCCGCGGGTGACCCCTTCCCCGTGACCAGCTCCAACGAGGAGTCGAGCGCCCCCCGCTGGTCTCCTGATGGATCGCTGCTCGCATTTTCGTCCACGCGGGGAGACGACCCGAATCCGGTCTGGTTCCTGCGCGTGCACGGTGCGGGAGGCGAGGCATTCCACATCGACGGGGTCGAGGGCCTCCCGGTCTGGTCCCCCGATGGTGCCCTGATCGCCTACGTGGGAACGCCGGACGGGGATGCGGACGATGCCGGGACCGACGGCGGGGACGAGAGCCGCAAGGGGTGGATCGCTCCCGACGCGGTGACGCGTACGCTGGACGCGGCCCGCTTCGATGGCCGGGTCGTGACCTCCACCCGCTACAAGCGCGACGGGCGCCTCGCCCTGCAGCCGCACTATCTGTCCCGGGCCAAGCGGCAGCTCATGGTCGTGGACGCGGCCGGAGGCACCCCGCGGCAGCTCACCCGGCTGCCGTTCAACGCGGGCGTCCCGGTCTGGTCGCGGGACGGACAGGTGATCTTCTTCACCGGCGACGAAGACGAAGACGACGAACTCGGCAGCGAGAACACGGGCGACATCTGGGCGGTCGACGCCCAGGGCGGGACCGTGCGGCGGCTGACCACGAACCCGGGCACCGAGAGCGCACCCGCCGTGTCGCCGGATGGCCGCCACGTCGCCTTTCTGTCCACCCCCGCGCGCGGCAGCCAGACCGACCTGCTCGTGGCCGAGATAGGGTCCGATGGCCATTTCCGCGGCCTGCCGGTCAACCTCACCGAGGTCTTTCATCTGCGACCCGGGGCGCCCACCTGGGCCGCCGACGGCGCGGGCGTGTACTTCTCAGCCGGGATCGGCGGCGACAGCCACCTCTTCCACGCGGCACTGGGCGGCGGCGCGGCACTGGACGGTCTCGCAAGGCAGGTCACCAGCGGGGCCCGCAGACTGTCGTCCTTCTCCTTTTCCGCCGCGGGGGATGTGATGGCCTTCACCGGTACCGACGCCGTCACCCCCGCCGAGCTGTACGTCGGTCCGGCGGACGGATCGAGCGAGCAGAAGGTCACCCGCTTCAACGACGGGTGGCTGTCCGGCGTGAACCTGATGCCGGCGGAACGGCTGACCTGGAACGCCGAGGACGGAACCGAAGTGGAGGGCTGGGTCGTCAAGCCCGCGGGCTTCCGTCCCGGCGGCTCCTATCCGATGATCCTGAAGATCCACGGCGGACCGCACTCCGCGTACGGGAACACCTTCTTCCCCACATTCCATGTCCTCTCGGCCGCGGGGTTCTTCGTCCTGTACACCAATCCCCGGGGCTCCTCCGGATACGGGCACGACTTCCAGTACGCGACCCGCGGGGAGTGGGGTATCGTGGACCGGGAGGACTACCTGGGCGGCGTCGAGGCGGCGCTGGCGGCGTACCCCGAGATAGACGCGAACCGCCTGGGCGTCTCGGGAGGCAGCTACGGCGGCTTCATGACCAACTGGCTCACCGCGACGACCGACCGCTTCCGCGCGGCGGTGACCTCGCGCTCGATCACCAACTGGGAGAGCTGGTGGGGCACCTCGGACGCGCAGCGCCTGACCGAGTACGAGTTCCATGGTCCTCCGTGGGAGCAGCGCGACCTGTACCGCCGCCTCTCGCCCATATCGTACGTCGAGAACGTCACGGCACCCACGCTGATCATTCACAGCGAGAACGACTACCGGACGCCGATCGGGGACGCCGAACAGTGGTTCATGTCGCTGAAGAAGCGGGGCGTCCCGGTGGAGATGGTGCGCTATCCCCGCTCGTCGCACGGACTGTCGCGGACCGGCGAGCCCTGGCTGCTCGTGGATCGCCTGGAACGCATCCGCAGCTGGTTCGTGCACTTCCTGATCGACAACCCGCCCCGGAGCCGCGCCGCGACGGGTTCCGGCCGCGGGTGAGGGGCCACCCGTTTCCGCCGATCCCGTACGGTGACCGGCGCGACCGGGCGCTCGCTCGGTTGGGGAACACCTCCATGCTCCTGCCGGCGGCGCCGGTGCGCTTCAGGAACGGCGACTCCGAGTACCGCTACCGCCCCGATTCGGAGCTGCTGTACCTCACCGGGTGGGACGCGCCGGAGTGCATCGCGCTCCTGCGGGGCTTTGCGGACGAGGACCGGTTCGTGTTGTTCGTGCCGGAAAGGAACCCCGAAAGGGAACTGTGGACGGGGCCGCGCCGCGACCCGGAGGAGGTACGGGCGGTTTTCGGTGCCGACAAGGTCCTCGGCCGGCGCGACTTCAGCGAAAAGGCTCCCGGGTTGCTGGCGGGCGGTGAAGGGATCCACTACAGGCTCGGCGCGTGCGAAGCGTGCGACCGGGTGGTGCGGGACACCCTGCGCAACGGGCGGAGAGAGAGGGCCAGACACGGGGTGGGTCCGTGTGCGGTTGTGGATCCGGGGGAGGTCCTCGACTCGATGCGCCGCCGCAAGTGCCCGGCCGAGATCGCGCGGATGCGCGAGGCCGCCCGCATTTCGGTGGCCGCGTTCCGGGCGGTGCTGGGGAGCGTGCGGGAGGGGATGGGGGAGTGGGAGGTGGAGGCCGCGCTCGAGGCGGGCTTTCGCAGCCGGGGGGCGAACGGCCCGGCCTTTGCGACGATCGTGGCCGCGGGCGTGAACGCCTGCACGCTGCACTACTCGGCCAACAGCGCCCGGATTTGCGCGGATGATCTCGTCCTCGTCGATGCGGGGGCCGAATTCGACTTCTATGCGGCCGACATCACCCGGACCGTCCCCGCGTCGGGGCGGTTGGCGGGGGTGCGGCGCGAGGTCTACGAGGTGGTGCTGGACGCGCACCGCGCGGCGGTGGCGGCCAGCGTCCCGGGCGGCACGCTGGAGGGGGTTCACGGGGCCGCCGCGCGGAGGATGGCGGAGGGGCTCGTGGCCGCGGGCATCCTGGAGGGCACGGTGGACGAGGTGCTGGACGAGCGGTCCCACCGCCGCTTCTTCCCCCATCGCACCTCGCACTGGCTGGGGCTCGACACGCACGACGCCGGGCCGTACCACGACCGTGGCGGCCCGGCCAAGCTGGAGCCCGGCATGGTGTTCACGGTGGAGCCGGGCCTCTATTTCCCGCCGGGGAGCAGTCCGGGAAGGCCGCGCCTGGAGGGAACCGGAATCCGGCTCGAGGACGACGTGCTGGTGACGCCGGAGGGTGCGGAGGTGCTCACGGCCGCATTGCCCCTGGATCCTGACGCGTTGCGGGAGCCGGCGGGGAGATGAGTTCCGGTGCGGCCGGTCATGGGGGCGGGACAGACGGCTACCGGTCGGACGATGGCGAACGCGCGGGCCGGTTCGTCGACATCGCGGCGCGCCTGGGCCGCCCCGGACCCATGGTCGGCGTGGAATTGCGGCCGCCCCGGCTGGGACTGGATGCGGTGCGGGGCATGGACGTCTGGATCGACATGTACCATGCGGTCCGGCGCCTTGCCCGCAGCGACACATTCGTCCTGCTGACCGACGACGCGGCCGGGGACCCGGAGGAGGAGAGCCTGGCGCACCTGGCGGCCAACCTGGGCGGCACAGCGGACCTCGAGACGGTGGTGCCGTTCCTGACGTGCAAGCACCCGCTGGAGTATTGCCGGCTGTTCGCGCGAAGGGCGGTGGGGCTGGGGGTGGCGGGGGTGGCGGTGGTGGGAGGCGACCGATCGGTCGGCCCCCGGCGCTGCGTCCCGCACGGGAAGGATCTGCGCGCGATTCTGCGACGTGAGCAACCCGGGTTGCCGCTCGGAGGGTGGGCGAATCCGCACCGGGATCCGGTCGAGCAGGCCCGGTTCGTCGCCGCGGACGACTTCAGCGCCGGTTTCGTCCTCACGCAGATCGTCTCGCACCATTCGCTCGGCCGCGTGGAGCGCTTCCAGGCCGAACTGGAACGGATGAACGTGAAGATTCCGATCGTGTACGGAGTGTTCCTGTACCGGAGCGCGAATCCGCGGACACTCGACTACCTCAACCGTTACTTTCCGGTTCCCGGCCGCGAGATAACGGCGGAGTTCGCGGCCGGATCGAGCGCGGACGAGATTTGCGCTCGGTCGATCCGCCGTCTCAGGGAGGTAGGGGCGGAGAAGGTGTATGTGAGCAACCTGCGCAGCCGCGAGGTGGCGGTGCGGTTGGGGAGGGTCGTGGGGGGGTAGCGGTCCAGCTAACCCCCCAGCCCCTCCACCACCCCCAGCACGCCTTCCATCCCTTCGCGCAAGGCCGAAACCTGGAATCCGGCGACCTCGTCCCGCAGCTCCCGGGCGACTTCGAGCGCGATCTCCATCCCCTCGGCCACTGCGCGGCCGGCTCCCAGCCCCTCTGCCCGCCGCATCCTCTCGACCACCCGGTCCGGCACGTACACGCCCGGAACCTCGTTTTGCAGAAACTCCGCCTGGCGGGCACTCCCCAGCGGCAGAATCCCTGCCAGGACGGGGATTCCCTGATCGGCTTCGGCCAGGAATCCCCGCAACCGGCCAACGTCGAACACCGGCTGGGTCACCGCAAAGTCGGCTCCCGCATCCACCTTCCAGTGGAAACGGCCCAACTCCCGCGTCCGATCGTCGGCCGCCTGGTTGAGGGCGACGCCCACCACGAATCGCGCCGGGTCGCCGATATCGTTGCCGGACAGGTCGACCCCGGCGTTCAGTCCCGCGACCACATTGGTGAGTCCGATCGAGTCGACATCGACGACTGACCGGTAGTCGGGGTAGGGGGCGGGACCGGGCGGGTCGCCGGTCAGGAGAAGCAGGTTGTGCACACCGGTGGCTGCCGCGCCCAGGAGGTCGCTCATCATGCGGGACAGCTTGCGGTCCCGGCAGGTGTAGTGGACGAGTGGTTCCGCGCCGGGGCAGGAGCGCCCGACCGTTGCGGCGGCGGCAAACACGCCGAGACGGGCGGCACCGCGGTCCTCGTGGACGGCAATCACGTCCGCCCCGGCCGCGGCCAGGGCGTGGCAATCCTCCAGCAGGGCCGCGGTGTCCCAACCCCTTGGGGGAAGGACCTGTACGGAGGTGACGAACTCGCATTCCGCAAGGCGGCGGCCAAGTGCGGAACGTGCCGCGAGGGACGGGGCCGACTTCCCACGCACGCCGGTCTCCGACACCCGGTCAACCCGCACCGACGCCCTGCGGGGCCGGCTCGCCGCGACCTGCTCGCTGATGCGGCGGATATGCTCCGGCGTCGTTCCGCAGCATCCTCCCACGATTCGCGCGCCCGCGTCAACGAGGCGGCGGGCGTACCGGGCCATGTAGTCGGGGCGGGTGAGGTACATCTTGCGCTCGCGAACGGTTGTCGGGAATCCGGCGTTGGGCTGGGCCGAGAGGGGACGGGACGTGACCCGGGCCATGGCTTCCAGCGCCTCCAGCACCACCGCCGGACCGACCGAGCAATTGAGCCCCACCACATCCGCGCCCCAGTTTTCGATCGTGCGCGCGGCCTGCTCGGCGGAGGCGCCCGAAGCGGTCTGGCCGTCGTCGCCCTCGACCGTCACCTGCGCGATCACGGGAAGATCGCACCGGCTCTTCACGGCACGGAACGCCTGCTCCAGTTCGACCAGGTCGGAAAAGGTCTCCAGGATGAACCCGTCCACGCCGCCCTCGAGCAGCCCGTCCACCTGCCTGCCGAAGTACTCGCGAGCCTCCTCCAGGGATGTCGGACCCAGCGGTTCGACGCGAATACCCAGCGGACCCATTGCGCCCACCACCGCCGCCCCGCCCCCCGCGGCCCGCACCGCGATCCCGGCGGCGAGCCGGTTCAGTTCCTCGGTGCGCTCTTCCAGCCGGTGCGACGACAGCTTCACCGGATTCGCGCCGAAGGTGTTGGTTTCCAGGATCTCCGCTCCGGCCCGGAGGTACCGGGCGTGCACCTCCTCCACCAGCCTCGGTTGCGTGGCGTTCAGTTCGTCGTAGCAGACGTTCACGAAGACACCTCTGTCGTACAGCATGGTGCCCATGGCGCCGTCCGCCACGAGCACCCGCCCGTCGGCGAGCATCGCGCGCAGGTCAGCCATCTCCGTTCTCCCTTCGCCCGGTCCCGCTCACGGCCGCACCGACCTTCACGGCACGGGCTCCTTCCCCGTCCCCGGCCACCTCCTCCGGCAGATTCGGCGCCAGCCAGCGCCCGGCTTCCTCCACGGACATCTCCGCGCGGCCGGCATAGTCCACCAGCTGGTCCCGCCCGACACGTCCAACTCCGAAGTAGAAGCTGTCCGGATGCCCGATGTAGAGGCCCGAAACGGAGGCGGCCGGGAACATGGCGCAACTCTCGGTCAGCGTCACCCCGATCCGTTCCGCGCCCAGCAACTCGAAGAGAATCCGCTTTCCGGCATGATCGGGGCACGCCGGGTACCCCGGTGCCGGCCGGATCCCCCCATATTCCTCGGCGATCAACTGCCTGTTGGTTAGCGACTCCTTCGGCGCGTAACCCCAGAATTCCCGCCGCACGCGTTCGTGCATGCGCTCGGCGAAGGCCTCGGCCAACCGGTCCGCCAAAGCCTTCACCAGGATGCTCTGGTAGTCGTCGCCGAAGGCCTCGAACCCGGCGGCGAGCTCGGCCACGCCCTCTCCGGCGGTGACCACGAACGCGCCGGCGTGGTCGGCGACACCGGAAGCGGCCGGCGCCACGAAATCCGCCAGGCACAGGTTCGGACGCCCGGTTCCCTTGGCGAACTGCTGGCGCAGACATGGGAAGACCGCGAGCGGGGTCGACCGGGACTCGTCGGTGTAGAGCACGATGTCGTCGCCCACGGAATTGGCCGGGTATAGTCCGACTACGGCCTGCGCAGCCGGACGTCCACTCTTTCGGAGGCGCTCGAGCAGGGCGAGCGCGTCACGGTGCAGACTCGATGCCTCGGGCCCGACATCCGGGTCGGAGAGGATGTCGGGGTAGGTGCCGCGCAGCTCCCAGGCCCGGAAGAAGGGTGTCCAGTCGATTCTCTCGGCCAGCTCGCCCAGATCGTAGGAGGCGGCGGCTCGCGGCGAGGGGGTGGCGGAGGGACCGTGTCCGCCGGCGACGAGGCGGTCGGGGGTGGTCGGGAAGATCCGGCAGCCGGTCCAGGCCGGACGGACGGGGGAGTAGCGGTTCCAGTCCAGCGACAGCCGGTTCGCGCGGGCGCCCTCGAGGGAGAGCAGGGAGGCCCGGCGCCGCCCCGCTCCCCGACTGAGGCGCACGGCCGCGTATTCTTCACGGA
The DNA here is from genome assembly GCA_028873845.1 of Gemmatimonadota bacterium. Lineage (GTDB taxonomy): Bacteria > Gemmatimonadota > Gemmatimonadetes > Longimicrobiales > Gaopeijiaceae > Bin94. The sequence goes on along the minus strand of JAPPNO010000129.1, from coordinate 77,014 downwards.
CGCCGGCCGAGTACGCCATCCGGCTCCCCGGATCCAGCAGCTTTCCCGCCACCTCCGCGCAGCGGGAGGCGTCCAGCACATGAATGGTGGCGCCCGAATAGCGCTCCTCGATCTTGACGGCGGTGTGGACCCGCGAGGTGGTGGCGCCCCCGATGAGGAGCGGAATCCGCATGCCGGTGCGTTCCATCTCGCTGGCCACGTGCACCATCTGGTCGAGGCTGGGCGTGATCAGCCCCGAGAGGCCCACGATGTCCGCGTCGACCTCACGCGCCTTGTCGAGGATCACCTCGGCGGGCACCATCACCCCAAGGTCGAAGACCTCGTAATTATTGCACTGCAGCACGACCCCGACGATGTTCTTGCCGATGTCGTGCACGTCGCCCTTCACGGTGGCCAGCACGATGCGCCCGGCCGATCGGTCCTTCCCCCCGGCCGGCTTCTCGCGCTCGAGGTACGGCACCAGGAACCCCACCGCACGCTTCATGACGCGCGCGCTCTTGACCACTTGCGGAAGGAACATCTTCCCCGAGCCGAAGAGATCCCCGACGGTGTTCATCCCCGCCATCAACGGCCCCTCGATCACGTCCAGCGCCCGCTCCGAGTCCCGCCGCGCCTCCTCGGTGTCCTCCTCGATGTAGTCGGTGATGCCGTGCACGAGCGCATGGCTCAGCCTGGCCTCCACCTGCGTATCGCGCCACGACAGGTCTTCGGTGTCGCCGGCGGAGCGCCCCCGGTAGCTTCCCGCGAGCGCCGTCAGGCGATCCGTCGCGTCCCCGCGCCGGTTGAACAGCACATCTTCGACCGCTTCAAGTAACTCATTCGGTATCTCATCGTAAACCGCAATAGCACCAGCATTTACGATTCCCATATCCATGCCTGCGCGACCTGCATGGTAGAGGAAGGCCGAGTGCATGGCCTCGCGCACCCCGTGGCTTCCGCGAAAGGAGAACGAGACGTTGCTCACCCCGCCGCTCACGAGCGCGTGGGGAAGGGAATCCTTGATCCGCCGCGTGGCCTCGATGAAGGCGGCCGCGTACTCGTTGTGCTCCGCGATCCCCGTCGCCACGGCGAAGATGTTGGGGTCGAAGATGATGTCCTCGGGGGGGAAACCCTCGTGCCGTACCAGGATGTCGTAGGCTCGGGCGCAGATCTCCACCTTGTGGTCCGCCGCGGCCGCCTGGCCGCTCTCGTCGAAGGCCATCACCACGACAGCCGCCCCATACCGCCTGGCCAGCCGCGCCTTCGCCCGGAACGCCTCCTCCCCGTCCTTCAGGCTGATGGAGTTCACAACCGCCTTGCCCTGCACGCACCTCAGCCCGGCCTCGATCACCTCCCACTTCGAGGAATCGACCATGAAGGGAACGCGCGCGATCTCGGGTTCGGCCGCCATCAGGTTCAGAAACCTCACCATCGCCGCCTCGGCGTCGAGCAGCCCCTCGTCCATGTTGACATCGATGATCTGGGCGCCGCCCCGCACCTGCTGCCGCGCCACCTCGAGCCCGGCCTCGTAGTCGCCGTCCAGGATCAGGCGGGCGAAGCGCGCGGACCCCGTCACGTTGGTGCGTTCACCCACGTTCACGAAGAGCGAATCCGGGCCGATGGTCACGGGTTCCAGCCCCGCCAGGCGGGTCCGCACGGGGTGCTCGGGGCGCGGCCGCGGAGCGACGCCATCCACCGCTTCGGCGATCGCCGCAATGTGCTCCGGGGTTGTTCCGCAACACCCGCCCGCGAAGTTGAGGAAGCCTGCGCGCGCGAACTCGCCCATCGTGCGCGCCATGTCCTCGGGCGACAGGTCGTAGCCGCCGAATTCGTTGGGCAGCCCCGCGTTGGGATGGCAGCTCACCCAGCTCTCGCAGACCGTGGCGAGCTCCTGCAGGTAGGGGCGCAGGGCATCGGGCCCCAGCGCGCAGTTGAGCCCGAAGGACAGGGGGGCGGCGTGCCGGAGTGAATTGTAGAAGGCCTCCGGCGTCTGCCCGGTCAGCGTGCGCCCGCTCTGGTCGGTGATCGTTCCCGAGATCATGACCGGGATGTCGAGTCCGGCCTCGTCCCGCAATTCCAGTATGGCGAAGAGGGCCGCCTTCGCGTTAAGCGTGTCGAAGACGGTCTCGACCATGAGCAGGTCCACGCCGCCCGCGATCAGGGCGCGGGCCTGTTCTTCGTACGCGGCCCGGAGCTCCTCGAAGGTGACCTGCCTCGCACCGGGGTCGTTCACGTCGGCCGAGATCGACGCCGTGCGGTTCATCGGCCCGAGGATCCCGGCCACGAAGCGGGGCCGTTCCGGGGTGCGGGCCGTGTACTCGTCGGCGGCCTCCCGCGCGGTCCGCGCGGCCGCGAGGTTGATCTCCGCCACGGCGTCCTCGACCCCGTAGTCGGACATGGGCAGCCGGGTGGAGCTGAAGGTGTTCGTCTCGATGATGTCGGCACCCGCGGCCAGGTAGGCGCGGTGGATTTCGCCGATGACGTCGGGACGGGTCAGCGAGAGGAGGTCGTTGTTGCCGAGGAGCGGGGTGGAGTGGGAGGGGAAGAGGTCGCCGCGGAAGTCGGCCTCTCCCAGGCCGTACCCCTGGATCATGGTCCCCATGGCGCCGTCGAGGACCATGATGCGCTCGCCGGGCAGCTGCCGGATCCGGCCGCCCGCCCGGTCGCGTCCGCCGCCCATGGGCGGGGGCGTCCCGCCGGTGATCCCGGTCGCATCGGCGGTCCGGCTGCCCCGGGTCGTGCGCTTCATGCCACCCGCCCTGGTCGATCTCACTTGCTGCCAAGCCTCCTCCGCCGGCACCCCGGCGCGGCGGGGTCTCCGGCACAGGCCGGCTCCCGCGGGGCGACGCGTGGCGTGACGCGACAGGGAAAGACCCCGGCCCTGATCCGGTGGCCCGGGAGGGACCCGCACGCTGCGGGTGGCTTTTTAGCTGTTCCCGGCCGCAATACGCCACAAATCGCCGTGTCATCGATTCGGTACTCGCCATGCGGCGAAGACCCGTTTTCCCATTCATAGCCGGGAACTCGGTGTGAATCAAGGGGGTAGCAAAGGTTAGGGTGCGTCGCCAGGTCACGGCCGGAGCACCAGAGCGGGCTTCAGGTGTTCTCGCTCGGGACTGGCGACGGCGTGTTCCGATACCTAGGTTTTTCGGGTAACGTCCTCGAATGAAATGCGTATTCTGCTTGTGGAGTCCTGGCAACCGGTGGCCGAACGGGGGAGACGGTCGGGCGCGGCAGCGTGCTTCGTTTCCATGATCTGTCGCTCGCCGGCCGAGACGGGCTCCGGGAATCTGCGAAGTGCATTCAATCCGGCCTGGAGGCAAGAGACATGATCGATTTGAGTCAGTTGGTACGACCGCCTCGGATTTGGACAGGTCGCCCTCGAGCGGTAGTTCGCGGGCCTTTGATCGCGGCCGCCGCCCTGGCGCTGTCGGCGGTCCTGCTGGCTGCACCAGGCGACGCGATGTCCCAGGAAAGGCGGGGGGATCCGGTTTCGATCACGGGCCGCGTGGTGGATGCGGTCACCGGAGATCCCATCGCCGGCGTGGAAGTTGTCGTGCGCGGCGCGGGCGCGGGTCCCGATGGAAACCTCAGGGCCGAAACGGACGCGGATGGGCAATTCCAGGTGTCCACGATCCTCGTGGGTGAATACCGGCTCGAACTCTCCCACACGGACTACAATCCGGCGGTGGGCGAATTCACGGTCATGCGTCCCGGCAGCTTCGTCACGTCGATGAAGCCGCTGGGCCGGGGGTCGGACGAACTCATGACGGGGATCATCGGGGTGGTCACCGACCGCAACTCGGGTTCCCAGCTCTCCGGTGTGCACGTCGCGATGGGCAGCGGGACGCAGGGGGTCCTGTCGGACCTGCGAGGCGAGTTCGTGCTCGACCGGCTCATCGGCGGCCAGCACGTGGTCAGGTTCTCGATGATCGGCTACACCCCGCGGGCGGACACGATCCGGGTAGTGCCCGGGCGGGTCACGACCGTGGAGGTTTCGCTGTCCGTCGATCCCGTTCAGCTCGACCCCATCGAAGTCTCCGTCGAGAGGCGCGAGATCGTGTTGCAGAGAAGGGGATTCTACCACCGGCAGAAGACGGGCTTCGGGAAGTTCATTGACCGCGAAGAGATCGAAATGCGGGGGCCGAGTGAAATGACGGACCTCTTCAGCGGGATGGCGGGTGTCGACCTGTACGCCGACCCGCTGAACCAGCTTGAGAAATGGGTGGTGCTCCGCAGTGGCCGCCACATGACCCTGGAGCCGAGGACGCTGGCCGACGACGACCCGGGACCCGGGAGGCCCACCGACATCTACCAGCGCTGCTTTCCCCGCGTCTACATCGACGGCATCATCGCCCACCGCGGGGGAGACGAGCCCGCCCGTTTGGACACATTCGTGGATCCGGGTGTGGTTGCCGGGGTCGAAGTGTACGCGTCGGTGAGTGGCCTTCCGCCCGAATACCAGGGGCATGGCACCTTCTGCGGAACCATCCTGATCTGGACGAGACGCTGATCAGGTTTCCACGCGTCGCCGGGGCCGGGTTTGCGCCTCTGGTGGCGACACTCGCGGCGGTGCCCATCCTCGCCCAGACGGCCGAGCAGAACGACAGTGCCGCCCGCGCGGCGCAGCGCACGAACTCCCTCCCCCTCATCCCGGCACGCACGCTCGACTTCACGACCGACGAGGGCTCCTGGATATCGCTCGACCTGTCGCCGGATGGGCAGACCATCGTCTTCGAGTTGCTGGGGGATCTGTACACCCTGCCCGTCGGCGGCGGCACCGCGACCCGCATCACCAGCGGCCCGGGCTACGACATGCAGCCGCGCTACTCGCACGATGGCGCCGAACTCGTCTTCGTGAGCGACCGCAACGGTTCCGAGAACCTCTGGGTGGCCGGCGCCGACGGGACCGGGGCCCGCCAGCTGACCGACACCCGGCGCGACAGCTACATGTCTCCGCTGTGGACGCCCGACGGCGAGTACGTCATCGCCAACAAGGGATCGCAACTGTGGCTCTACCACGAGGACGGCGGTTCGGGCATCCAGCTGACCGGACACCGGGTCGAAGGCGGCCCGCCGCCTCCCTCGCACATCGGCGCCGCCTTCGGCTCCGATCCCCGGTACCTGTGGGTCAATGTCAGGGGCAATCCGGGAGGTGGCTTCGCGGCGCTGGGGGACCCGGCCGCGGACCCGGAACCCCATCACTTCGGCCCGGATCACTCAGGGCGCAGTTCGGCGCGCCGGATCGGGGACTACCAGATCGCGCTGCTGGACCGCGAGACGGGGGACGCCTTCGTCCGCACGCACGAACACGAGGGCGCCTTTCGGCCGATGCCGAGCCCCGACGGGCGCTGGCTGGTGTACGCCACCCGCTACGACGCGCGCCAGGCGCTCCGGCTGCTCGATCTGTCGAGCGGCGAAGAGACCTGGCTCGTCATGGATGTGCAGCGCGACGACTCGCAGGGCGGGGGCATGCGCGACCGCGACGTCTATCCCGGCTCGGCCTGGACTCCGGATTCGCGCGCGCTGATCACGAGTTACGGCGGCAGGATCATGCGGGTGGACGTGCCCTCGGGGGAGACGGCCGAAATCCCCTTCACGGCGCACGTGCAGCAGGAACTCGGCCCGCTCGTGAAGTTCGACTACCCCATCGACGACTCCACCCTGACCGTCTCCCAGATCCGGGGTGCACGCCCTTCGCCCGATGGCCGCCAACTGGTCTTCGCGGCCCTGGACCGGCTCTGGATCGGCACCCTGCCCGAGCCCGGGGGGACGCAGACGGAGGGCTACCCGTACATCCGCGACGCCCGCCGCCTCACCTCCTCCACCGACGTCGAGCACGGTCCCGCCTGGTCCCCGGACGGGCGCCACATCGCCTATGTCACCTGGAACGACTCCACCGGCGGGGACATCCGGCGGATCCGCGCCGACGGAGGCGGGGAGCCGGAGAGGCTGAGCACCGCCCCGGCATTCTTCGACCGGGTGGCGTACAACGGTGACGGGACGCGCATCCTGGCCGTGCGTGGCTCGAAGATGCACCGCATGCGCACGCTGGAGGATTTCGGCTCCCATGGTCCCGCCGCCGAACTCGAGTACGTGTGGCTGCCCGCGGAAGGCGGGGAACCGACGCGGATCGCGTGGGTCGGACGGGGTGCGACCCAGCAGGGACGCAACGCCCCGCACCCGGGACCGGACCCGGACCGCATCTACGTCTGGGCGGGCGCGGAGGGGCTGCTGTCGATGCGCTACGACGGCACCGACATCCGCACCGTCGTCAAGGTGAGCGCGCCGTCGCGGGGGGGTCCCGGGGCGGGGGGCGCACCCGACGAAGTCGTGCTCTCGCCGGACGGCAGGCGAGCCATTGTGCGGGCCAACCGCAACGTGTACATGATCACGGTGCCTCCGGCGGGCGGCCAGGCGCCCACCGTGTCGGTAGCCTCCTCGTCCTCCATGCCCACCCGCCGGCTCACGAGGATCGGCGGCGACTTCGTGGGATGGAATCCGGACGGTTCGGCCGGCTTCTACTCCATCGGGCGCAGTTTCTTCCTGCACGATGTCGCCCTGAGCGACTCCCTGGTGGCCGATTCGGTGGCCGCGGCGCGCGCCCGGCGGCAAACCGAAGCGGAGAGTCCGGACACCGCGGACGAGGCTGCCGGGGACTCCGCCGACGTCGTCGTGGCCGAGGGGGACGAAGAGGACGCCGCCGAAGACGGACCGGTCTACGAGGCGGCCCGCTATGACGTGGAGATCACGGTCGCGAAGGACAAGCCGCGCGGCACGGTCGTTCTCAGCGGGGCGCGCGTGATCACCATGCGCGGCGACGAGGTGCTTCCCCGCGGCGACATCGTCATACGGGACAACCGGATCGCCGCCGTGGGCGCCACCGGGAGCGTGGCCGTCCCCGAGGGCGCCGAAGTGCGCGACATGTCCGGCAAGACGATTCTGCCGGGACTGGTGGACATCCACGCACACGCCTGGGTCGCGTGGGGGGTGCACCGCGGCCAGGTCTCCCAGTTCCTTGCGCAACTGGCCTACGGCGTAACCACGCAGCGCGACCCCCAGACATCGTCGGAGGACGTGGTCACCTACAGCGACCTCATGGAGACCGGCGAACTCATCGGGCCGCGCATCTACTCGACCGGCCCGGGCGTCTTCAGCAGCGACGCCATCTCCAGCCTCGACGACGCGCGCGACGTGCTCCGGCGCTACTCGGACCACTTCAACACGCTCACGATCAAGCAGTACATGGCGGGCGACCGCAGGGTGCGGCAGTGGATCATCATGGCGGCCCGCGAGCTCGGCCTTACGCCAACCACCGAGGGCGGCTCCAATTTCACCATGAACCTGACCCTCGCCCAGGACGGCTACGCCGGCCTCGAACACAACCTCCCGATCAGCCCGTTCTACCGCGATGTCGTCCAGCTGGGCGCCTTCAGCGGAATGGTCTACACGCCCACTCTCATCGTCGCCTATGGGGGGCCTTCCGGCCGCCAGTACTACCTGACGCGCACCAACCTGGACGAGATCGAGAGATTGCGCACCTTCACCCCGCACGACGAACTTGACAAGTGGAAGACCACCACCTGGTACCGCGACGACCAGTACCCGCACTTCCTGCACGCCGAACAACTGGTGAAGTGGATGGAAGCGGGGGGACAGGCCGGGCTGGGATCCCACGGCGAGGTCCAGGGCCTGGGCACGCACTGGGAACTGTGGATGATGGCATCGGGTGGCATGGACAACCACGACGCACTGCGCATGGCGACCCTCATGAGTGCCGACGCGATCGGGCTCGCGGGGGACATCGGGTCGCTGGAGGAGGGCAAGCTGGCCGACCTGCAGGTTCTGGGGTCCAACCCGCTGGACAACCTGGACAACACGATAGACATCGAATACGTAATGAAGAACGGCCGTCTCTACGAGGCGGCCACACTGACCGAGGTCTGGCCGCGCCGGAGGCCGCTGCCCACCCAGTGGTGGTGGAGAGTGGAACCCCCCGGGGCGGGACAGTCACAGAGGAGGTAGAGTGATGCGAATCTTGCGATTCCCGATTTTTCCGGCGTGCCTCGCCATGACACTCCTCGCGGGGAGTGGGGCAGTGGCTGCGCAGGTGCCCCAACGTGAATTCGTCGCCATCACCGGCAGGGTGATCGATGCGATAACCGGGGAGCCCATCGAGGGAGTGGCGGTGGTGGTGGAGGGGCTCGGCCTTCGCTTCGAAACCGACGTCAACGGCGAGTTCTCGGTGGAGCGGATCGCGATCGGCGGGTATCGGCTCCAGCTTACGCACCCGGCGTACAACCCGGCGGTAGGCGACTTCAACGTGTTCCGCGCAGGAGGTTTTCAAACGGCGATGGCACCGGTCATCGTGTCGGGCAGCGAGGTCATCACGGGTATCATGGGCGTGCTGACCGACCGGGATTCCGGGTCCCCCCTCGCCGGGGCGCGGGTGCAGCTCGACGGCGGACAGGGAGGCACGCTGACCGATGGACGCGGCCGCTTCATGCTGGAGGAGCTGGCTGCCGGCTGGCATGTGATCGGCTTCTCGCAGTTCGGCTACGCCACGAGGTCGGATTCGATCGAGGTGATTCGGGGTCGGGTGACGAACGTTCAGGCTTCGCTCTCGGTGGATCCCGTGCAGCTCGCACCCCTGGAGGTCGTGGTGGAGAGACGTGAGGTGGCGCTGCAGAAGACCGGCTTCTATGAGCGCCAGTCCGAGGGGTTCGGAGAGTTCATCGATCGCGAAGACATCGAATTCCGCGGGCCTGCCGAGATGACCGACATGTTCCAGGGCATCCCGGGGGTGCTCGTGCATGCCGACGGCATCGACAAGTCGATCGTTCTCCGCAGCGGCCGGATCGGCGACCTGCAGGGGAACTACTGTTTTCCGCGGGTATACCTCGACGACATCCTGGTTCACCGGGGCGGAGAGGAACCGGCCGGAATCGACCACCTGCTGACTCCCGGCGTGGTCGCGGGCGTCGAGATCTACCCGTCCACCGCGGGCATGCCGGCGCAGTACACTTCGACCGGAGCGAGCTGCGGGGTCATCGTGATCTGGACGCGTCGCTGACGAGCCTGTGACCCACGCGGCGCCGGTACGCGTGTCGTGCGCCGAATGCAAAGAGCGGCCCGCCCCGGAAAAAACGTTTACCCCCGGGCCCGCCCCGGCCCGCCGGGCCCCGCCCGGCACCCCACCCGCAAATAGACCCAAAAAAAAAGCAGAAT
>JAPPNO010000129.1:0-67797 GCA_028873845.1 Gemmatimonadota bacterium | reverse complement strand
GGGCCGGCGTGCCCTCCCGTCGCCCCCCCCGGCGGGGGGGGTTCGGGGGGGCGCCCCCAAAAAAAATCCCCCCCCCCGCTTAAACCCCCGGGGGCGCCCCCCCCCCGCTCCCGTGCCGGACGGCCACGTCCGGACACCCAACCGGAATCTAGCCAGAAAATCTAGCCAGATTCGTGGGTAGTTATCTCCTACCGCAACTACCGCCTCCTTATCCCGGCCGCCGCATCGTTCGCATCCGGTTCCGCCTGGCGCTTGCGCTCCATTGCACGCGCCTGGGGGTACACCTCGTCGAGCGTCATCCCGTCGTACAGCCGGCCGTCCTTCATCACGTAGCGGATGTCGACGGTGTTGCGCAGATCGTCGAGCGGATTCGAGTTCAGCACTACGATGTCGGCGAACTTGTTCTTCTCGATGCTGCCGAGCTGGGCGCCGAACCCGATCGCCTCGGCACCGAGGATCGTGGCCGCCCTCAGGATGTCGTGAGGTGACGCCCCGCCGGCCCCCATGGCCCACATCTCCCAGTGATACCCGACGCCCTGGATCTGCCCGTGGCTTCCGACGCCCACGCGGCCGTCGGCCTCGAGCATCTGCTTCACGAATTCGGCGTGGCGGGGGAAGACGTGCTCCTCCTCCAGGAACCATCCGGCCGGGCCGGGGCTGCCTCCTGCGCCGGAACCGCGCCGCCGCGTCCTCGCGTCCATGTAGTCCGCCGGCGCGAACACGTTGAGCTTCTCGTCGTCGTGGGGGTTCTCGGTCACGTAGTAGTAGTTCTCGCCGAACGGCCCCCCGTACGACACCAGCAGGGTGGGGGAGTTCGTCGTCCCTGATTCCTCGAAGAGCTCCACCACGTCGGAGTAGATCGGCGTGATCGGCAGGTTGTGCTCGATGCCGGGATACCCGTCGATCGCGTGGGTCATGTCGATCTTGTAATCGAGTCCGCCCTCGGTGGTTGGCATCAGCCTCAGCTCGCGCGCAGCCTGGATGATCCACTGCCGCTGCTGGCGGTTGCCGCTCATGTACATCTTGAGCGTCTTCGTGTCGAAGTACTGGGCGTAACGCCGCAGGATCGTCTTCGCGTGGTCGGCGTCGCGGATGTTCTCGCTGCTGAAGACCCCCGGGCCGGTCGAGTAGATGCGCGGACCCGTCATGCCGCCCGTGCGGACGCGGTCGGTGTAGCTGAGGATGTCGGTGACCGCGGTCTGCGGGTCGCGGGTGGTCGTGACGCCGTAGGAAAGCGTGGACAGGTACTGCCACACCTCCTCCGGATGTACCTCGGGGACGAGCCACTGGGCGTGGTAGTGCGTGTCGACGAAGCCGGGAACGAGCGTCTTGCCGGCCACATCGATCACCACCGCGCTGTCCGGGATCTCGACCGAGTCGGCCATCCCGACCTCGACGATCCGGTTGTCGGTGACGACCACCACCCCGTTCTCGATCACGTGGGGTTCTCCGGTGGTGTCACCCGGCTGGTCCGCCATCGTGATGATGCGCCCTCCCGTGAGCGCGACCGTGCCGCGCGGGACATCCCGCGGCAGCGTGGCCTCGATCTTCCGCTCCTTCGCCTCGTAGGATTCGGTCGAGTCTTCCAGGAACTCCTTGTCGCCTTCGCGAATCCTGCCGGCCTTCTCCGCGTACTCCTCCGCGGCCTGCCGTATCGAGTCCGCGCGCGCGAGGAGCGAATCGGCCACCACCTGCACGGAGTCCGCGATCAGCCGGTCGATCTCCGCCTCCAGCGAGTCGGGCACCTCCTCGTCCTCCTTCCTGATGCTGTCGGCCTCGGCGCGCTTCTCCCTGAGCGTGTCGGAGATGGCGATGGCCCGCGCGCGGATCAGCCTGCGAGCGTGGCGGATCTCCTTCACCTCCTCCTCCTCCTCCTCCACGAAGTCCAGGTCGTAGGAGAAGAGCACGTTGCCCAGCGACCAGTGCACGGAGGAGCCGTCCGGCGCCCACGACGGGAACTCCCCGCCGACGTCGGTCAGCTTGCGCGACGAGCCCGGCGTGGTCACGACGGAAGCCGGCTGTGAGCCCGCCTCCGGAATGTCCACCACGTAGATGTCGCGTCCGATCTGGGCGAGAGCCCGGTCCCCCTTCGGTGACAGGATCACAAGCCCCGCGGGCTGCGGGAACCCCGGTTCGGCGGGCGGGTCGCGGTCGGGATCGGGGTCCGTGGGGTCGGGGGTCTTCCGCCACGGGAACACCCGCCTGGGCAGGTACTCCCACTGGTCCGGGTGCGGGTCGACGACACCGGGTGCACCCACCATACCCCTCACCAGGAGGTGACTCTTCACGTCGGTCCCGTCCCAGCGGAACGACACAAGCCCCTCGATCGGGCTGTAGGCGTAAATGCGGTCGGGCTCGTCGGCCGCGAAGTGCATCACGTCCCGGATCCCGGTCGGAGAGATCACTTCGGGCTCGGCGGGCTCGATGCCATCCGAGGGCACCCACACGAATGTGCCCCCGAGCGGCCCCGCAAAGAGGCCGGAACCCGCCATCAGGTCGCCCGCGGCGCTGCGCGTCGCGACCACCCGGTCGCCTCCGGGCGCCCAGGCCACGTTCGAGTAGGCCGCCGGGGTGGCGCTCAGCTGAACGGGCTCGCCACCGCTCGCTGCCACCTTCTTGATGTGGCCGCCCTCGGCGTCGTCCCAGGTCACGTAGGCGATCCACTGTCCGTCGGGCGACCACTGCGGGTGGAATTCGCCCTCGTCCCGCCCGGTGAGCCGCATCGGTTCCCCATCGGGCATCTCCTGCACCCAGAGGCGGTCGAAGGCGACGAAGGCCATCCGGTCGCTCGCGGGGGACGCAACCGGCGTACGCACCTGGCTCGCGGTCACCATCGCTGCCGTGTCGATCTGGTAGGCGAACTCCACCTCGGGACCGATCGCCAGCTTGACCGGGACCTCGAAGGGGACCTCGGCCGGGTCGCTCCCGTCCATCGGCACCTTCCAGATCTTCCCGCCGTACGAAACCACGATCGCCGAGCCGTCGGGGGTGAACGAGTAGCCCGGCATCACGTCCAGCGGGGCCCGCGACTCCTTTTCGTCACGCTGCACCGGATACGCCAGCCACTCCTCGTTGCCCGTCGCGAGATCGCGCTTGCGCAGACCGGTCTCGGTGCCCCAGCGCGTGGCGTAGACGAGCCACTGGCCATCGGGTGAGATCGCGGGCCGCATGCCCGAGCCGTAGCGGCCGGTCATGACCGAACTCGTGGCCCTCTCCCGGTCGTAGCGGTACACCTGGTAGATCGGGAAGGTGGCGTTGTACGTCCAGTCCGAGAACGACCGGGCGTACCAGAGGTAGCGTCCGTCGGGGCTGAAGGCGGCTCCGATGGACTTGCCGCCGGCCAGACCGCTCAGCGACGCCGGGGCCCCCCGCTCGGGCCTGAGCATGACGAGTTGGGCCGAGCCTCCCAGTCCGCTCGAGCGGCTCGCAACGATGTAGTCCCCACTGGGCTCCCACTCGGGCGACAGGTAGAGGTTGTTGTTGCCGCGCGTGACCTGCGTGGTGTCGGTGCGGTCCAGGCGCATCGTCCAGATGTTGTCCCCGCCGCTGCGGTCGGAGACGAAGACCACCGACTCGCCGTCCGGACTGAAACGCGGCTGCACCTCGTAGGCCATCCCGGTGAGGAGTGGAGATGCCTTGCCCCCCGTGATGGGCATCGTGTACAGGTCGCCCAGGAGGTCGAAGACGATCATCTGACCGTCGGGGCTCACGTCCAGCGAGATCCACGTTCCTTCCGTGGCCGTGAATTCCGCCGTCCGCGCGCTGCGGAGCGGCAGCGGGTTCTGGCGTCCTCCCGGCCGCTGGGCCTCCGCCGGCGCATCCAGGACTGCGAGCGCGAGCGCCGCCAGCGCCGCCGATCCGAGGAACCTCGTACGGGGGCTCATTTCTCACCTCCCTTCATCCCGGCGCGGACGTTCGGGGCGACATGCCTCCACGCCTCGTACGGCGCGGATCGCTGCCGGGGCCAGAGCTCGTCGAGCGTATCACCGTCGTAGAGTCGTCCGTTCATCATCACCTGGTGCACCGTGTTCGTGTTGCGGATGTCGTCGAGCGGGTTCGCGTCGAGGATCACCAGGTCGGCCAGCTTCCCCGGCTCGATCGAACCCAGGTCGCCGCCGAGTCCGATCGCCTCGGCGCCCATCAGCGTGGCCGCGCGGAGCGCGTCGTGTTCGTCCATCCCGCCGCTCTGCATGGCCCACAGCTCCCAGTGGAAGCCCAGACCCTGCAGCTGGCCGTGGCTGCCCACGCCCGTGCGGCCGCCGCCCTCGACGAGTTCGGCCAGCCAGCCCGCATGCTTCGGGTGCGCATATTCGTCCTCCATGAACCAGGCGCCCGCCCCGGGCCCTTCGGTCTGGAGGCGCCGCGCCTTGTTGTCCAGTTCGCGGCGGGGCGTGAAGTGGGTCAGCTTCTCGTCGCCGAAGACGTCCCAGCGCGTGTAGAAGTAGTTCTCGACCCAGGGGCCGCCGTAGGTGACCAGCAGCGTGGGCGAGTTCACGGTTCCCGATTCCGCGAAGAGCTCCACCACATCGTTGTAGGCGGGCACGATCGGGAGCGAGTGTTCGATGCCGGGGTAGCCGTCGATCGCGTGGGTCAGGTTGAGGCGGTACTCCAGACCGCCCTCGGTGGTGGGCATGAGCCCGAGTTCGCGGGAGGCCATGATCAGCCACTGGCGCTGCCGGCGGTTGCCGGTCATGTACATCTTGAAGGTCTTGGTGTCGTAGTAGCGGCTGTACTTGGTGAGCACGTCCAGCGCGTGCTCGTAACTGCTGATGAAGTCCTGGGAGAAGACCCCCGGACCGGTCGAGTAGACGCGCGGCCCGACCATGCGTCCCGCCCGCACCAGGTCCTCGTACGAGAGCACGTCGGTGGTGGCGGTCTGGGGGTCGCGGGTCGTGGTTACGCCGTACGCCAGGTTGGCCTCGTAGATCCAGGAGCGCGCCCAGTGGAAGGTCCACAGGTTCCACATGTGCGCGTGCGTGTCCACGAAACCCGGGACGATGGTCTTGCCCGCGACATCGATGACGGTCGCGCCCTCGGGCACTTCGCCCGGCCCCGCGGCCACCGACACGATCCGGTTGTTCGTGACCACGACATCGGCGTTCTCGACGATCTCGTCGCCGTTCATGGTGATCGCGCGCGCGCCACGCAGTACGACCGTGCCCTGCGGGATGTCGCGGTCGGCGATCACCTCGAACTGCTGTTCGGACGGGACGTAGTCGGGGTCCTCCGCGGCCGCGTCCATGTCGTAGGTGAAGAGCGCGTTGCCCAGCCACCAGTGGACGGTGTGCCCGTCCGCTCCCCAGGAAGGGAATTCCACGCCGAGGTCGTTGAGCTTGTAGGCGGGGACCGCGGCCGAGTCCGGCTTGCCGACCTCGATGGTGGGCACGGACGGTCCCACGTCGGGAACCAGCACCGCGTACAGGTCGTCGCCCACCGCCGCAAGCGCCCAATCTCCCCGCGGGGCCATCTGGACCAACCCCGCGCCGAGGCGGAAGTCGATCTCGGCGGGCTCCTTCTCTTCGAAATCCTCCTGCGGCAACACGAGATCGGAGGTCTCGGAGCGCCTGGAACCCGTGCGGAAGCTGCCCGCGGAGATGTTGGCGCGGGCCGTCACGCGCAGGTGTCCCCGCTTGTCGGTGTCGTCCCAGCGCGCCGACGAGAGTGCGGTGCCGAAGCCCCCGGGAGAGGGTGGAGACCCGGGGATCGGGTCCGCGCGCAGACTGCCGTAGTAGTAGATGCGGTCCGGGTCCTGGGTGAAGTGCGGCGCGCGCCGGCCGAGGGTTGGCCCGATCACGGTCTCGTCGCCGCCGGTGGCGGGAATCCAGATGAACTCCGCCGCCTGGGCGGAGGCGTTGGTGCCGAGCGACTCCCGTACCGTCCGTGCCGTCGAGCGGACCGCGACGATTCGCTCGCCGTCCGGCGACCATGCCGGCTGCTGATAGTAGGCCGGGACGGTGGTCAGGTTCCTGGGGGAGCCACCGCTGGCGGAGATCCGCCTGATGTGTCCCTCCCCGGCGTCCTGGTCCCAGGTCACGTAGGCGATATCCTGCCCGTCGGGCGACCAGATGGGCTGGAACTCGCCCACCTCTTCGCCGGTCAGGCGGCGCGGTTCCCCAGCGGGCAGGTCCGCGACGTACAGCCGGTCCAGCGCGGTGAAGACCATCCTGCTCCCATCCGGCGAGGCACGCGCATCCCGGATCTGCTTGACCGTGAAGGTGGGCGTGTCCTCGATGGGATACTCGAACTCCACCTCGGGGCCGATCGCGATCTCGGCGTTCGCCGTGAAGGGGATCTCCACGGGGTCGCTTCCGTCCACCGGGACCCGCCAGATCCCCCCGCCGTAGGAGATCACGAGCGCCTCCGAATCGGGGGTGAACGAGTAGCCGGGAAGCACGTCCATCGACGCCGTCGACTCCATGTCGTCGCGCTGGATCGGGTAGGCGAGCCACCGCTCCTTCCCGGAGTCGAGTTCGCGGAGCCGGAGTCCCGTGTCGGCGTCGTCGCGGCTGCCGTAGGCCAGGAGCCGCCCGTCCGGCGAGAGCACGGGCCGGAACGCCGAGCCGTAGCGGGCGGTCATCGGCGTCCGGGTGCCCGTCTTCCGGTCGTACATCCAGATCTGGTACTGCGGGAAGATTGCGTTGTACTGCCATGTGCCGATGCGCTGCGCGTACCAGATGTAGCGTCCCTCGGCGTCGACGGCGGCGCCGAGCATCCGCTGTCCCGCGCTTCCGCCGACCATCTCCAGTCCGGTACCGCCGTCGATGTGATAGAGCCAGAGCTTCTCGAGCCCCCCGAACGGACCGAGGCCCACGGCCCTCGAAACGATCACGTACTTGCCGTCCGGCATCCAGTCGGGCGAAAGGAAGTAGCTCCCGACCCCCTTGCTGAGTTGCCGCGGCTCGCCTCCGGCGGACGGCATCAGCCAGACGTTGTTGTCGCCGCTCCGGTCCGAGACGAAGACGATCTGCTCTCCGTCGGGGCTGAAGCGGGGCTGCATGTCGTAGCCCATGCCGCCGGTCAGCCGCGTGGCCTCGCCACCGGTGATGGGCATCGAGTAGAGGTCGCCCACCAGGTCGAAGACGATCGTCTGCCCGTCGGGGCTCACGTCCAGCGAGATCCACGTCCCCTCGCTTGTGGTGAAGCGCGCCCAGCGGGCGGGTTCGAGGGGGAGACCCCGGTCGGGGTCCAGTTTCTCTTCCTCCTGGGCCAGGAGCGCCAGGGGAGCGAGGAGCAGCAGCGCGGCCGTCCATGGGCCGCTCCTGAGGTAGCGCATGCGCCGACTCCATATCTTTAAAGGGACTATCTTCCGCGGTGCTGCCGGAGCGCCCCTCCCGGCACCCTACCGCAACGACCTCAAGGCGAACGACGAGTATAGTAGTGCGAACAGTTGCCAGCAAAGAGCCCGCCGTCCGCGACATCGCCCTGGTTTCCGTCTCGATCGACCTGGGGGCGGGCCGCCGAGGGGTCGACATGGGGCCCTCGGCGCTGCGGATCGCGGGGATCACGCGGGAGCTGGAATCCATCGGCCATCACGTGACCGAGTTCGGCACCATCACGGCGGGCGGACTGGAGACGACCGAGGCCGGCGAGAGCGCCCTTCGCTTCCTCGACGAGATCGCCAATGTGGTCGGGCGGACGCGGGAAGCGGTCAGGGCGGGCCTCGAAGGCGGTTGTTTCCCGCTCGTCCTGGGCGGCGATCACTCGCTCTCGATCGGCTCGGTGGCCGCGGTGGCGGAGCACTACCGGCAGCGCAACCGGTCCATCGGCGTGATCTGGGTGGACGCCCACGCGGACATGAACCGTCCCGAGACCACTCCGAGCGGCAACATCCACGGCATGTCGCTGGCGGTGCTGCTTGGGCGCGGCCACCCGCGTCTGACCCACCGGGTCCCCAGCGTCAAGCCGGCGAACGCGAGCGTGCTGGGCGCGCGCGAGCTGGACGCGGGCGAAAAGAGACTCATCTCCGAGCTCGGCGTACGGGTGTTCACCATGTCGGAGATCGACGAACGGGGAGTCGCCACCTGCATGGACGAGGCGCTCGAACGCGCCAACGCCGGAACCGCCGGTTTCCACCTGTCCCTCGACCTCGACGCGCTCGACCCGCGCGTCGCGCCGGGTGTGGGCACGCCGGTCCAGGGCGGTTTGACGTATCGCGAGGGTCACCTCGTATGCGAGAAGGCGGCGCGCTCGGGACGGCTGCTCAGCCTGGAGGTCGTCGAGCTCAATCCCGTCCTGGACGACCGCAACCACACGGCGGCGCTGGCCGTGGGCCTGGTGGCCTCCGCGCTCGGCAAGACAATCCTCTGACGCGACGCTCGCGCTTCCTGCACGCCATCGAACCGAAGGGAATCCATGCCAACCACGACGTTGAACGGCGGCCCCGCCGAACTCAAACTCCTCGACCTGGACGTCGGCTATCGGAAGGGACGGCCGGTCCTGGGCGGACTCACCCTCGATGTGGTGCCCGGCGAGGTGCTCGCGGTGGTCGGCCCCAACGGCTCCGGCAAGACCACCCTCTTCCGGACCCTGCTGGGCGTGCTGGCGGCGGTCGGGGGCCAGGCGGCGGTAGCCGGCGTCGCTCCCGCGGACTACCGGCGCCGCCACGGCGTGGGCTACCTGGCGGAGGACACCGCGTTGCCCGCCGGCTGGGTCTGCGACGCCCTGCTCACGATGGCGGCGTCCGCGGCCGGCCCCGGCGCCGATGTCGATCGCGCCTGCCGCCTGGCGGGGGTGGACTACGACACGGGTGTCCTCGTCGACAAACTCTCCAAGGGAATGCGGCGCCGGCTGGCTCTCGCCATGGCCCTGATGCGGCCGACCGGCCTCCTCTTCCTGGACGAACCCGAGTCGGGACTCGATCCGGGACAGCGCATCCGCCTCCGCAGACAGGTCGAGGAGATTCGCGGTGGCATGACCATCCTGGTCGCCAGCCATGACCTCGGCGAACTGGCCATGATGAGCGACCGGGTGCTGCTGATCGACGATGCGCGCGGGCGTGTGGTGGAGCAGCCGGAAGGGGGCTTCACGCGCGAGTTCCTGGAAGCGGAGTTCCTCGGGCTGGAGGGAGCGGTGTCATGAACATCATCAAGGCGAGTATCCGGAATGCGGTGCGGCGGAAGTGGAAGTTCGCGCTGGTGGTGTTCCTGTTCGGCGTGGGGTTGGCGGTGCTGACCAACGTGTACGACGTGGTGGGGGCGGCGGAGAGGATGGACGCGGCGTTCGGAGGTGAGGAACCGCCGTCGGACGAGCAACTCGGTGAGGTGGCGCGCAGCGGCGCCATGATCTTCCTCTTCGGCACGCTGGGCCTCTTCTTCGCCTTCGGCTCCATCCTGTTCGCATTCCTCCTGCCCGGCGGGATGGTGGCGAACGAGCGCGAAAGCACCGCGATCATGCTGTGGGCGCAGCACCCGATGCCGCTCAGCTCCTTCTACATGTGGCGCTACCTGGGCGTGCAGGCCGTCGCCCTGGCCGCGATGCTCGTCTTCGGTCTGGTTGCCGCTGTGTCGGTGCTGCCGGGCGAGACCGCTTCCGCCACCGGGGTCGGGAACCTCGTGAGCGTCTGTCTGGAAGGCGTGCTCGCCTGCGCGGTCAGCTTCGCCATTACCGCGCACGGGATTCGCAGGGCGGCGTTCTTCGGCATGGTGTTCTACCTGGCCTCGGGCGTATCGTCCGGGGTCCTGCCGCTTGCCGAACAGTCGACCTCGGCGATTGCGGGGCTGGCGCGGGGCGTTCTTCCGTTCGTCCTCTTCCCGGTGAGCGGCATCGATGACCTCACCCGCGGGTTCGCGTCCGAAGCCGCGTGGGATTGGGGGGCCACCGGGATGGTGCTCTACCACTTCGCGGTGTGGACCGCCATCGCGTGGCTGGGCCTGCGCCGGATGGAGAGGCGGCCGCTGAAGCTGTAGCCCGCTTCGCCCTCACCCGCGGGCACCTTCCCTGCTAACAGCCCGTGGACAAAATCCCCCCGGCATTTGAGCGGCGATGCATCCGGCCTGGGCGCTTCGCCTCATCCTTCGACAACGTAAAGACAACTTCACACAATGTCATGTCCGGTATACATTTGACGCCTCCAATGCTCCGCTCTGCGTTGCTCCTCAGCCCAATAGCTCGGCTATTGGCCCCTCGTCGCGCCTTGCCAGCCCGGCGCCTCGCCGTTCTCGGTGCTCGGGCGGCTTTATCCACGGGCTGCTAGGTTTCATCCCCCCGCCGGGGTGGTGAAATCGGTATACACAGGGGACTTAAAATCCCCCGGGAGCATACTCCCATGCGGGTTCGAGTCCCGCCCCCGGCACTCCGTCGCGGCCGCTACCCGCGCCCCCGGTACGACCTCACCGGCGGCAGCCTGGCCCCCGTCCCCCCAGCCGGCTCCGCCTCGCCCACGACCGGAATCGTGAGCGTCCCGATCCCCTCGATCGTCGCCTCGATCACGTCGCCCGGCTGCAGGAAGCGCTGTTCGCCGCGCACCGCCGTCCCCATCCCCACACCCCCCGACGTCCCGTTGTTGATCACGTCGCCCGGGAAGAGCGTGATGATCGACGAGCCGTACTCGATCAGTTCGTAGAGAGTGTGGATCATGTCGCCCGCGCGCGCCTCCTGCATCTGCTCGCCGCCCACGCTGAGGGTCTGGTGCAGGTTCTCCATCGGGTCGCCGTAGAACTCCTTCGGCACGATCCACGGTCCCATGGGGGCGAAGGTGTCGTGACCCTTGCCCACGAACCAGTCCGAGGTGAGGGGATTGCCCCCCGGAGGGCGCCCGCCCCGGTCGGAGATGTCGATGGTGACCGTGTACCCGAAGACGTAGTCCCGCGCGTTCTCGGCCGAGACATACTTGGCGGCGCGGCCGATCACCGTCCCGAGCTCCACCTCCCAATCGGTGCGGTCGCGTCCCCAGGGGATCACCACCTCGTCGTCGTCGCCGATGACCGCGCCGCGGCTGGGCTTCAGGAAGAGGTAGGGGACGCCCCGGTTCTCGCGGCGCTGGCGGCGGGCCTCGGCTCGCTCCTCGGGGGTGCCGGTCTCGTTCACGTGGCTGTAGAAGTTGACCGCCGCGTTGAGGATCTTGCCGGGGTACATGATGGGGGGGAGGGTGCGGACTTCGTTCACCGCGCGGATGAAGCCGGGACGGGCGCCGCCGTCGATCATGTCGTGCGCGGCGAGGTGGTTGACGATCTCGTACAGGCGCGGCTTCACGCCGTACTCGTAGCGCGCGATCAGGTCCTGCATGTCGTCGGGCATGGGGACGCGGGGGTATGCGGGGTCGCGTTCGAGAGACCGGTTGGCCGCGCTGATGTCGACGATGAGGGCGTCGCGGAGCACCATGCCGACCCGGGCTTCGCCGTCGATCTCGAAGGTGCCGACCTTGAAGGGTTCGGCGATGTCGGGGCGCGCGGGGGTCTGGGCGGGGAGGGGGGAGACGGCGAGCGCCGCGAAGGCGGGCAGAACTGCCAGCGGGAGAAGGGATGCGGGGAGGGGGACGGTGGGGTGGGGCATGGTCATGATGCGGTCCCGTATGAGGTGGGGCGGGGTGTCGACATCACGGTCAGCGATGGGCGCAGGATGCGCAAGCCGACCCGAACCGACAGCCCCCGTGCGCCGACCCGCACAGGGGCGGATGCGCCCCTGCTACAGAATTGCGTCCAGGTACAGGTCGACGCGGAATCCCTTGTGCGGCCCCTTGAGCCCATGCGAGAAGTCGAGGCGGATGAGGCCGTCCAGGACGCTTCCCCCTACCCCGATCCCGTAGAGGATGTCGTCGGAGTCGAAGTCGCTGCGGTCCCCGGCCCAGCCGACATCGCCGAAGAGGATTGCGGAACCGGCCTCGAAAAGGCGCGACACTTCGATCCGACCCCGCGCGAAGGACATGCCGGAGACGACCGACGCCGAGTATCCGCGAAGCGAACTTCCTCCCCCGAGGAACCAGGAGCGCTGCAGGGGCGCGTCGCCCCAGGTGGTTCCGGCTGCCGCCTCGAAGCCGAGGTTCCACCGCCGCCAGCCGTCGCCGGCCACGGGAATGATGCTCCGCAGCGTTGCGCCGGCCTGTTGGTAGTCGGTCCGGTGTTCCTCTCCCGGCACGCGCCACATCGCCCAGCGGCCCTGCAACTCGACGCCGAGCTGTACGCTCCCGGGATCCTTCCCCCACCATGGCGCGAGCCGCAGTTCCGCCCCCGCCTCCTCGACGTGGTCCGCCTCGATGTTCGGCCGGAACGTCCCATCACCGTCGAAGGCGCGGAAGAGCGCGAAATCGATTTCGTTGCCGACCGCGCTCTGCCGCTCCGCGTAGGCGCGGAAGGTGAACGACTCGCGGGCACCGTCGGGAGAACGCCAGGTGAAGTCGGCCCCGGTGGCCCGGTAGTACTCCCCGTTGTCGCGGCCGAAGAAGAAGGCGTTCAGCGAGTTGCCGAAGTCGAGATACCTCCCGTCGGGATCGGTCGGGCGAAGCTCGTGAAAGGCTCCCAGCGTCAGCCTGCGCAGCATGGTCGAGCGTTGCAGGTCGAGGCGCACCTTGGGCCTGAGGTCGGCCAGCCCGAAGAACCCCGAGGCGCCCAGCGAGAAGTTCCTTCCCAGGGCGGATTCCACGCGTCCCCCGAAGGCGGGACCCTCAACCCGGTTGTAGCGGATGAGATCCGGGCGAGCCCACCCCCAGTGGAAGCCGAGAGCCGCCTGCGCCACGGAAGGGGCCGGGAGGCCGGCCAGCTTCTCGATCATCCTCTCCAGTTCGGCGTCCGACGGAAACCCGACCGCGTCCTTCCAGATCGGGGGAGGCAGTTCGGGGCTCTCGGCGACGAGGTGACGCTCCTTCGGGGCGATCATCCAGGAAGAGTTGACCAACCCCGGTTCATCGGCCCCGAGGGCCTCGTAGGCCACACCCTCTTCACCCGACAGAAGCTCGGCGATAAACGCCATCGCCTCGGCGCGGGTCTCGAAGTGCACGTGCTTGAGCGGGGGTCCGGCGGGTCGCTCCGGCTCCGCGGCGGGATCCGGGTCCTCGTCCTCCTCCAGCGTCACCGATTCGATCTGGTAGGAGATGTCCATGGTGACCGGGATCTTGATGATGCCCGCCGCCGCTTCGCCCTCTACGCGCATGCTGCGGGGGAGCCACGCCTTCAGGTCCCAGAGCGAGTAGTCCACCGCGATCAGGGTGAGGTCGAAGGTAAACGGCCTGACGAGCCCGAGCACGAACCGGAGAGTACCGCGTACCTCCTCCCTCCTGAGGTCGGGAATGTCGCGCACCGCGTCGAACTCCCGGCTCAACCGGTAGACCGCCCGCACCAGCGCGCCCGACTCGGGTTCGATCCACAGGGCGCCGCTGATCCGGTGGGCATCCGCCTCCCGGGGGAGGATGTCCAGCTGAATCGCCCTCAGCCGGCGTCCGTCGGGGAGCGACAGCGTCAGGGTGTCGCCGCTCCGAAAGCGGTAGAGAGAGTCGGCTCCCTCGCCCAGGGGGTGCGCGAGCCAGTATTCGCTGTCGGAAGGCTCGAAGGGTGGGTCGCCCATGTTGCCCATTCCGAAGACGAGGCGGTCGCTCCCCGGTTCGAAGGGTCCGTCGAAGGGGAGGTCCTCGAGAAAGTCAAGATCGCCCGCGCGAATCGCCATCTCGCGTCCCGGATACTCGGACCGGGTGCCGAGGACCTGCACGACGGGCTGGCGGTCCCGCTCCCAGAAGGCCCGCACCACGCTCTCGTTGTGGTAGAGTGTGCGATCCCTGAAAAGGGCCCGGATTGCCGATGCCGACCTCTGCCGGATCAGCGCCGTATACCGCAGGATCGACTCGTCGAGGGACCTCCAGCCGGCCCGGGCCGCCGTGTAGAGTTGCCGGGCCACCGAGTCCTCGAAGGTGTCGGGGGCGTAGTCCGACTGGGCGCGCGCGGGGGCGGGGATGACGGTCGCCAGGACAGCGGAAAGGGTGACCACTGGCGGGAGCGCCCTCACGATCCGGCCCCCTGGTCTTCGATGGGGTGGAAGCGCACCTCGCGAAATTCCTCCCATGCGACGTAGCGCCATTTCGCGGCGGACGCGCCCGCCGGCGCTCCGTCGGCCGGGGCGGGGAAGATGAAGATTCCCCGGTTGTCCCTGCCGACGTCGTATCCGCCCGTCAGGTGGAACAATCGCCCGTCTTGCAACGACACGCGCGCGCTATCGGCCCCCTCGCGCTCGATGTGCGCGACGTTCCCGAATTCGATCGAAAACTCGACATCGTCCGAGCTCCCCTGCAGCAGCTCCCACGACCACTCCTCGTCGGCGTCCCAGCGGATCCGTCCGGTGATCTCATCACCGTCCACGGTGACCACTGTGCCCGAGAGTGGGCGGCCACCGTCGAAGGCGTCGTAGCCCTGCAGGCCGGGCGAGGGCTCGAAGCGAAGAGTCCGGACCGCGTCCCACTTCACCTCGACGTATCCCAGCGCCGGGTCGGAAATCCGGACCCACGGATCCCCTTCGAACGGCTCGTCGCAGAGCTCCACGACCGAATCCGATTTCAGGGTCACTTTGGCGAAGCACGGAGTGCGCTCCAGCGAACGGATCTCGGAGAAGCGGATCGACCGCTTGTACTTGTCGGATTCCCACGGATTGGCCAGCTGGGGAACGTCCTCCCAATAGGTCTCCAGGGACCCGGACTCCAGGATCCGGCGGCGGTCCCAGGTTACGAATCCCGTGAACGAACGCCCGGTCCGGTCCTCGACGGTCCCGTACAGTCGGCCCGACGGGGGCGCCGCGCCGGATGGAGAGGCTCCGAACTCGATGCGCTCCAGGTCACGCCCCCGCACCTGGACGGAGCGGCCCTCGCTCTCGACCCGCAGCTGCATGTCGTTTGAGGTTCGCACCATGATGAAGCCTTCAGCGCCCTCACCGACCGTGATTGCGCGATAGGCCTCGGGACTGAGTCCCAGCTCCGTTCCCTGCCGGGATCGGGTCACAACCCGGATTTCGCCCTCCTCACCGACCGCAAGCACGGCGACGTGACCGAAACGGATCCCCGAGAGCTGGGGGCGTGCGAAGGACGGGTGCTTCGAATCCCAGGTGATCCGGTAGCCCTTCAGCTCGACGGTGCCTACGTGGGGCTCGCCGTCGCGCGTCGCATCGAGCCAGTCCTGGTAGTGCTCCTCCGGGATCTTCTTCGATGCCGAGAGGACATCGGTCCAGCTCGCGGCGGCCCGCCACCGGACCAGACGGATGAACCCCTCGTGGACCTCGCCGCCGTTGGTGAAAACGCGTCCCCAGATGCGGTCGTCGTACTGGGCCTGTAGAGGGGCGGCACACAACAGGAGCAGTGCCGCAACCGGAACGCGCGGGTGGGGCAGGGGCATGCGGTTGGCTGGCATCGGGGACTGGGTCGACCTCTCAAGTGGTACGCGCCGACGACAGCGCGGGTTTCGGAAAGATACCACGCCGCCGTACCTTTGCGGTCCCGTGAACCCCCTGCTCAGGAGTGCGCAACGATGAACATACGTAAGCTGCTGTCGATCCCGCTGGTCCTGGCAACCGCTGCCGGAGGGCTTGCCTGCGGATCGGGCGACGGGGAAGGAGCCGACGAGGCCACAGCCGGCGCCGAAGCCGCGCAGACCGCCGCCGAGACCCTCGAAAACCCCCGCTTCGGCGTCTGGCAGCTCGAGAGCGACCGCCCGCCCCCGTACAGGAACGTCATGACCTACGAGCCGTACGGGGACGGCGGCATGAAGATCACGGTCGCGACCACCAACACCGAGGGCGAGACCTCCTCGTGGGGCTACGTGACCATGTTCGACGGCGAGTTTCACCCGGTGGAGGGTGGGGGCGAGGGTGCCACCACGGCGGTCGAGGTCGTGGACGACCGCACAAACCGGATCCTCAACGCCCGCGACGGCGAGGTCTACCAGGTGATCATCAACGTTCTCTCCGAGGACGGCAACACGATCGACAACGAATACCGGCGGACCCGCGAGGACGGGACCGAGAGCGTGAGCCACGCGGTGTACCGGCGGATCGAGTAGACCCGGCCGGCCTCTTCAGGCGTAGTGGGTCGTCCCCCCCTGCGACGGCGCCCGGAGCAGGAAGCGTGGAATCTCGGCGCGGAAGACCGATCCGTCCGCGCGCCGGAAGTGATAGTATCCCTCCATGAACCCGTTCGACCCCTCGAGCACGCAGAAGCTGTTGTATTCGTGGACGTCGCCGGGAGCCAGCGTGGGACATTCGCCGACCACGCCCTCGCCGCTGACCTCGTGGTCGCCGGCTGCCTCGTCGTGGATCTTCCAGTGGCGCCAGAAGAGCTGCGCGGTCTCGTCGCCGATGTTCTCGATGCGGATGAAGTAGACGAAGACGTAGCGCTCCGGAGGCAGCGAATGGCCGGACGAATAGGCGGGCCGGACGCTGATCCGCATCCGGTCCGGGAGGATCGGGGGCTCGGGGGTGGGGTCGCGGGCGAGTCGGATCATGGGTTTACCGTGGACTTGTGGTCGTAAAGCTGTACAATAGTAGCGGTCTGCGGGGAAGGTTCCCCCGGCTGGCGGGAGTCGTTCTCCCGTCCCCCGGCCTCCGGCGAAGTCCGCCGCCAAGTCCGCCGATTCCGGTCCAGGCCGCCGTGGTGCGAAGGTGACCCGCGCGTGTGTCCCGCCGCAAGGTCGCGAATGGACGGGTGACGGGTGGCACGGTCCCGGGAGTTGGCGGATGGTTCGGACACGCTCGGAAGAAAACGGAGTTGCTGAATGTTGCAGTGCCATGGACTCGCCAGGGTGGTTCCTCGTCCCCGCCGGGCGTCCACCACGATGTTCCGGGTTGTTGCGGCGCTGGCGGCCCCATGGGTCCTCCCGGCGGACGCCCGGTCGCAGGAAGTCGCCGCCGTGGCCGCGCGCCTGGAGCCCGAGATCCGGCGGGCCATGCTGGACGGCAACATCCCCTCGCTGACGATCGCACTCACCGACCGGCGGGGCGAGCTGTGGAGCGGCGCGTACGGCCAGTCGAACCTGTGGGCGCGCACCCCCGCGTCGACCCGCACCGTCTACCTCATCGGCTCGACCTTCAAGGCCCAGTCCACCGTGGCGCTGCTGCAGCAGATGGAGCAGGGGAAGTTCGCCCTGGACGACCCGGTCTCCGACCACCTCGACGATTTGGTCATCCGCGGCGAGGACCCGGCCCATCCCGTCACCTTCCGGCATCTCCTCACCCACACCTCGGGGATGCCCGTCGCCTTCGGGCCCCACACGGTATGGGGCGACACGGCACCCCTGCCGCTGGAGGAGTACCTGCGCGACTCGCTTCGCGTGGACACGGTGCCGCTGGCCGGGGTGGTCTACTCGAACATGGCGTATTCGCTGGTCGGCCAGCTGATCGAGCAGTTTTCGGGCATCCCCTACAGGCAGTACATCCGCGACGAGGTGTGGGGCCGGCTGGGCATGACCGCGACCGAGTTCAACCCTTCGCCCGCGACGGCCGAGCGCCTGGCTGTCCCCTACGTTCCGCACGAGGAGACGCGGCGCAACACGCCGACCCAGCGGCTGAAGGCCAACGTGTGGCCGGCGGGGATCGTCTACGGGACGGTCCACGACCAGGCCGCGTGGGTGCGCTTCAACCTGGGCGACGGGAGCCGGGGCGGCCGGCGGCTGCTCCGCGAGGAGACGCTCGACGAGATGCACACGCTGCAGTACGAGCAGTTCGCGGGTGAACCGATGGGCGGTGGCTGGGGGTACGAGAACCCCGGATACGGGCTGACGTGGTGGGTGTCCGCGCGGGGCGGCGAGCGCTTCTTCGCCCATTCGGGCAGCGTTCCGGGTTACACGGCCTTCGCCTCCGGGAACCGGACGCGCGGGTTCGGGGTGGCCTTCCTGACGAACGGACACCGGGCCCACCCCCACCTGGTGCGACTTACGCGGCTGGCGCTCGACCTGCTGGCCGAGGAACTGGGAGAATCGAGGTGACGCAAGGCATGATCCCGCAACTTCCCCAAGGCTGGCCGTCGGTGATGGCCGCCGTGGCCATCCTCGCGGTTGTGGCGTGGGGCGCCGGCTGGGTGGCCACGCGCATCCTGCACCGGGTGATCAGCGGCGTGACCTCGCGCACGCGCTCGACCTGGGACGACCGCCTCATCGAGCGCGGGGTGTTCAGGCGGCTGGCGGGCGTGGTGCCGGCGGTCGTGGTCTACCTCGGAATCGGGCGCGCCCTCGAACTCGCCCCTTCGGACCTGACCGGGGAGGCTCTGGCGCTGGCGGCGACCTTCGTACGGCGCGTGGCGGCCGCCTACATCGCCTTCACCGTGGTGCGCGCCTTCCAGGCGTTCCTGGACGCCGTCAACGACATCTACAACGAGGGCTACGCCGAGGCCAAGTCCCGGCCGATCAAGGGGTATCTCCAGGTGGCGGCGCTGGTGGCCTATCTGGCCGCCGGGGTGGTGATCGTGGCGGCGCTGACCGGACAGTCGCCGGTCGTCTACCTGTCGGGACTCGGCGCGCTGGCGGCCGTGCTCATGCTGGTCTTCCGAGACACGATCCTGTCGCTGGTCGCCAGCATACAGATCGCGTCGAACGACATGATCCGGATCGGGGACTGGGTGAGCGTGCCGCAGGCGGGCTCCGACGGCGAGGTCATCGACATCGCGCTGCACACGGTCAAGGTGCAGAACTGGGACAAGACGATCTCCACGATCCCGACCAACAAGTTCATCACGGAGTCGTTCAAGAACTGGCGCGGGATGTCGGAGTCGGGGGGGCGGCGCATCAAGCGGTCGCTGAGGCTCGACATGAACTCGGTGCGGTTCCTGACCGAGGACGAGATCGGGGAGCTTTCCCGCCGCGAGCTGCTGCGGGACTACATGCGCGAGAGCGTCGCCGCGATCACCCGTTACAACGAGGAGAAGGCCGCCGGCAACCCGGGGGTGATTCCGGAAATCCGGCGGCTCACCAACCTGGGGACCTTCCGGGTCTACGTGCAGAAGTACCTCGAAGCGCATCCGAAGACCCACAAGGACATGACCCTGCTGACCCGGCAGCTGGCGCCCGGGCCGGAAGGGGTGCCGATCGAGGTGTACTGCTTCTCCAACGACACGGCGTGGGCCAACTACGAGGGGTTCCAGGGGGACATCTTCGACCACCTGATCGCGACGCTCCCCGAGTTCGGGCTGAGGGCCTTCCAGGCGCCGGGGGGGAGTGACTTCAGGAAGGCGTTGGCGAGGGGGGCGTAGGGGGCGGCGAGGTCCCGTACGATCCAATCCTATTCCCGAAGGGTGGCGGGAACGGCGTGTGGAGGAGAGGGTTCGCAACCCCAACATATTGTAAAGTACGATTTACATTCGCCGCGCTGCGCTCAGTCCAGCGGCTGCGTCACCAGGAAGGAGGTGACCGCGACCGCCGCCACGCCAAGCAGCAGTTCGAGGCACGCGGGGAGGGTGCCGCCGCCGCCGCGTTCCAGGCGCGGTCGAACCACGCGCCAGTTGTAGAAGCCGAGCGCCATCACCCCGGCCACGACTCCGGCCTTGACCAGGAGCGACCTTCCCCACGGCGTCGTCCACAGCTCCGAAGCGGCGTCGATGTGCGTCCAGATCTTCAGGGCGCCGGTGACCAGCAGCACGGCCACCGCGACCTGGGCGACCCGCGAGAACGCGGCCACCATTTCGGCGAGTCCCGGCCCGTCCGGCGCGTCAGCGGTCCCGTTTCCGAGCTCGTTGCCGAGGCGGGCGTTGACCCAGAGAAGGCATGCAAGCGCTCCCATCCACCCCGCGGCCGCCACCACGTGCAGGTAGGTCGCGATGGCGGATACCGCGCGCGGGGCGTCCGACCACCCATGCCCTGAAAGCACCGGCACGACAGGGAGAAGAAAAGCGCCCAGGGCGAGGACCTTCCACCCGGCGGGGCGGACCTGGTTCTCCCCGCGGAACGGGACTGACACGGCGACCACGACAACACTCACAAGATGAAGCCACCAACCCGCCGCCCAGACAGTACCGGTGGCGACCGTGAGGAAGTTGCCGGCCACATCGTCCGGGAAGAATGCTGCCGTCCGGTCCCAGACGCGGAAGAACAGCGTGATACACAGGAGCCCAAGCGGAATGGCCATGAACGACGCTGTCGCGCTGGTTGCCGAGTCGATCCACTCCCCGGGTGCACCGCCGCGGGCGCACTGGCCGATTACGAGCGACCGAAAGACCAGGCCCCCAATGATTCCGACGATTCCCAGGTAGAAGAAGAAGCCGATCCCCGTGCCGAGGCTGATCGCGCGGCTGCCGCCGTCCGGCGAAACGTCGCCCCTCCGTGCCTCGCCTGAACGAGGCGCTTCGGCAGCGTCCGGCGGCGTCGCCGGGTCCACCTCCGGCATGGCAGCGCCCTCTCCCGGCTCGGCCGAAGCGGGCAGCTCCACCCGGAACCCGAAGTCCCCGGAAAGCTTGTGGCCATCCGGCCCGGCGGTGGTCCACGATACGACGTACCCACCCGTCCCCAGCGGCCCGCTCAGCGGCAGGACAATGACGTCGTGCCGGCCGTCCGCCAGGTAGGCCGGCTTCCCGGCCTGCACAGGCGTTGCGCCGGGCGATGCCGCGCGCACCTCCACCGTGCTGAGAGCCAGCTGCACCTCGGTCGTGTAGGTGAGCGTGATCCGGGCCGGAGACTCGGACAGAACCGCGTCTTCGGCAGGATCGGACTCCTTGAGTTCGGTGTGGAGGCAGCCGAGCCCGAGGAGCGCGGGCAGCGTCAGCGCCGCAAGCAGTCCACCGGCCCGGGCAGGATTCGGGAGCCTCTCGCGGAGACAACGCCGCAAGCGCCAGCGCAGGCCGCGCGGCCGCAGCGGGCCTCCGGCGGCCACAGCCCGAAGCCCGCGACGCCGGATCCGCCGGCCGGCTTCAGGACGTGCTCCCGTCAAATGCCCCTCACGCCTCCGGCAACCCGTGCTCCATCGCCCACTCCATCGCCTCGCTGAAGCGGTCGATCTCCTCCAGCGTCGTGTACACGCTCGGCGAGATGCGCAGCCCGGTGCACTCCTCGTGACCGATCGGGACGTTGATGATGCGGTGCTTGTCCCAGAGCCAGTTGCTCAGCGCCGCCGTGTCGAGCCCCTCGACGTGCACGTTGCCGATCCCGCAGGCGAAGCCGGGCTTCTGGCTGGTATTGAGGCTGACGCGGTCGTTTTCCAGGAGACGGTTCGCCCAGTAGTCGCGCAGGTAGATCAGCCGCTCCGCCTTGCGCTCGGCGCCGATTCCCTGGTGGAAGGTCAGCGCCTCGCCGATCGCCAGGTAGTTGGCCGCGGGGTGGGTGCCGATCTCCTCGTACTTGCGGATGTCGCCGTCCATGCGGTCGGGCGCGGCCATGAGCGGCCAGATTTCGGGAATCTTCTCGCGGCGGACGTAAAGCAGCCCCGTTCCGTGGGGCGCGAAGAGCCACTTGTGCAGGCTGGTGGAGTAGTTGTCGCAGTCCAGGTCGGACAGCTTGAAGGGGAAGTGGGCCATCGCGTGGGCGCCGTCCACGATCACGGGGATTCCGTGCCTGCGCGCCATCCGCACGACCTCGCGGACCGGCAGGATCTGCCCCGTCAGGTTGATCATGTGGCACATGAGGATGAGGCGGGTCCGCTCCGTGATCGCCTCCTCGAAGCGGCGCACCACCTCGGCGGGATCCTCGGCCGGGACGGGGACCTTGATCTGGACCATCCTGATCCCCTCGCGGCGTTCCCGCTGCCGGAAGGTGGTGAGCATGCGGCCGTAGTCCTGGGTGGTCGTGAGCACTTCGTCGCCGGGTTCGAGGTCGTAGCCGAACTGGCAGGTCTGCAGCCCCTCGGAGGCATTGCGGGTGAAGGCCACCTCCTCGGTGTCCACCCCCCACTCTCGCGCCATGCGGGCCCGGACCCCTTCCCGCTGCGGCCCGAGGATCTTCCACATGGTGTAGGTCGGCGCCTCGTTGGAGTAGTCCAGGTGACGCTTCATGGCGTCCTGCACGAACGAGGGCGAGGGGCTGACGCCGCCGTTGTTGAGGTTGACCAGCGTCCGGTCCACGGTGAAGGCGCGGGCCACCTCGGCCCAGAAGTTCTCGTCCGCGGCGGTCTCGGCGGGCGATCCGGGATGGCCGGCGAGATCGCGCGAGATGTCCACGGCGCGCGAATTGAATGCGGGCAGCCGGGACACACCGACAACGGCCGCGGCCGAGCCGAGGAAGTCGCGGCGGCTGTGGGTTCGCGCGCGGGTGCGGGGTGTGGATTTGTTGGGGCGCATCGTGTGCTCCGGTGTGGGCCTGGCGGCTCGTGTGCGGGCGGCGCGGTTCGCGTCGTTTCGGCTCCGGCCAGGGGTGCCGTCCGAGTGTGCATCGTGCGTTTCATCGTAGCGCGGGCCCGCGGGGACCGGCAAGCGCAGGCGTGGGGACTCCCCCGAGGGCGTCCCGTGCTACAGTTTAGGGGGCCTGCACCTGCCGCCCGTGCCGGTTGGCCGTGCAGGGGCGGCGGCGACGCCTTCCCCGCACACCCGGCCGCGTCACCCATCTCCCCCACAGCTTCTCCCCTCCATGATCAGAGTCCGATTCCTGGGCACCGCCGCGGCCCGTCCGACCGTGAGCCGGAGTGTGTCCGCGATCGCGGTGCAGCGGGAGGGCCGGTCGCTGCTGTGGGACTGCGGCGAGGGAACCCAGAGACAGATCATGCGGTTCGGGACCGGGTTCTCCTTCTCCCACATCTTCATCACCCACACCCACGCCGACCACTTCCTGGGGCTGCCGGGCCTGCTCAGAACCATGAGCCTGCAGGGCAGGGAGGAGGGGATGAACATCTACGGCCCCGCCGGGACCGAGAGAGTTCTGGGCGCGGCGGTGCGGCTCGGGGTGGAGCGGCTCGCCTTCCCCGTCGAAGTCAGGGGGCTCGCTCCGGGCGAAAGGGTGGACTTCGGTGACTGGGCCGTGCATGCCTTCCGCGCCGACCATGGCGTCTCCGCGCTCGGGTACGCGCTCATCGAGGAAGCCCGCCCCGGCCGCTTCGACGTGGAGGCCGCCCGCAATCTGGGGATTCCGGAGGGCCCGCTGTTCGGACGGCTGCATCGCGGCGAGACGATTGAAGTCGAGGGGAGGGCCATCCGGCCGGACGATCTGGTGGGACCGCCCCGAACCGGGCGCAAGGTCGTCTACAGCGGCGACAGCCGGCCCACCGGCGAAGCCGTCGTGATGTCGATGGGCGCCGATCTCCTCATCCATGAGGCCACCTTCGGGAACGAGGAGGCGAGGCGGGCACGCGAGACGCGCCACTGCACCGCCGCCGAGGCTGCCTCGGTGGCGGCGCGCGCGAAGGTGCGGGACCTGGTGCTGACCCATGTGTCCGCACGCTACGCGGAAGCTCCCGCACGGCTCGAGAAGGAGGCGCGCGCGATCTTCCCCGGTGCGCGCGTCGCCCGGGACGGTCTCGAGGTGGAGATCGGCTACCGTGACTGAGCCCGTCAGCACCTGCAATGCCGCCGACCGGGTCCGCTCGGTGGCCGTCGTGGGACTCGGCGTCATGGGTGGCTCGGTGGTGAAGGCGCTGGCGCGCAGGGCGCCGTCCGTGCCGGTCTCCGGTATCGAGCCCGATGACGAGAACGCGAGGGGCGCGGTGCGGGACGGCGTCCGCCTGGTGAGGGACCTGGGAGAGTGCGATCCGGAAGGGGGTGTGGTGGTCTTCGCGGCTCCCCTGGACATTACGGTCGCCCTGGTGCGCGCCACGGCCGCCGTGTGGAGCAGGGCTGCTCTCGCCACCGATGTCGGGGGCCTGAAGGCGCCCGTGCTGGAGGCGGCCCGGGTCGGCGCGCGCGGCGTCTTCGTGGGGGCGCACCCCATGTGCGGATCGGAGCGTTCGGGGTACGCGGCGGCGCGCGCGGACCTCTTCGAGGGTGCCGATGTGTGGCTTTGCCCCGGGGATGGGGCGGGTGGCGGGGACGGTGCCGGGAAGGCTGCGCAGGAATGCGCCACCGACCGCGCCGCGGCCTTCTGGAAGCTGCTCGGCGCCAGGCCCAGGACGATCGCCGCCGCGCGCCACGATCGGCTGATGGCGTGGGCGAGCCACCTCCCGCAACTGCTCGCGAATGGACTGGCGGCGGCGCTGGACGAGGCGGGCATCGGTCACGGAGCGCTCGGCCCGGGTGGCAGCGACATGACCCGCCTCGCCGGTTCCAGTCCGGATGTCTGGACGCCGCTTTTGGAAGCCGCGCGCGCGGAGGACGTCCGGGCGCTGCGATCCGCGGAGGCTCATATCGCCACGATTCGGCGGGCGCTCGAGGCGGGAGACATGACGGCGGTCGAGCGCATCATGACACGGGGGAACCGGTGGGCCGCGGCCAACCCCTGACCATCCGCGTCCCGGGCGACAAGTCGATCACCCAGCGCGCGCTGATCCTGGGTGGCCTGGCCGACGGCGAGAGCCGGATTCGGTGTATCCTGCGGGGAGCCGACCCGCTGGCGACGGGCCGGGCGTTGCGCGCGCTCGGGGTCGAAATCGTCGGCATCGGGGGACCCGGGGACGAAGAGGTCCGGATCCGCGGCCGCGGACTTCGCGACTGGCAGGAGCCGGAGGAGGCGCTCGACCTGTGCAACAGCGGCACCGGCGCCCGTCTCCTTGCCGGTGCCCTGGCCGCGCAGCCGCTGACGGCCGTGCTCAAGGGCGATGCGTCGCTGTCCGGCCGCCCCATGCGAAGGGTCGCCGAGCCGCTCACGCGAATGGGTGCGGCCGTCGACTACCTGGAGCGCGACGGACACCTCCCGATGCGCGTGACGGGCGGCGCCCTGTCCCCGCTGCGCCACGAGAGCGCGGCGGCGAGCGCGCAGGTGAAGAGCGCGGTTCTGCTGGCGGGGGTGGGGGCGGGTGTGGTGGTCGAGGTGCGGGAGCCCCGGCGGTCGCGCGATCACAGCGAGCGGATGCTGGAAGCGATGGGCGCCGGGGTGGTGGAGGGGAGGGTGGACGGAAGCTGGAGCGTGCGGATTCCGTCGCCGCCGGACCGTCTGGAACCGTTGGACATGGAGGTGCCGGGGGATTTCTCGTCCGCGGCCTTCGTCGTGGCCTGGGCTGTGCTTGCCGGGCGCCGGGCCCCGCTCACGGTGCGTGGGGTCGGCCTGAACGGGACCCGGACCGGCCTGCTGCCGGTGCTGGCGCGCATGGGGGCGGAAGTCGGGGTGACGGGGCGCGGGACCGCGGGAGGCGAACACACGGGCGATCTGCGCGTGGCAGCCCGGGCGGCCCGGCTGAAGGCGGTCGAGGTCGGTGGGGACGAGATTCCGGGCATGATCGACGAGGTGCCGATCCTGGCGGTGCTGGCGGCCCGGGCCGAGGGGGTCACCCGGATCACCGGGGCCGCGGAGCTCCGGGTCAAGGAGTCGGACCGGCTGGCGGCGCTCGCCACGAACCTGCGCCGGGTCGGCGTGGCCGCCGAAGAGCTGCCCGACGGGCTGGAGATCGAAGGGACCCAGCGGCCTCTGTCGGGGTTCGTGAGGTCTTTCCACGACCACCGCATTGCGATGGCCTTCGGCGTGCTGTCCGCGACGCCCGGGTGCGACGTGCCCGTGGACGCCCCATCGGTGACGGAGGTGAGCTTTCCGGGTTTCTGGGAGCTGTTGGGGCAGCTGAAGGACGGAGGGGCCGGGGGTGGTGGCGGGCGCGTCGGCGCGTCGTCGGCCGGAGGGCGTGGGGACCGCGGCGACGCAGGCGCCGGCGGCTGTCTGGTCGTCGCGATCGACGGGTCGGCGGGTTCGGGAAAGTCCACCACGGCGGTGGCGGTGGCTTCCCGTCTGGGGTTTCGCCACCTCGACTCCGGCGCGATCTATCGGGCTGTCACGCTGCAACTCCTGGAGTCCGGACGGAGCGGCGCATTGGAGAGCGTGACCCCGGAGGAGCTCTCGGACCTGGCAATCGATGTGCGGTGGCGCGCCGGGAGGATGAAGGTATGGTGCGGCGGCCGCGCCGTCCCGGAGGAGGCTCTGCGCACGGAGCGGGTCACCGCCATGGTGTCCCAGGTCGCGGCCGTTCCCGCGGTGCGCGCCCATCTCCTGGAGCTTCAGCGTTCCGCCGCCCGCGGCCCCGGGCTCGTCGCCGAGGGCCGGGACATGGGCACGGTCGTCTTCCCCCGGGCCGACGTGAAGGTCTTTCTCGACGCCCATCCGGAGGAACGCGCCCGCAGGCGCCTGCTGCAGCGGGGCATCCGGCCGCAAGCCTCGGAGATCAAGGCCGAGACAGCCCGGCTCACCCGGCGCGATCGACTCGATGCCTCCCGCACCATCGCACCCCTCCTGCGCGCGGGAGACGCCGAGTTGCTCGATACCACCGATCTCGATCCGGCGGCCCAGACCGAAGCGATCGTGCGTCGCATACGCGCCGTCCGGGGCGGACGCTCCTGATGGCGCGGGCATCGGGTCCGCACCAGGCACCCGCGGACCGCTCCGGGTGCTCGCTGGTTTGTGCACGGACTCCAGGGGCTCATCCCCCGCTGGGAACCGGATCCGCGTTCGGGATCATCCGCCGTCGGAATCGACCGGGATTCGACGCCCGGAATCGACCGGGTTTCCCGTTTTCCTTCGAATTTGATTAATATTGAAGACTGTACGTCAAACGGTACCGGGTCACCCGCGGGCGCACCCGGCGACCATGATCCCACTCAACCCGGTCTTCCCGCGCAGTGCCCGCCAGGCCGGAACGGTTTTCCCGGAGCGCCAGCAAAAGCGCTGGTGAAGTTGCAATGAACGAGAATCAGGAACCCCAGCCGGGCGACGACGGCCCGCTTCTGGCAACAGATCCCCCGCCCTCGAAACAGGCCCCCGCCGGCGAAATCTCGCCGGAACTGCTCCACGATCCCTTCGGCGAAGAAGTGCTGGATGTCTCGCGGGACGACTTCGAGGCCATGCTCGATGACCACCGCACCGCCGGCGGCGATATCCGCGAGGGACAGATCGTCCAGGCCCGGGTGCTGCGAATCACCGAGGCCACCGTCATCCTCGAGTTCGGCTTCAAGAGCGAGGGCGCCGTCCCGCTCGAGGAATTCAAGGATCCCGGCGAGATCGAGGTCGGCCAGGAGGTGGAAGTCCTCCTGGAGAGCCTCGAGGACGAAGACGGCGTGGTGGTCCTGTCCAAGAAGAAGGCGGACTTCCTGCGCGTCTGGGAGCTGATCAAGGACGCCTACGAGAGCGACCGGCCCGTGAAGGGGCTGCTGACCCGCAAGATCAAGGGTGGCGTGACCGTCGACATCATGGGCGTCGACGCCTTCCTTCCGGGATCGCAGATCGCGCTCCGGCGGGTCCCCAACATCGAGGACCTGATCGGCGAGAGCTACGAGTTCATGATCATCAAGCTCAACAAGCGGCGCCGCAACATCGTGGTGTCGCGGAGGGTGATTCTCGAACGCGAACGGCAGAAGAAGCGCAGCACGCTGGTGAAGGAGCTTCTCAACGGACAGGTCCGCGAGGGCGTGGTGAAGAACATCACCGACTTCGGCGCCTTCATCGATCTGGGCGGCCTGGACGGACTCCTCCACATCACCGACATGTCGTGGGGCCGTGTAGGACACCCCTCGGAGGTGGTCACCATCGGAAGCCGGCTCGACGTCAAGGTGCTGGACATCGACTGGGACCGGGAACGCATCTCGCTGGGACTCAAGCAGCTTCTGCCGTATCCCTGGACGGACATCGAGGACCGCTACCCGGTCGGCGCGAGGGTTCGCGGCAAGGTCGTGTCGATCACCAACTACGGGGCCTTCGTGGAGCTGCAGAAGGGGGTCGAGGGACTGGTCCACATCTCCGAGATGTCGTGGACCCGCAACGTTCGCCACCCGTCGAAGATCGTGTCCATCGGCGACGAGATCGAGACCGTGGTCCTCAAGGTCGACCCGGCCGACGAGAAGATCTCCCTCGGCATGAAGCAGATCGAGGAGGATCCCTGGCTTGCACTGCCGCTGAAGTATCCCACGGGAACCCGGCTCGAAGGGACCGTGCGCAACCTGACCTCCTTCGGCGCCTTCGTCGAGATCGAGTCGGGGATCGACGGCCTCGTCCACGTCTCGGACATGAGCTGGACCCGCCGTGTGGAACATCCGTCCGAGGTGGTTCAGAAGGGGCTGGAGGTCGAAGTCATGGTCCTGGACGTGGATGCGGACAACAAGCGGATCTCGCTCGGGATCAAGCAGCTGCACGACGATCCCTGGCCGGAGCTTGTGACCCGGTTCACGAAGGGCCACGAGGTCGACGGGCGCGTCGCGCGGCTGCAGGACAAGGGTGTGGTCATGGAGCTGGAAGATGGGGTGGAGGGTTTCGTCCCCGGTTCGCACGCGGCTGTTCCCGCTGATTCCCTGGAGGACTACTTCCAGCCCGGCGACACCGTGCCTTTGCGCGTGATCGCCTCCGACGCCTCGGACCGGCGCATCGTGCTGGAAGTCGTGAGCGCACCGGAGCGGCGGCGGAAGGCGGACGAGTCGCCGGACGACGCCACCGACGAAGCTGCGGAGCCTGAGGAGGAATCCCTGTCCGCGGCGGACGAGGTTGAAGCGGCGGACGAGCCCGAAGCCGAGGCGGAAGAGGCTGAAGCTGTAGCGGAGGAGCCGGAGACCGCGGCTGATGAGGCCGAGGCGGCGCAGGACGAGCCGGAAGCCGCAGCGGAAGAGCCCGAGGCCACAGCGGACGAGGCTGAAGCGGCAGCGGAAGAGCCCGAAGCCACAGCGGACGAGGCTGAAGCGGCAGCGGAAGAGCCGGAGGCCACGCAGCACGAGGCTGAAGCGGCGGCGGAAGAGCCCGAGGCCGCAGCGGAGGAGCCGGAGACCGCGGCTGACGACGCCGAGGCGGCGCCGGAAGCGGCGGAAGAAGACAAGGATCCGACAGACGGGTAGCAGCCTGTGGCAGACCCCGGCGCAGCGGTGAATCGGTCCAGTGTGGCATCCGTTGCAGGTGTGTGCGATCCGCCTCCCGCCGGCTCCGGGCGCTCGCGCTGCGCGCGCGGATTCATCCAGGGACTGCTGGCCTCGGCGTTGGTTTTCTCGTTCCATGCGTGCACGGCAGGTGTGCGCAATTCATCGGCAGCCGATGAGATGCTTCCCGGAATCGCCGCCGGGATTGACGAGGCCGGGGCGGATTCGGGACAGGCCGAAGCGGTTGCGGCCGGGGATCCGGAGGTGGCTGACCCGGTTGCGGACGAAACGCCCTCGCGCGATGTGCTCATCGGGGCCGTGCTGCCTGTCTCGGGTTCGCCGTCCAACCGGCGGTATGCGCGTCTCTTCATTGAGGGACTGGAGGTGGGAGTCCTGCTGGCCCGCCGGAACGGTGTCGACGTCGAGGTCCTGATCGAGGACAACCTGGGTACCGCGTCCGGCAGCGCTCGGGGGGTGGACGCCCTCCTGGACCGGGGCGTGCTGGCCATCATCGGTCCTCTCGATGCGGAGAACGTGCGCGCGGCGGCCGGAGCCGCACCGCGCAATCTGGCCTTCTTTTCCCCCACGGCCAGTCAGCTTCCGTACGGGCGGATGGGAGTGTACAGTCTGGCCGCCGGCGACCCGGAAGCCGGGCGAACGCTGGCGCAGACCCTGTGGGATCTCGGCTACGCGGATGCCGCCATCGTGCACCCGCGCAGTTCGCGTGAGAGCGTCGAAATGGACGCCTTCCAGCGAGCCTTCCTGTCGCTGGGCGGCTTTGTGAGCCGTCGAATACGGTATCCGTCCGGTACCACGACCTTCGGCGACTACCTCACCCAGGCGAAGTCACCGGAGCTCTCCGTGCTCGTCGTCGCGGCTCCCCCCGCCGATCTGGAGCTGCTCGCCCCCCAGATCGCCTTTTTCGGCCTGGACGAGATGGAGTTGCAGATCGCGGGCACGGCCGGGTGGACGGATCCACTCGTGGTGGACGGTGTGGCCCGGCGTCACACCGACAGCGTGATCGCCGTGAGCACCACCCCTCCGGGTGAGGTGCGGCAACCGCCGCCGGAGTTCGTCGAGGCGTATGAAGCGCTCTTCCGGCGATCTCTCAACAGCATGGTCCCCGCGGCCGGTTACGACCTGCTGCGGATGGCGCTGGATGCGCACCGTGCGGGCGCCCGCAACCCCCGGGATGTGATGGCCGTCCTGGAGCGGCTGGACCTCTTCGAAGGCGTCACCGGTACCTATTCCTTTACCGCCGACGGCCGCCTGACGCGACGGTACTACCCGGTCCGAATCCTCCAGGGCGCCCTCCATCCGCTCAACGGGGATTCCACCCCGATCCCGGCGTTTCGGTGAGCGCCCCCGCATGACGGACCTCCGATGACCATGAAGGCGGCGCTGGAAAGGCTGGCGGCGCTCCGGCGGGAAGCATCGCTGGGAGGAGGAGAGGCGCGCCTCCAGGCCCAGCACGACCGGGGCAAGCTCGGGGCCCGGGAACGGCTGAACCTCCTCCTCGACGAGGGGTCGTTCGTCGAACTGGACCGCTTCGTTACCCACCGCTCGACCGATTTCGGGCTCGATTCCAGGAAGTTCCTGGGCGACGGTGTCGTCACCGGCTACGGAACGATCCGGGGCCGCCTGGTCTATGTCTTCTCGCAGGACTTCACCGTCTTCGGCGGATCGCTCAGCGAGGCCCACGCGGAGAAGATCGTCAAGGTGCAGGAGATGGCCCTCAGGAACGGGGCGCCGCTGATCGGGCTCAACGATTCGGGCGGGGCGCGGATTCAGGAGGGCGTGGTGTCGCTGGGCGGGTACGCGGACATCTTCCTGCGCAACACGCTGGCGTCGGGGGTGATTCCGCAGATCAGCGTGATCCTGGGGCCGTGCGCGGGCGGGGCGGTGTATTCTCCGGCCATCACCGACTTCGTCTACATGGTTCGGGGAACGAGTTTCATGTTCGTGACGGGGCCGGGGGTGGTGAAGACGGTGACCCAGGAGGATATCGACATGGAGGGGCTGGGGGGCGCCGATGTGCACGCCGAGACCTCGGGCGTCGCGCACTTCGCGCACGACAGCGAGGCGGAGTGCCTGGCCGGCGTCCGCGCCCTCTTCCGGTTCGTCCCGCAGAACAACTCCGAGCGCCCTCCCGGCGGCGCGGACGCCGATCCACACGATCGGCGTAGCGAGAAAATACTCGAACTGTTTCCAGACAAACCCAATCGTCCCTACGATATGCTGGATGTCATCCACGAGGTTGTCGACGACGGCGACTTCTACGAGGTGCACGCCGGATTCGCGCGCAACCTGGTGACGGGATTCGCGCATCTCGGGGGGCACGCCGTCGGGATCGTGGCCAACCAGCCCGCCGTGCTGGCGGGGGTGCTGGACATCGACGCCTCCGACAAGGGGGCCCGCTTCGTGCGGTTCTGCGACGCCTTCAACATTCCGCTCGTCGTCTTCGAGGACGTGCCCGGCTTTCTGCCCGGCGTCGGCCAGGAGCACGGGGGCATCATCCGGCACGGAGCCAAGCTCCTCTACGCGTTCTGCGAGGCGACCGTCCCCAAGGTCACCGTGATCACCAGAAAAGCCTACGGCGGCGCCTACGACGTCATGAATTCGAAGCACATCCGTGGTGACATCAACCTGGCGTGGCCCACGGCCGAGATCGCGGTCATGGGGCCGAAGGGTGCGGTCGAGGTGCTCTTCCGCAAGGAGATCGCCGCATCGGAGGATCCCGAAGCGGAGGCGGAGGCAAGGAGGGTGGAGTACCGCGAGAAGTTCGCGCACCCCTACATCGCCGCCTCGCGCGGGTACGTGGACGACGTGATCGACCCGCGCGACACCCGTCCGCGGCTGGTCAGCGCGCTCGACATGCTGGTGGACAAGCGCGACGCGAACCCCCCGAAGAAGCACGGGAACATCCCGCTCTGACGGGGGTGGCCCGGTTCGTCCGGACCGGCCATGGGGGAGTCGTGGAGCCGCACCTCTCCGCTGAATGAGGCGCACGCCCCTGCCCGGGCAACCTCTCGGCCCCGCCGCGACATCTGACGGGAAGTGGCGTGCGGTCTTTTCGCGTCGCGAGCATAACCGTGAAACCCATCAAGGAGGCAGGATGATGTTGAGCAAGATTCAGGCAGGACGGGCCGCGGGACTGGCGGGACTCGGGGTGCTGGCCTTCACCCTGGCGCCGGTACCGGGCGCCGTGGCCCAGGAGAAGGAGGAGGAGCGGCCGAGCTGGCGTTTCGGGGTCGATCTCGTGGGGTCGGGCACGCAGCCGATGCTCGGCGTCCTGCTCAGGCGCGACGAAAACGACGAGAACAGGGTCGTGGTGGCGGACGTGTTGAGGGACAGTCCGGCGGA
Source organism: Gemmatimonadota bacterium (assembly GCA_028873845.1). GTDB lineage: Bacteria > Gemmatimonadota > Gemmatimonadetes > Longimicrobiales > Gaopeijiaceae > Bin94. The sequence goes on along the minus strand of JAPPNO010000129.1, from coordinate 35,660 downwards.
AAGGGCGGGAATCATCGACGGAGATGTCATCCTGTCGGTCAACGGCCACGACCTCTCCGAACCCCTGGAGGGCGAGGACGAAGAGGACCCGGACCTGCCCGAGGAGCGGGTTCGCGCGCTGGTGATCGAGGCGTCCGACGGGGAGGGCGTGACCCTCGAGATCGATCGGGATGGCGAGCGGCTCACCTTTGTCGTGGTGCCGGAGATCATGCCGCGCTATTCGCTGGGGCCGTCCGTCGAAGCGCTCCGCGACCTGAGCGAGTGGTGGTCGGACGAATCCACGAGGCAGGAGACGCTCGAACGCATCCGGGAGCTGGCGGAGGGGTTCCGCGACCAGTACCGCACACTTGAGCGGGACACGGCCAGGTGGAGCCTCCCGGGCAACTTGCGCTTCCGAGGGGACACGCGCCCCTCCAGAGGTCTGGAAGTGTTCTGGGACGGGACCCGGTTCGGTGGCCGCGGCACACACGGGCTCGATCTGGTCGAACTCAATCCCGGTCTCGGCGCCTACTTCGGCACGGAGGAGGGAGTCCTGATCGCGGACGTCGAGGACGATGCCTCGCTGGGCCTCCAGCCGGGTGATGTCGTGGTCGCGGTCGACGGGCGCGTCGTCGACGACATCGACGAGCTGCGCCGGATTCTCCGTTCCTACGAGGACGACGAGGAGATCGCGTTCCGCATCTTCAGAGATGGCGCTCAGACCACGGTGACGGGTACCATTAACTGATACCCAACAGCCGGCTGCGGAATCGTCCGCGTCCCGCGGGGAGCGGAGACCGCAAGTCCGTGGACCTGCCTCTGCAGGGCCGCCGGCCGGCTGATCGTTCACCGGCGCCCCGGAGTCCTGTTTGATCGAATCGGTACTTGTCGCCAACCGGGGCGAAATCGCACTGCGTGTCATCCGCGGGGCGCGGGAACTCGGCATCCGCACCATCGCGGTCTTTTCGGAACCGGACCGGGGAGCGCCCCACGTCGTCCATGCCGACGAGGCGTACCCGATCGGGCCGGCGCGCGCGGCCGACAGCTACCTGAACATTGGAAGGCTGTTGGAGGTGGCGCGGCGCGCGGGCGCGCAGTCGGTGCATCCGGGGTACGGTTTCCTCGCAGAGCGCGCGGACTTCGCCGCAGCCGTTTCGGGCGCGGGGCTCGTCTTCGTGGGGCCGGCGCCGAAGACGATCCGCGCGATGGGCAACAAGACCGAGGCCCGCCGGCGCATGGAGGCCGCGGGCGTGCCGGTCGTGCCGGGGACGAGCGAACCGCTGGCCTCGGGGCGGGAGGCGCGGGGAGTGGCGGAGGCGGTGGGATTTCCCGTGGTGCTGAAGGCGGCGGCGGGGGGAGGGGGGAAGGGAATGCGCGTGGTGCGGGAACCCGGGGACGCGGCCGGTGCGTTCGGGGCGGCGATGCGTGAGGCCGAGGCCGCATTCGGTGACGGCCGCATCTACATCGAGCGCTTCCTGGAACGTCCCCGGCACATCGAGGTGCAGCTGCTCGGAGACGCGCACGGCAACGTCGTGCACCTCTTCGAGCGCGAGTGTTCCATCCAGCGCCGCCACCAGAAGCTGATCGAGGAGGCGCCGTCCGCGCTTCTGGGCGAGGAGGAGCGCCGGAACATGGGCGAGGCGGCGGTGCGCGCGGCCCGCGCGGTGGACTATGTGGGCGCGGGCACGGTCGAGTTCCTCTACCAGGACGGAGAGTTCTTCTTCCTGGAGATGAACACGCGCCTGCAGGTCGAGCACCCGGTCACCGAGATGGTGACGGGGATCGATCTGGTCGAGTGGCAGTTCCGGGTCGCGGCGGGCGAGGAGCTCGCGATGAGACAGCATGAGATTCCGCTCGAAGGACACGCCATCGAGTGCCGGATCACCAGCGAGTCCCCATTCGACGGCTTCCTGCCGGCGACCGGCGTGGTCGGCGAACTGGAGATCCCCGGAGGGCCCGGGGTCCGCTGGGACGGCGGGATCGCGCGCGGCACCGAAATCGGCCTCCACTACGATCCCCTGCTGGGCAAGCTGATCGCGCACGGGACCGACCGCGAGACGGCGATCCGGCGGATGCGGCGGGCGCTCCGGGAACTGGGAATCGGCGGCGTTTCCACCAGCACCCCGCTGCTGAGCCTTATCATGGAAGAACCCGATTTCCGCGCGGGACGCATCTCCACCCGCTACCTGGAGGAACACCCCGACCTTTTCCACGCCGAAGTCCCGCCCTCCGCGCGAAGGGCGCTGGTGGCCGCCGCCGCCCTCCTCGAACACTCGGCTGGATCTGGACGCGCCTCGCCCCGCATCCGCCGCACGGCCGCCCCCCTCTCGGCGTGGACGCGCGCCGCCGCGGCCACCGATCCCCCCCGTCCCAACGGCCGATGACCCGGTCGAACGCAACCTCGCACCCCGGCACGCGGTACGTCGTCTCCCTGCTCGGCGAACGGCACGACGTCGAGGTGCGCTCCGACGGAACCATCGTCATCGACGGCTTCCGCCTCCACGCCTCGCTCGCTCCCACCGGCCCCCCGCACACCGCCGCATCGCGGCCGCCGCTCAGCGGGGAAGGCTATTCCCTATTGCTGGACGGGACTTCCTTCGCCCTGCGGGCCCGCGGCGGCCACGGCGGCGAGTGGCGGCTGGAGCTCGATGGCCGCGCCGTTGAGGCCGAGGTTCTGGACCCGCGCGCGCACCGGATGCGGCAACTGTCGGCGAAGGCCGGGACCGGTGCGAAGCTGGCGCCCCTCAAGGCGCCCATGCCGGGGCTGGTGGTGCAGGTGCCGGTCGAAGAGGGCCAGGTGGTCGAGGCGGGAGACACGTTGCTGATCGTGGAGGCCATGAAAATGGAGAACGAGCTGAGCGCACCCGCCGCCGCGACGGTGAGCCGCCTGCGCGCGGCACCGGGGGACGCGGTCGAGAAGGGACAGCTGCTGGTGGAGTTCGCGGAGGCGGAGGAAGCGTGAGCGGACGCGACGGCGATCCCTTCTTCGACGGGCTGCCCGAAGGTTTCCGGACCGGAGACGATCTGGGAGCCCCGGGCGACTACCCGTTCACCCGGGGCGTCCATCGCTCCATGTACCGGGGACGCCGCTGGACGATGCGCCAGTACGCCGGCTTCGGCACGGCCGAGGCCACCAACGCCCGCTATCATTTCCTCCTGAGCCGGGGCACGACCGGCCTCTCCGTCGCCTTCGACCTGCCCACCCAGATGGGCTACGACTCCGACGCCCCCATGGCGGCCGGCGAGGTGGGCCGCGTGGGCGTCGCCATCGATTCCATCGCCGACATGCGGACCCTGCTCGACGGGATCGACCTGGGAGCGGTCTCGTGCTCCATGACCATCAACGCGACCGCCCCGGTCCTGCTCGCCCTCTACACGGCCGTCGCCGACGAGACGGGCGTGCCCCGCGACCGGCTTCGCGGCACCGTCCAGAACGACATCCTCAAGGAGTACGTCGCGCGCGGGACCTACATCTACCCGGTCCGGCCCTCGCTCCGCCTGGTCAGCGACCTCATGGCGTTTTGCGCCGCCGAACTGCCGCGCTGGAACACCATCTCCGTCTCCGGCTACCACATCCGCGAAGCCGGCTCGACCGCCGCCCAGGAGGTCGCCTTCACCCTGGCCAACGGCCTCGAGTACGTGCGCCACGCGCTGGCCCGCGGCATCGGACTGGAGGACTTCGCGCCCCGCATCTCCTTCTTCTTCGCGGCCCACAACGACCTTCTCGAGGAGGTCGCCAAGTTCCGCGCTGCGCGGCGGGTGTGGGCGCGCCTCATGAAAGAGCGCTTCGGCGCCTCGGACCGCTCATGCCGCCTCCGCTTCCACACCCAGACCGGCGGCTCCACCCTCACGGCCCAGCAGCCGCTGAACAACGTGGTGCGCGTGACCGTGCAGGCGCTCGCGGGCGTCCTGGGCGGCACCCAGTCCCTGCACACGAACGGCTACGACGAGGCCCTCGCGCTGCCCACCGCCGAAGCCGCGGCCCTCGCGCTCCGCACCCAGCAGATCCTCGCCGAGGAATCGGGCGTGGCCGACTGGGCGGACCCGCTCGGCGGCAGCTTCCTGGTGGAGCATCTGACCCACCGCATCGAGGAGGAGGCGCTCGCCGCCATGGCCCGGATCGAGGAGTTGGGCGGGTCGTCGGGGGCCATCGACTTCATGCAGGAGGAGATCCACCGGGCCGCCTATCGGCACCAGCTGGAGGTCGAGGCCGGGACGCGCGTGGTGGTTGGGGTGAACCGGCATGAATCGGACGAATCGCACGAACCGCCTCCCGGGCCCGACTTCCGGGACCTCGAGGCGCGGCAGACCGCGGCGCTGGCTGCGTTCAGGGCCGGGCGCGATACGGCGTCGGTCGAGCGGCGGCTAAGCGCGATCCGGGAGACCGCCCGCGGGGACGACAACCTGCTTCCGGTGATGATCGCGGCGGTGAGGGACGGGGTCACCCTGGGCGAGATCAGCGATGCGTTGCGGGCGGTATGGGGGACGTATGCGGTTGGGGTGGGCACGGCCGTGGGGTAGGAGCGTTGCCGAGGTCGCCCGGGGTCCCGCGGTTGTCGGCGGCTAGTCCCATCCCGTACGCAAGGCGTTCGGCGTTCCTGGCGCTCGGCCTGTCGTTCGCTTGCGCCGACCGCCCCTCGCCCGGACCCGGGGGCGACGCCCGGCCGGAGTGGCTTTCCGAACCCGAGTTCGAGATCGGCGACGCCATGACGGGCAACGCCGCTTTCGGATTGGTGGGTCAGGTGAGGGTCGGCCCGGACGGGGAGCGCGTCTTTGTGATCGAGCCCAACCGGGCCCGCGTTTCGGTGTGGACGCCCGACGGGCGGCTGCTGCTGGATCTGGGAAGGGCCGGCGAGGGCCCCGGTGACTTCATGCTTCCCTATCGGGTTCACGCCGGCGAGTCCGGGTACTAGGTCCGCTGCCAGTCACGCTTCACATTCTTCTCGTACGACGGCACGCTGCTCCGAACGGTGCCCAGCCCGCCCACCCTGGTCAGCTACCAGGGATTCCCGATCCACGCGGGAGCCATCCTTGAAGACGGCAGTTTCCTGGGCGATCCCGGCATTCCGGCCAGCCTGGAACTGGGTTTGTGGGGCGATGATCCGATCGATCGCGAGCCGATCCTGCGGATATGGGAATCCGACGCCGGCTGGTCGCAGGAGACCCTGGCGTGGCTGAACAACAGGAACGGGACGCTGGGGGCCGTTTTGGAGAACGGGTTCTACATAGTGGGCCAGCCGTTCGGGGCGGCGGACCACTACCGGCCGGATCCGGGCGCCGGCACGGTGGTGCTCGTGCGCAAGTCCCGCGACTACCTGGAGCCGGGCGAGGCGGAGTTCCTGGAGATAGCCGCCGGAGGCGACACGATCTGGCGGCGCCGGCTGAGCTTCGATCCGGTACGACTGACGCGGCCCATGCTGGATGAGGCCATCGGCGAGGATGCGGAGATACTGGATCGGAGCTCGAGCCCGGAGGACCGGCGGGGGCGTTCGGCGCGCGAGTTGATCGAGGACGCGCTCCACGCGCCCGAGTACCTGCCCGCGGTCGACTATTTCCTCCTGGCGTCGTCGGGTCGGCACATCTGGCTGAAGAGCCATGAGCGCGTGGACACCCTGCGAGTGTGGTATTCCATCGACCGGAAGGACAACGAGTCTCCTCCGCGCCGGGTCCTCCTGCCCGAGTCGATCATCTTCTGGGACATGACGGACACCCACGTCTGGGGCGTCCGGAGGGACGAGCTGGACATCAACTACGTGGTGGGGAGGAGGCTGGTGCCCAGGTCCTGACCCCGTCTTCACCCCGTGGGGCATCGAAAGTGGGGGGCGACGACCCGCCCGTGTTATTTTTCCTGGTTGCCCAGTTCTCGACCGTCCCCCAGGAGGAGGCCGGACCGGCACCGGATGCCCACCTACGACTACAGATGCCGCGAGTGCGGCCGCGACTTCGAAGTCTTCCAGCGCATGAGCGACAAGCCGGGGGCCTCGTGTCCCGGCTGCGGGAATGCGGCCGAACGGCTGATCTCCGGCGGAGCGGGATTCCTCTTCAAGGGGGACGGTTTCTACATCACCGACTACCGGTCGGACGACTACCGGAAGAAGGCGCGCGAGGAAGCCGGGGCGGGGGTGGAAAAGAAGGCGGAGGACAAGGCCGGTGCGAAGGACGGATCCGGGTCGGTGGGGGACACGGCCGGGTCCGCCGGCGCGAACGGGAGCGGCAAGGGCGGTGACAAGGTGTCGTCGGGATCCGGGACGGGCTCGAGCAAAGGGTCGACGGGGGGGAAGGGCGCCTGACGGGGATGCACGCCGAACGCATTTCCGACGCGCTGCGCGAGGTCGCGTCCGGGTGGGGAGTCGATGACGTCCGTTTCCGTCTGGACCGGCCGAAGGACACCTCGCACGGGGACCTGGCGTCGAATATCGCGCTGGCACTCGCCTCGCGCCTGCGGCGCCCGCCGCGCGACATCGCGGGGGACCTGAAGTCACGGCTCGGCGGCATCGGGGGGATCGAGAGGATCGAAGTCGCCGGACCCGGATTCCTGAACTTCTTCCTGGAGTCCGCCGCGGTCGGTGGGACGCTGCACCGGATTCTGGAGGCGCGCGACCGGTACGGCGCCAACGAGGACGGAGGCGGCCGGAGGATCATGGTTGAGTTCGTTTCGGCCAACCCGACCGGGCCCCTCCACCTGGGGCACGGCCGCCAGGCCGCGCTGGGCGACGTGATCGCCCGGCTGCTGGAGTGGTCCGGCTGGGATGTCCACCGCGAATTCTACTTCAACGACGCCGGGCTCCAGATCACCCGCCTGGCCGAAACCGTGTGGGCGCGCTACCGGCAGGGACTCGGCCACGACGAGCCGGTCGCCGAGGGCGGCTACCACGGCGAGTACGTCGTCGAGATCGCCCGCGCCTTCCTGGAACGCGACGGCGCCATCTACGAGCACGACCGGAGCGAGGCCGCGCTGGAGGCCATGCGCCGCTTCGCGGTGAGCACCCTGCGCGACGAGCAGAAACGTGACCTGGCCACCTTCAACGTCCACTTCGACGAGTACTACTCGGAGAGAAGCCTCTATTCCGACGGCCTCGTCGCGGACACGATCCGGACGCTCGGCGAGACCGGTCTCACCTACCGCCACGAGGGCGCGCTCTGGCTCCGCACCACCGAATTCGGGGACCAGAAGGACCGGGTCATGGTCAAGAGCGACGGTTCCGCGACCTATTTCCTTCCCGACGTGGCCTACCACATGGGCAAGTGGGAGCGGGGCTTCCACGACGTGATCAACGTGCAGGGGTCGGACCATCACGGGACCGTCGACCGGGTGCGCGCGGGACTGCAGGCGCTGGGACGCCCCCCCGGGTATCCCGAGTACCTGCTGCACCAGATGGTCACCGTCGAGCGGGGCGGGGAGGAGGTGCGCTTCTCGAAGCGGGCCGGCTCGTACACGACGCTCGCGGACCTGGTCGCCGAGGTCGGAGCGGACGTCGCCCGCTACTTCTTCCTCATGCGCCGCCCCGAAGCCCACCTCACCTTCGACCTGGATCTGGCGCTGGACCAGTCCGACAAGAATCCGGTGTACAAGGTCAAGTACGCGCACGCGCGTCTCTGCCGGCTGTCGCGGCTGGCGCTCGAAAGGGGATGGGACGGCATGGACGGACCCCGGGCGCCCCGGGCGGACACCGCGCTTCTCGTGGCCCCGGCGGAGCGGGAGCTGATCAACCGGCTGGCCGAGTTCCCGGGCTTTCTGCGGCGCGCGGCGCGCGACCGGGCGCCGCATGTGATGTGCGACTACCTGGAGAGGACGGCGGGGCTGGTGAACACCTGGTATCAGACCGGACACCCCGCCCGGAAGCCCGAACTCGCGGCGCTGGTGGACGACGAGCCGCTCAGGAACGCGCGGCTGACGCTCGCGGTGGCGGCGCGAATCGTGCTGTGCAACGGACTGAAGGTGCTCGGAATCAGGGCACCGGAGGAGATGTGATACGGGATGCGTGACACAACGACTGTTGGACAGATTCCCCCCCGAATCTGTCACGGAATCTGTCACAGGGCCTTCGGATGGCCCTTTTGGCGTCTCGCGACCCCCTTCCCAACCCCCGACGCGGACAGATAGTATGCAGATTCTGTCCGTGGGCAGTGTGGCGCTCGACGCGGTGGAGACCTCCGCGGCCAGCGTGGACGGTGTGATCGGGGGCTCCGCGGTCTTCTTCAGCGCAGCCGCTTCGCTGCTCGCGCCGGTCCGCGTCGTCGGTGTGGTCGGCGGCGACTACCCGCTCGCGCAACTCCGCTTCCTGCGCGACCGGGGCGTGGACTTCACGGGCCTGGCCCGTCGCGGCGGCGAGAGCTTCTTCTGGGCCGGCCGCTACAGCGACGATTTCCGCAGCCGCGAGACCACCGTGACCCGCCTGGGTGTCTTCGCGGACTTCGACCCGGTGGTCCCGCCCGCCTGGCGCGACTCCGGGATCGTCTTCCTGGGAAACATCGACCCGGAGCTGCAGCTGGGCGTGCTGGACCAGGTGCGGTCGCCCCGGGTGGTCGCGGCCGACACCATGAACTACTGGATCGAACGCACCCCCGACTCGCTCATGCGGGTGCTCTCGCGGCTGGACATCCTGCTCGTGAACGACGAGGAGGCCCGCCAGCTCGCGGGCGAGGACGACCTCGCCGCGGCCGCCCGCCGGATCCGGCGGCACGGCCCGACCCTGGTGGTGGTCAAGCAGGGCGAGGACGGCGCCGTCGTCTTCGCCGACGGCTGGAGCCATTCCTGCCCCGCCCACGCTCCGGAGCGGATCACCGATCCCACCGGCGCGGGCGATGCCTTCGCCGGCGGATTCCTCGGCCACCTGGCCCGCACGGGGTCGAGCGGCCGGGCGGCGCTGCGCAAGGCCACGCTGTACGGGACGGCAACCGGCTCCTTTGCCGTCGAGGCGTTCTCGGTGGACCGTTTCCGGACGCTGTCGCTGGCGGAACTCGAGGCCCGCGTGCGCCACCTGGAGGCGGCGGTCGCCACCGAGCCCCGGCTCGCGGGGGCACGCCGATGATCGGGGGACCGCCTTGAACGACTCGCTGACCTACCGCGACGCGGGCGTCGACCTGGACGCGGCCGACCGGGCCAAGCGCTCGCTCGGCCCGCTCCTGGACGCCGCCGCGGACGCGAACACGCTGTCGGGGCTGGGCGCCTTCGGCGGGCTGTACGCCGTGCCGCGCGACCTGGCCGAACCCGTGCTCGTCTCGAGCGCCGACGGGGTCGGCACGAAGCTGAAGGTGGCCTTTCTGACCGGCCGGCACGACACCGTGGGGCGCGACCTGGTCAACCACTGCGTGAACGACATCCTGGTGCAGGGCGCCCGTCCCCTCTTCTTCCTGGACTACCTGGCGACCGGCGAGATGGACGAGGGCGTGGTGTCGCAGGTGGTCGGGGGGGTGGCGGCGGCGTGCCGCCGGAACGCGTGCGCGCTGCTCGGCGGCGAGACCGCTCAGATGCCCGACTTCTACGCGCCGGGAGAGTACGACCTGGCCGGCTTCGTGGTCGGCGTGGTCGAGCGCGCGCGGCTCGTGGACGGATCGGCCGTGCGTCCCGGCGACCGGCTGGTCGGGGTCCGCTCCTCGGGTCTGCACACCAACGGGTTCACCCTGGCCCGCACCATCGTCTTCGACCGCATGGGCCTGTCCGTGGACGACGGGTTTCCGGGAGAGGACGCGTCGGCCGGCGAGGTGCTGCTGCGGGTCCACCGCTCCTACCTGGCGCCGGTGTGGCCTCTGCTCGAGCGGGGGCGGGTCCGGGCGATGGCGCACGTAACGGGGGGCGGGATCGCCGGGAATCTGCCGCGGGTCCTGCCGGCGGGGCTGGGCGCGCGCGTCGACCGTGGTTCGTGGAGGGTGCCGAACGTCTTCCGCCGGCTGGCGGAGGGGGGCGGCGTCTCGCCCGCGGAGATGTACCGGGTCTTCAACATGGGGGTGGGGATGATCCTGGTCGTGTCGCCCGCGGACGAGGCGGAGGTGCTGGGGGAGCTCGGGGACGAGGCGTGGGGGATGGGCGAGGTGGTGAACGGTGAGGGTGTCGAACTGTTTGGAGGGGAGTAGCGTGGGTGTGATGAGATACATGGGGGTCGCGGCCGTGCTGGCGGCCCTGGCGGGCGGGGGATCGGTTGCCGTCTCCGCGCAGGAGTTGCCGCGGGGCCGGACCGCGGCCGAGGGAGTGACCGAGCTGGCCATGCTCTGCGCGGGTGGCGATCCGGGCCGGACCTCGACGTGCCGGGAGCTGGTGCTGGCGGCGATGGCGGTGCAGCGGGGGGTGGGGCTGGCATCGGCGCTGGGCAGCGACGTTCCGGGGACGCCCAGCACGTCCGGCCGCCGCACGGGGAGCGTCCCGCGGCTGGGGTTCGCCCTGGCCGCGATCGGGACCGGGATGGGGATGCCGCAGGTCTCGGCCCGAACCGTGGAAGGCCTCGCGGAAGAGGTGGACCCGACCGTGCTGGGACTGCGGGCCGTGGTGTCGGCGGGCGTTCTGGACGGGCTCCAGTTCGGGCCGGGCTTCGGCGGGTTCCTCTCGGCCGACCTGGCCGCGTCGTATTCGCGTCTGTGGCTGCCGGAGGGAGAGGGGTTCGGCGGTCCCTCGTCGGGGGTGGGGCTGGGTGCCCGGGTGGGCATCCTGCGGGAGTCCTTCACGATGCCCGGCCTCTCCGTCTCCATCGCGCGGCACTGGCACGAGACCGTCGGGACGGGCGACGCAGGTGACGGGAACCCGGGCGAGATGGAGACCGATGTCGAGGTCACGTCGCTGCGGGCCATGCTGGGGAAGAACTGGTTCGTGGTGGGACTGATGGCCGGCGCCGGATGGGACCGCTACGTGGGCGAGGCCACCGTTTCGGCGGCGGCAGGCGTGGACGATTCCGGGGCGGTCACGGGCCGGATCGCGAGCGAGCGGACGGTCTACTTCGCGTGCGCGTGGTACAACTTCCTGATCTCGCAGCTGTCGCTCGAGGTCGGCGTGGCGGAGGGCGTGGACGATCCCTTCGACGACCGGGGCGGCGAGTACGACCCCGCCGGCCGGAGCTGGTTCGCCTCGCTCGCCGTGCGCATCACCCCGTGAGCGCGCCTCTCGCCGGCGCAGCCGGTGGCGATCGCCTGAGCGCCACCGATCGCGCATTCCTGGGCCGATCCGTCGAGCTGGGCCGGAAGGGGTGGGGACGGGTGCACCCCAACCCGATGGTCGGTGCGGTCGTGGCGCGCGCGGGGGTCACCCTGGCCGAGGCGCACCACGCGGAGTTCGGTGGACCCCACGCCGAGGCGGCCGCACTGGCGGAGCTGGGGGAGCGTGCCCGCGGCGCCACGCTGTACAGCAGTCTGGAGCCGTGCGCGCACACCGGGAAAACGCCGCCATGTGCCGAGGCCATCCGCGCGGCGGGGATCGAGCGCGTGGTGTACTGGGCGGCCGAGCCGGGTGCGGTGGAGGGGGGCGGCGGGGCGTGGCTGCGCCGGCGGGGTGTGCGCGTCGCCGGCCCGTGCGGGGACGTGGCCGGCTGGGCCGCGGAGAACCCCGTGTTCTTCCACGCCGCGCGGAGCGAGAGGCCGTTTGTGGCCCTCAAGCTGGCCGTGAGTCTGGACGGACGCATCGCGCCGCGTGGGGGCAGGCGGGTGTGGCTGACGGGCCCGGAGGCGCGGTCCGAGGTGCACCGCCTGCGCGCGGGGTTCGACGCGATACTGGTGGGCACCCGCACCTGGAAGGCCGACGACCCGATGCTGACCGCGCGGGGGGCGGTGACGCCCCGCGTTCCCCCCAGGCCGGTGTTGCTGGACCGGCGCGGGGAAGCGGTCCGGGATCTGCGCGCGTTGCGCGGGGACGGAGCGGGGCGGGCGATCGTGGTGACCGCGCCCGGGGCGGCGGGACGGGTGGAGGAGCGGTTGGGGGGGCGGGGGGAGGTGGTGGCGGTGCCGGCCGGGACGCGTGGACTGGAGCTGGCGGCCCTCATGGAGGCGCTGGCCGGCCGGGGTGTCGGCAGCGTCTTCTGCGAGGGGGGAGGCGTCCTGGCGGCATCGCTGCTGGCGGAGGGCCTGGCCGACCGGCTCTATCTGTTCGTGGCGCCGGTGGTGGTGGGGGGGGGTGGGGTGCCGGCCTTTCCGGTGACTCCGGGCGACCGGCCGGAGGACGTGGCGACCCTCATGCAGGGGTGGCAGCCGCGACTCGACCCGGTGAGATTCGGGGACGATACGCTGATCGTTCTGGATCGCGGAGGCTGACTCCCCCTTGTTTACCGGGATTATCGAATCCGTAGGCGAGATCGTGGCGGTCGCCGAGGAGGAGGGCGGCCGCACCCTCGTGATCGCCGCCGACGTGGCCGGAGAGCTGGTTCCGGGGCAGTCCGTCGCCGTGGACGGGGCCTGCCTGACCGTTCGCGCCCTCGGCGGCGGCACCTTTTCCGTGCAGGCGGGCGCTTCCACGCTGGAACGCACCCTGGCGGCCCGGTACGGCGCCGGCCGAGCCGTCAACCTCGAACGTGCGGTGAAGGCGGGTGACCGGCTCGACGGGCACCTGGTCCAGGGCCATGTGGACGGCCTGGCCACCCTTCTGGAAAGGCGGGTCCGGGGCGCGACGACGTTCCTGGAGTTCGCGTTGCCCGAAGACGTCCTTGCCACCACGATACCGCACGGTTCCATCGCCCTCAACGGAGTCAGCCTTACCGTCAACGGCCTTCGCGGGGGCGCGCGCTGCGAGGTGGCCATCATCCCCTACACCTGGGAACACACCAACTTCCCCACCCTCGAGCCCGGCGATCCGGTGAACGTGGAGGCGGACCTCATCGGCAGGTACGTCAGGCGCTTCGTGGAAGCCGGAGGACCGCTTCCCGGGAGGTTCGGCCGCACCCATGCCACTTGATTCCGTTCCCGACGCGATCCGCGACATCGCCGCGGGCAGGCTGGTGATCGTCGCCGACGACGAAGACCGGGAGAACGAGGGCGACCTGGTCTGCGCGGCCGGGAGGATCACCCCCGACCTGGTGAATTTCATGACCAAGTTCGGCCGGGGACTCATCTGCGTCTCCATGACCGCGGACCGTGCGGACGCCCTGGAGCTTCCGCTCATGACCGAGCGGGGGACCGACCCCCAGGGGACCGCGTTCACGATTTCGGTGGACGCCCACCGCCGTTACGGTGTCACGACGGGAATCTCCGCCCACGACCGTGCGAAGACGGTGAAGGTGCTGGCCGACCCCGGGTCCACCCCCGACGACCTCCGGCGCCCCGGGCACATCTTTCCCCTGCGCGCCCGCCGGGGGGGTGTGCTGCGCCGCGTGGGCCAGACCGAAGCGGCCGTCGACCTGGCCCGGCTGGCGGGGCTGGCGCCCACCGGCGTGATCTGCGAGATCCTCAACGAGGACGGGACGATGGCCCGCCGCCGCGAACTCGAGGTCATGGCCCGGCAACACGATCTCAGGTTCATTACGGTCGAGCAGCTGGTGGCGTACCGGCTGGCGCGGGAACGGCTGGTGAGGCGCGTGGTGGAGACGACGCTGCGCACGGCCTGGGGCGAGTTCCTCTTCATCGGCTACCGGACGCAGATCGACGACCGCGTCCACATTGCGCTGGTGCGCGGGAGGGTCGAGGGGAAGGAGGACGTGCTGGTCCGCATGCACGCCGAGAACCCGCTGGCCGAGACCTTCGATTCGCTGGACGAGCGACAGGGCAACCTGCTGGCGGGCGCCATGCAGCGGATCCGGAGGGAGGGGGAGGGGGTGGTCGTCTACATCCATCGCGACCGGGCCGGGGACCGGCTGATCGACCGGCTGCGCCGGTTCGGGGGGAGTGCGGTGTCCGACGCCGACTCTGCCGCCCCTAGGCAGGTGCTGCGCGACTACGGAATCGGAGCGCAGATACTCCTCGACCTGGGACTGACCTCGATCAGGCTGCTGACCAACAGCCGGCGGCGCATCGTCGGGCTCGACGGTTACGCCCTGCGGGTGGCGGGACGGGTGCCCTTCGACGGGGTACGAATCGACAACGGGAACGTGATGGCGACGGACGCCGGATCCGTCGCCGGGGTGGAAAGGGAGGAGGGGGACTGATTTTGGAGACCGGACCTGCGTCCTTGCGGATAGCGCTCCTGGTGGCGCGCTTCAACAGCATGATCACCGAACAGTTGCTGGAGGGGGCCCGCCAGCGGTTGCTCGCACACGGACACGAGCCGGAGAACATCGAGGTCCTGTACGTTCCGGGCGCCTGGGATCTGCCGCAGGCGGCGCGCAGAATCGCGGAATCGAGGAGGTACGACGCCATCGTGGCGATCGGCTGCGTGATTCGCGGCGAGACCGCCCACTTCGACTACGTGGCCGGACACGCCAGCGACGGGCTGGGACAGGTGGCCCTTGCCGCGGGCATTCCGGTCGTGTTCGGCGTACTGACCACCGACACCGGCGAGCAGGCCCTGCTGCGTGCCAACGTGTACGGCGCGGACAAGGGCGGCGAGTTTGCGCAGTCCGCACTGGACATGCTGTCACTCTACGCGTCTCATCCGGCGAGGCCGGCGGACCCTTGAGCCGCTCGCCCGCGCCGCGGAGGCGGAGGGACCGGAGCCGGTCGCGGGCCTGGTTCCTCCAGGTGCATTACCGCTGGGAGACGGAGGGGGAGGGCGGCTCGATGCCGGAAGCGCTGGAAGTCACCATGGTCGAGCGGACGGTGGCCCCGGCGAGGCGGCGCTACCTGGAAAGGCTGGTGAGCGCATTCGCGAAGGACCGCGGCCGCATCGAGGACACGATTTCGGCGTGCATGGACAACTGGCGGCTCGACCGGTTGTCCGTCATGGACCGCGGCATCCTGCGCCTGGGTGCCACCGAGATCCTGTGCCTGTCGGATCTGCCCGCCAAGGTGGCGATCCAGGAGGCCGTGCGCCTGGCGGAGAGGTACGGAGGGGCGGACTCGCCGCGCTTCGTCAACGGCGTCCTCGATGCGGTGTATCGGTCCTGCCGGTCCGGCGAACCACCCCCGGCCTGACCATGCCCGCCCGCGCGCCGCTCAGGATCCTGGTCGTCAACTGGCAGGACCGCGAGAATCCCAACGCCGGGGGTGCCGAGGAACACCTGCACCAGGTCTTCGGAAGGCTCGCCCGCCGGGGCCATCGGGTGACGCTCCTCTGTTCCGGCTGGGAGGGTTGTGCGAGCACCGCCCGGATCGACGGAATCGACGTGCATCGCACGGGCGGCCGCTACACCTTCAACCTGGCGGCGCCGCTGTACCGCCAGCGCCAGCTCGCGGAGGAAGACTACGATGTCGCCGTCGAGGACCTGAACAAGGTGCCCATGCTGGCCCCGATGTGGGCCGGCGCCGGGGCCGACCTTCTCCTGGTGCACCACCTCTTCGGCGCGACCGCCTTTCGTGAGGCCAATCCGCTCCTCGCGACCGCCACCTGGCTCTTCGAGCGCATCATTCCGGCCGCGTACCGGGGACTGCCGTGCGTCGCGGTTTCGCGGAGCACGCGCGAAGACCTCGGTCGGCGCGGCCTCGATCCGTCCCGCATCGCCGTCATCCGCAACGGGGTGGAACTCGAGGGGCTGGGTCCGGCCGCCACGCGCTACTCGGACCCCACCGTGGTCTACCTGGGGCGGCTCAAGCGGTACAAGCGGGTCGACCTGGTGCTGAGCGCGGTGGCGCGGCTGCGCCGGGGGGGCACCCGGGTGAAGATGATCGTTGCCGGGAAGGGAGACGCCCGTCCCGCCCTGGAGGAGACCGCCCGCCGGCTCGGCATCGAGGACAGCGTGCACTTCGCCGGCTTCGTCCCGGACGAGCGGAAGCGCGAACTGCTGTCCAGGTCGTGGGTTCACGCGCTCACATCGCCCAAGGAGGGATGGGGGATCACCAGCATCGAGGCCTCGGCTTGCGCGACCCCCACCGTCGCCTCGGACTCGCCGGGGCTGCGTGAGACCGTCCGCCACGGCGAGACCGGCCTCCTGGTGCCGCATGGCGACGTCGACGCGCTGGCGGCGGCGCTGGGCCGGGTTCTGCAGCCGGAGACCCGTGATCGCATGGGACGCGCCGCGCGAACCATGGCGGAACTCTACACCTGGAGAGGCGTGGCCGACGCCTTCGAGGCGTTGCTCTTCTCGGTGGTCGCGAGGCGTGGGCAACCCGCCTGAACGGGGTCCTCGGGGTTTCCCGGTGGGCTCGGGGTGCTAAACTAGCAATGCGCGCGCCGCCCGCCCGATGCAGCCGGGTTCCGTTTCGCGGATGGCCGCGGGCGGGCAGTGCGTTACGCCGGAACCGGAAGTCGCAACGGTTGGACCTCACCCCGAATTCCCACCATGGAGACGACAGGATGCCGACACGGATCACAGCCCACGGATGTGAAGTCAACCCGTCACTGCGCGACCGCGTGGAGACCCTCTCGCAACGGTGGCCCCGCTTCGACCCCGCGGTGATGGATATTAGCGTGATATTCCGGCTTCAGGGCCGGTCGCACACGGTCGAAGCGATCGTCTCCAGGAGCCGGCGCCAACCGCTCGTGGCCCGTGGCGAGGGACCGGACTTCCGGGTGGCGCTGGACGACCTGGACACACACGTGAAACGCCGGCTCAAGCGCGACCGTTCGCGGCGCAAGGATTTCCGCCACGCGTCCTCCAGCTCCCCGGGGTGACCGGGTGGGCAGGGGTGTCTCCAGCGTGGCGCTGGCCGGGTCGTGACCGCCTTCGTCACGGTCGGGCAGCTTTTCGATGCCAGGGAGGCGCCGCTGCAGCTGGAGCTCCTCACCCCTCGCGTCCCCCTCGACGGACGCATCGGCAATTCGGACGTGTCGAGTCCGGGTCTGTCGCTGGCGGGATACACGGACCGGTTCCCCGAAGGACGCGCGCAGGTGTTCGGCAAGACCGAGATGAGCTACCTGTCGACACTCGAGCCCCGGGAGGTGGAGGAGCGTCTCGGTGGCGTCTTCGCCCATGACGTGCCGGCCGTCTTCGTGACCCGGGGCCAGGAGGTGCCGGCCTGCTTCCTTGCGGCTCGCCGAGCGAGCCCGTGTGCCGGTCTTCCGCACCAGGATCGAAACGGGGGATTTCTACCGTGCACTGAAACCGTATCTGGAGGAGGTGCTGGCCCCGGTCACCACCGTACACGGATCGCTGGCCGATGTCTACGGGATCGGCCTTCTCTTCACCGGGCCCAGCGGGATCGGCAAGTCCGAATGCGTTCTGGGACTCGTGCAGCGCGGCCACCGGCTCGTCGCCGACGACCTCGTGTTCGTTTCGAGGCGAGGCAACGACGTGCTGATGGGGAAGGGACACGAACGCCAGGGGTTCCACATGGAGATCCGGGGCATCGGCATCGTAGACATCGCGTCCATGTTCGGAACGCGCGCCACCCGGCAGCGCAAGCGGGTGGAGGTGATCGTCGATCTGCAGGCCTGGGACGACGCACAGGAGTACGACCGGACGGGTCTGGACAGGGAAATGACGCGGATCCTGGGCGTGGAACTCCCGAGGCTCACGATCCCGCTCAATCCGGGCAAGAACCTGATCGCGATCAGCGAGGTCATCGCGATGAACCAGCTTCTCGCCTACTCGGGTGTCGATGTCCCGAGGCGGTTCGACGATGGCCTGCGCGGGGCGATGAACCCCCGCGATTCGCTGATCGAGGACTATGAGTGAATCGGGGCACGCGGCTCCGGACCACGACGGCGGTGCAATCTGTTCGCTGGAGGTGGAGGTTCCCAACCGGTTGGGAATGCACGCGCGGCCATGCGCCGAGTTCGTGAAGCTCGCGGGCAGCTTCGGGTCATCCATTCAGGTCAGGAAGGAGCGGCTTGCCGTCAACGGGAAGAGCATCATGGGAGTGCTGATGCTCGCCGCGGAAAAGGGGAGTTCGCTGACCATAACGGCCGAGGGGGACGATGCGGACGTGGCAGTGAAGGAGCTGGCACGCCTGGTAAGGGGCGGTTTCGGTGAATGACACGGCAGCCCCGGTCGTCCTCAAGGGCTTTTCCGCTTCGGAGGGGATCGCCAGGGGCCCCGTGCACAGGATCGACCGCGATGTCCCCGAGGTGCCGCGCGTGACGGTTCCCCCGGAGGGCGGAGCGAGGGAACTGGAGCGGTTCCGGCGGGCACGGGCGCGGGCACGGCAGGAGCTGGAAGGGATCAAGCGGCAGACCGCCGCCCGCCTGGGTCCCATCGAGGCGCGCATCTTCGATCCGCAGATCCTGATGCTGGACGATCCCGAGGTCGTGGAGGGGACGAGACGCTACATCTCGGAGAACCGGCTCACGGCCGCGCGCGCCTTCGACTGGCGGATGCTTGAGCTGAAGGACCGCTGGTCGCGTACATCGCATCCCATGGTACTGGACCGTCTGAACGACCTGGACGACCTCAAGGTCCGGATTCTCGGCCGCTTGCTGGGCCTTCCGGATCCGTGGGGGATCGGGGACGGTGAACACGAGATCGTTGCCGTGGCGAAGGACCTCACACCCAGCTTCGTGGCCCTCCTCGATCCGTCGCGCGTGGTGGCCCTTGCCACCGACCGGGGAACGCGCACGTCCCACTGGGCCATCCTTGCCCGCTCGCTCGAAGTCCCGGCAGCCGCGGGACTGGGCGATGTCACCGATCGCACCGCCGATGGTCAGGCCATCATCGTGGACGGCTGGTCCGGCCGGGTGGTGATCGGACCGGACGCCGGGGAAGAGGAGCGGTTCGAGCGGCGCCGTGCCGCGATCCGCGGGTGGGGGCATGAGACCCCGGCCATGGCGCGGGAGGAGGCGGTCACCCTTGACCGCCAGGCCATTACCCTGCGCGTGAACCTCGACCTTCCGGGCGAAGCGGCCCGCGCCCGGGCGCTCGGTGCCCGCGGGGTCGGGCTCTTTCGGACCGAATTCCTGGTGGTCGGCCGCAGTACGGTCCCGGAAGAGGAAGAACAGTACCGTGCGTACCGGGAAGTGGCGGAAGCCTTCCCCTCCCATCCCGTCCTCATCCGGACCTTCGACCTGGGCGGAGACAAGTTCCCCGTCTTTCTCCGCACACCCGCCGAGGACAACCCGTTCCTCGGCAGGCGCGGGGTGCGCGTCTGTCCCGACGAGCCCGAGCTCTTCCTGATCCAGTTGCGCGCCATGCTGCGAGCCGCCGTCCACGGCGACCTGCGCATCATGGTTCCGCTGGTGAACACCGGTACCGAGATCGAAACGGTGCGCGAACTGCTCGCAATGGCGCAGGACCATCTTGAAAGCGAGGACCTGCCTTTCGAACGCTCGATCGAGGTCGGTGCGATGATCGAGACACCCGCCGCCGCCCTGGCCGCCCCGGGACTGGCCACCCACGCCGACTTCCTTTCCATCGGAACCAACGACCTGGTCCAGTACACGCTGGCCGTGGATCGCACGAATACGCGGCTGGCGCATCTCTTCGATCCCTTTCACCCGGCCGTGCTGCGGCAGATCTCGCTGGTGGCCGAGGCCGGTCGCGCCGCCGGCGTGGAAGTGAGCGCCTGCGGCGAGATGGCCACCCGGCCACTCGGCGTGCTGCTCCTCCTCGGCCTTGGCGTGGACGTGCTCTCCGTTGCCTGGCGCTCGCTGCCGGGCATCGGGCGGATGGTCCGCAACTGCCGCCTCGACGAAATCCGTGCCGCGGCCGCGGCCGCCCTGGAAGCACCCACGGGTGCGGAGGCCAAACGGCATTTCGCGGCTTCGCTGCAGCCCACGCTGGAACGCTCGTTTCCACGGGGGACTTGACGATTCGGCGAAATCTTCCTTGCGTGACAGTCTCCCACCGAGGTAACCGTATCGGAGACACCCCCTTCACCGCTCGCTGCCTCACGCCATCCCCCTCCAGGAGATCAGTACCTTGAGCCCGAGCCTCTTCACCTCCGAGTCAGTCACCGAAGGACATCCGGACAAGGTCGCGGACCAGATCTCGGACGCCGTGGTCGACGCAATTCTGGAAAACGATCCCGGAGGACGGGTGGCCTGTGAGACGCTCGCGGCGGCCGACCGGGTGCTGGTGGCCGGCGAATTCGGGACCGAGGGCGAGCTTCCCGATGTTCCCGCGCTCGTCCGCAAGGTGATCCGTCAGGTCGGATATGAGAGGCCGCTCTACGACGGGTCCGACGGAACCGGGTGCCATGTGGCGCTCGTCCGCCAATCGGACGAGATCGCGGCCGGGGTGAAGGAAGGCGGTGCCGGGGACCAGGGCATGATGTTCGGATTCGCCTGCGACGAAACCCCGGAGCTGATGCCGGCGCCCATCGCCGCGTCGCACGCACTGGCCAAGCGTCTCACGGAAGCGCGGAAGTCGGGAGAGATTCCCTGGCTTCGCCCCGACGGCAAGTCGCAGGTGACGTACGAATACGACGGACTCGCGCCCACCCGCATCGCGACCGTGGTGGTGAGCACGCAGCATGCGGCGGAACACAACGGCGCGGAGTTGACCCAGGACCACATCCGCGACGAGGTGATCGCGAAGGTGATCGCTCCGGCACTGCCCGGGAGCCACTTCGACCCGGACTCCACCGTCTGCCACGTCAACCCGAGCGGCAGCTTCACGAAAGGCGGACCGGAGGCCGACTCGGGGCTCACGGGGCGCAAGATCATCGTGGACACGTACGGTGGCATGGGCCGGCACGGCGGCGGCGCCTTCTCGGGGAAGGACGCCACGAAGGTGGACCGTTCCGGTGCCTATGCGGCGCGCTGGGCCGCGAAGAACCTGGTGGCCGCCGGGGTCGCGTCGCGGTGCGAGGTGCGGCTCGCCTACGCGATCGGCAGGGCGGATCCCGTTCAGGTATGGGTGGACTCGTTCGGGACCGGAGTCGTTCCCGACCAGGTCCTGTCCCGCGCCGTGGAACGCGTCTTCGACCTTACGCCCAGGGGCATCATCGCCGCTTTGGGGCTGACGGATCCGGTCTTCCTTCCCACCGCCGCCTATGGACACTTCGGACGCACTCCGCGTACGGTGTTGGCAGGCGGGCGCCGGGTGCGGCTCTTCGAGTGGGAGCGGACCGATCGGGTGGAGGATGTGAGAACGGCGCTGCAACTGTGAGCACGGCTACCGGAAGCGAGGTGCACAGGTGATCGAGGTCAGCGTCAAGAGCCTCGCGTTCGATCGCACTTCGAACACGCCGGTCGTGATCCTCAAGGAGGTCGGCACCGAGCGTATCCTCCCCATCTGGATCGGTCCCGGCGAGGCGAGCGCGATCGCGATGCATATGGGCGGCGTCGCCTTCCAGCGTCCCCTCACGCACGATCTTCTGGTCTCGGTGGTGGGTGGAATGGGAGGCAAGCTGCAGCGCGTACTGATCACGCGGGTGGAGAACAGCACCTACTTCGCCGAACTCATCATCGATCGGGACGGCGAAGTCATCTCGGTCGACGCGCGGCCCTCCGACTCGATCGCGCTCGCGCTGCGCATGAAGGCGCGCATCTTCGCCGACGACTCCCTGCTCGTGCAGGGCACGGTGGTGGTGGAAGTTGCCGACGCCCAGGACGGTGGCGGGGGGGAGGGCGACGAAGACCCCATGAGCGTCGAGGCACTGGAGGAACTCCTGCGCGGACTCCGTCCCGAAGACCTCGGCCGGTTCGACCACTGAGGGCGCGTCCGCGTTTGCCGGTCCGCCCACCGGCACGAATCTGCGCGGCAACGGGGTCCGGGCCGGGATGGGCCGCGGTCATGGGGCGTCTGACGATCCTGATGGCGTGCCTGTTCGTTCCGTCCGCCGAATTCGCGCGGGCCCACTGCCGGGAGACTGCGGATAGCCGACCCCCGGCCGCGGGTGCGCAGGAACCCGGCGGCCCCGTCCTGTCCGGCCGGGTGCTGATCGGCGATCTTCCGGCGGACAGCGGCACGGTGGTGCTGCACCGCGTATCGGCGCAGTCGGCCGGCGAGATCGACAGCGTGGCGGTAGGGGAGGGGGGGATCTTCGAGATACGGCTCCCGGAAGCCTCCGGGGACGAAACGGACGAAGTCTTTTTCGCGACGATCCGCTACCAGGAAGTGCTCTACATCGGAGAGGCGGTAACCGCACGACCGGAGGCCGGAGGCCCGTACGTGATCCAGGCGTATCCGGCGATTCCCGCCGGGCCGGACGCGAGTGCCCGGGTGCGGATCCGCAATCTCTTCGTCGAGCCGCTGGATCCCGGGCCCGGCTGGGCCGTCGCGGACTACTTCGAAGTCGGCAACGACACACGGGCCACCCTGGTCGCCGGCGAGCACGGGCCCACCTGGTCCCACGCGCTGCCCCCCGAAGGGGCGGGCTTCCGGGTCGGCCAGAGCGAGCTTTCGGCCGGAACGGCGAGCTTTTCCGACGGCCGCGTGCACGTGTCGGCGGCGATGCCGCCCGGCGAACATCTCTATCTGTTTCGCTACTCGATCTCCGGGGACCGGTTCAGCGTTCCCATGGAGGGACTCACGGGCTCCATGGAACTGCTGATCCGCGAACCGGCCGGCGAACTCGCGGTGAGCGGACTGGTGAACGTGCCGGAGGTGGAGATCGAGGGAGTCCGGTATCGGCGCTTTGCGGGTCGCGACGTCGCGCCGTCCGTGGTCACGGTCGCACGCGGCGGAACCGGAGGGCCCCTGGGTTCGGTACCTCTCGCGGCTGTCATCCTCACCCTTGCGCTGGCGGGAGCCGGGGCCCTCGTGGCGGCGCGCTCGCAGGGCGCACGGCGCCGGAGCCCGGCCGGAAGAGCGAGACGGGCAGTGCTCGTCGCGATCGCGGCGCTGGACGAAGAACGCCGGCAGGGCCGGATTCCGGAGGACGACCACGCGCGGCGGCGAACGCGGCTACTCGCGGAGTTGGACAGGTGACCGCGCCTGCGCACGATCCCCGGCCGACGAGGCTGTCGCACGGCCCGAACGCCGGCGCGTGGGCCCTTACCGCGAACGGACCCCGGCGATGTTTCCGGTAACCACATCGGCAATCCTGCTGCGGGCGCACCCGTACTCCGAGAGCAGCCGCGTACTGAGGTTCTACACGCAGGAGCTGGGGCTGGTCGGGGTGATGGCCCGGGGCGTCCGAAAGGGCGCCTCGAAGGGCCGGGGCTCGCCGGGGACCTTCGGAGAAGGGGTTGCCCGGATCGTCGTGCGCGAAAGCAGGGAGCTCCAGACGCTGCGCGAGTTCACTCCGGTGAAGACGCGATTCGGACTGGCTGGAGACTTCCGGCGTCTGGCCGGGGCGTCGATCGCGGCCGAACTCGTGCTGCGGCATGCGGGCCAGGACCCCCACGCCCAGCTCTACCAGGCCCTCTCGGAGGGTCTGGACCGGCTCGAGGCGGCCGCGCCGGCGGACGTGCACGGCGAGATCCTCGCGCTGGGATGGAAGATGGTTCAAGCCCTCGGGTTCGGTCCCGAACTCCGTTCGTGCACGGCGTGCGGCGAAGTGCTCGAGGAAGGCGACATGGGAAGGTTCGATCTGGCCGCCGGGGGAGTAAGCGGTCCGGAATGCCGGGCACCGAGCGGTTCCCGCAGGATCGGTCCCCTGGCGCGCGTCCAGCTCCGGTGTCTGCTCGGTGGCACGGTCCCTCCCGGCCTTCGTGGAACGCGCGCCCACCTGTCGCTCCTGGACGACTTCGCGACCTACCACATGCTGGGCGGACGGCGCCTCGACTCCTTCCGCTTCCTCGATCCACCCGCTCGGACCGCACCCGATGAGCTCCCGGCGGACTAGCAGCCCGTCCGGGCAACCAACTCGGCAGTCGGGCGGCGATCCACCCGCCACCAGCCTCATCGTCGGCACCGCGGGCCACATCGACCACGGAAAGACCTCGCTGGTGGAGGCCCTGACCGGGGTGGACACGGATCGGCTGGCGGAGGAGAAGCGGCGCGGAATCACCATCGAACTCGGCTTCGCGCGCTACGCCCCCGCGGAGGGATACTCGTTCGGCATCGTGGATGTGCCCGGTCACGAGGGGTTCGTGCGCACCATGGTCGCGGGAGCCACGGGCATGGACATCGTGCTGCTGGTGGTCGCCGCGGACGAGGGGGTGATGCCGCAGACGCGCGAGCACCTGGCCATCGTGGGACTGCTGGGCGTCGAGGTCCTCGTTGTTGCCGTCACCAAGGCCGACCTGGTCGAACCCGAGTGGCTCGAACTGGTGACCGAGGAAGTGAGGGAAGTACTCGCCGACAGGGATTACCGGGACGCGGAGGTCATCCCCACCTCGGTGCGGACCGGAGCGGGGCTGCGGGAACTCGCCGACGCCCTGGTGCGCTGTGCGGCGCTGGCCGGCGAACCCTCCGCCGACGATCTCGCGCGCCTGCCCGTAGACCGGGTCTTCGCCATGGAGGGCGCGGGGACCGTCGTGACGGGCACACTCTGGTCGGGAACGGTGAAGCGCGGTTCCACGGTGCGGATCCTGCCCCGGGGCGACGAGGCCCGGGTGCGCGCCGTCCAGGTGCACGGCGTGCAGGTGGAGCGTGCGAGCGCCGGCGAGCGGACCGCTCTGGCCCTCACGGGGGCGGCGGTAAGGCGTGGCCTGGTGGCCCGCGGCGACGTCCTGGTCACGGACGCGAGCTGGTCGCCCTCGTGGATGCTGACGGTCAGACTCCACCACCTGGAGAAGAGCGGGTGGCGGCTCGAGCACGGACAGCGGGTTCGCGTACACCTCGGAACCGTCGAAGTCATGAGCCGGGTGGCCCTCTTCGGGATCGAGGAGGCGGACCCGGGAGCCATGGTGCCCGCCCAGTTGAGGTTGGAGGCTCCGGTCGTTGCACGCTGCGGCGACCGCTTCGTGATCCGCTCCTACTCCCCCGTCACCACGATCGCGGGCGGCGTGGTCCTCGAACCCGCGCCCCCCAAACGGAAGCGGCTGTCGGACCCGGAGCGTGATGCGCTCGACGGCCTCGCGCGAGGCGGGACCGCCGCCCTTCGCGGAGCGGCCGTGCTTGCGGGATGGCAGGGGGTGGAGGAGGAGATGCTCGGGGTGCGGGCGGGGTGGGGTGGGGGGGCGTTCGCCGGCCCGGGAAAGGAGCTCTGGCGCATGGACGGCGTGCTCTTCGATACGCGGATCGTCTCCGAGGGCGAGGCCAGGCTGCTGCGGACGGTGCGGCGCTATCACGAGCTCCACTCGCTGGCCCGGGGCGCACCCCTGGCGCTCCTCCGCACGGCTCTGCCGGCGCACGCGCACTCCAGGCTGGCCGACGGGCTCGCGTCCCGCCTGGCGCGCGCGGGACGCCTGGTCATCGAGGGCAGGATCGCCCGTCTCCCGGAGTTCAGGGCCGCGCTCTCCCCGGAAGAGGACGAGCTGTCGCGCCGCCTGCTGGGAATCCTTGCGGAAGCCGGTCTTCAGGGACCCGCCACGCGCGAACTGGAGGAACTGGTGCCGGGTCATCCGGGGATCGGCGAGGTGCTTTCGTTCCTGGCCTCGGAGGGGCGGATCCGCCTTCTCGGCGACGCCTATTGGGTCACGACGGCGGCACTCGATGACGCGGCGAACCGGGTCGTGACGGAACTGGGCGGTGAAGAGGGACTCGGTCCGGCCGACTTTCGCCGGGTCCTCCCCGTCACCCGCAAGCACCTGATCCCGATTCTGGCGCACTTCGACGCGCGGGGCGTCACGCAGCGCCTGGAAGCCGGACGCCGCGTCTCGGGGTCGCCGCCCTGAGCGCCACCAGCCGGTAGTCCCGGATCTTTCTCGGATCTTTCCTTGACCTCTGGCGTACCCAATAGGTATGATATACGAGGAAGAAACCAGGCTCACGGCTCGATTGAGATCCCTGCCCCGGGAGGGCCAACGTACCAACGCTACTGAACCGAAAGCAGGATAACATCGTGAGGCGCATTCTCTGCGTCATGTTTCTACTCTGTTCCGGTGGCTTCACCGCTCTGGCCGCCCAGGAACGCCCTCCGCCCGTTGCCGAGAGGGATCCTGACTTCAAGCTGGAACAGAACTACCCGAATCCCTTCCGTTCGGAGACACGGATTCCGTTCGTGCTCGAAGAAACGCTGTTCGAAGAGGGGGAGACGGTCACGGTATCCTTGCGCGTGTACAACATCGTGTGGCAGTTCGTCGCCGCTCCGGTGGCCCTGCGGTATCCCGGTGGCGACAGATTGCCCCTCCTTCAACTCGAGTACCGCAGACCCGGCCGTTACGAGGCTTTGTGGAACGGCCAGGATCGCAACGGCAAACCGGTCGTTTCCGGCGTCTATTTCGTTCAGATGCAGATCGAGGGCCGCGGCTCGGCCTCGCCGCTGAGGATGTTCGTCAGCAGGTAGGACTGCCGGCGGTTTTCCGCGGGCTAGACCCCCTTCGAATCAAGCAGTTCGAAGAACTCCCGCGTGGACTCCAGCGCGGCGAGCCTGCCAGGCACATCCGGTTCCTTCGCGAACTGCGCGACCTTGCCCAGCACCGGCAGGTACCGGCCGGAGACCTCCAGGGGCGGCGCCACGATCAGGAAGAAGTGGTGCGCGGGACGGTTGTCGATGGAGCGGAAGTCCACACCGCCCGGGTGCCGCCCATACGCCATGTGCAGGCGCGACACGACGAGCGAACGGCAATGAGGGATCGCAATTCCCCGGCCGATGCCCGTCGAGCCCAGATTCTCGCGTCGGCGCACCGTTCGCAGAAGGACGTTGCGCGCACGGTCGTCCAGTTCCAGGAGCGCGATCAGCGCTTCCAGGACCTCGTTCCGGGAACCTCCGGCCAGGTGCAGGTCGACTCGTTCCGGTGTGAAGAATTCGCGAAGGTACATGGCGTTGGGGCCGGGCGGGAATCTCTCGAAAGGGGAGGAGCGGCTCTGACGTCGGGGGCCGCAACATATTCGGCTCGGGAGCGGAAGGCCAGCGGGCACCGTGGACTCGGCACGTCGAGCGTCTCGATCAGACCCACGGATTCCCCGCAGAATCCCGTGTCGAGGTCACGCCGGCCGGCCGCGCATTCCTGCGCCGGACGCTCCCGGTTAGCTTCGGAGCATGACGCCACTTCCCTTCAAGCTGCCGACGCCCCCCGCGACGCCTCTGTTGCTGGCCCCGCAGGCGGGAGTCTCCGAGTCTCCTTTCCGGCGGTTGTGCCGGAGCTTCGGCGCGGATGTCGTGCTCACCGAGTTCGTGAGTGCCGAGGGGATCGTGCGTGGCAGCGGACGGACCGCCCACTATCTGCGCTTCGACGACGACGAGCGACCGATAGGCATCCAGATCTTCGGGGCCGATCCCGGCACGATGGCCGAGGCGGCGGCACTGGTGACGGAGGTGTACGAACCGGACTTTGTCGACATCAACTTCGGATGTCCGGTGAAGAAGGTCGTCAGGCGCAACGGCGGATCGGGGTGCCTGCGCGACCTCGGGCTCGTGGGTCGGATCGTGCGCGCGGTCGTTGCCGCCACCCCGCTCCCCGTCACCGCCAAGATCCGGTCCGGTTTCGACGAGTCCAGCCGCGACCCGGTCGCGATCGGGAGGACCTGCCGGGACGCCGGCGCCCGAATGGTGACACTCCACCCCCGCACCCGCGCCGACATGTACTCCGGACAGGCGCGCTGGGAGGAGATCGCGGCTCTGGTCGACGCGCTGGACGTGCCGGTGATCGGCAACGGCGATGTGCGCCGCGGCGAAGACGCGCTCCGGATGAAGGCGCGGACCGGGTGTCACGGCGTCATGATCGCGAGGGGAAGCCACGGTGCGCCCTGGCTCTTCCACCAGGCCCGCGCCGCCCTGGACGGAAAGCCCGTTCCGGGGGAGCCCGACGCGCGCACCCGGTTCGTGATCTGTATCCGACACGCCGAAAACGCGGTCGCCTTCGAGCTTGACGGGGACAAGGCCATCCGCGAGTTCCGCAAGCACCTTGGCTGGTACACCAGGGGACTGGCCGGCGGGCGCCGGCTCCGGCAGCGCCTCTTCCAGGTCCGCGACCTGCGTGAAGTCAGAGAGGTGTTGCAGCGGTATCTGGAAGATTCCGGAGACAACTCCGGAGACAACTCGGGAGACCAGGGGTTTTCGACACTTGCGGGTGGCTTTATCGTTACAGGTTCGCGGGCGAATCCGGATCCGCTCCGGGGTCCGCCGACGGGCCGCTGATTGACACTACTGGGGGCGACACGGCTTCGACGTGTCTGGGAAACTCGAAGCTGCGTGCCGAGGTCCGGGGGCCTCGCTAATCCTCCTCGGGAATCACACAACTGCCAACTCCGACTTGGCTCTGGCCGCTTAGACAAGCAGCCCGTTTCCCGGTCTGCCCGCCCGAGGCGGGCCGCGGAAGCGTCGACGATTCGGGCTGGTTCTCCGGTTTGGGCTACCGGACGGGAGAACGAGATTTCAGGTAGCTAGCCCGGTGCGGGCGGTTCGCCGGCCCGCGCCGAAGGCGAATCCGAACGGCGTTCTACGCACGTAGAAGCTTGGAAGGACTCATTCGCGGACGCGGGTTCGACTCCCGCCGCCTCCACTCCTCCGGTCATCGTCGGGACCATGCGGCCCGCCCCGACGCAAGGGCCGGTGCCGGCCTCGAGCCGGCCTCACCACCCGGGACTCCATGTAACGTGAAGCGAAAGCTGACATTTCTCGGCACCGTTCTGCCGATCATCCTCCTTACCGACGTCCTCACCAAGCGCTGGGCGGAGGCTGCCCTTGAGGGTGCGCCCCGGCCCGACTTCCTCGGCGGCTACGTACCGCTCACGCTGGCCCACAACACGGGCGCCGCTTTCGGCATCTCGGTCGGAAACGACTCGCGCTGGTTCTTCATTCCCGTGTCGCTCCTGGCGCTGGGCCTCATGGTGGCGCTGCTGGTGCGGGCGCACGATCGAGACCACCTGCGCCTCGCGGCGCTGTCGCTGGTGATTGCCGGGGCGCTGGGCAACCTGATCGACCGCGTACGGTGGGACCGGGGAGTCGTGGACTTCATCGGGCCCATCGACCTGGGGATCACGCACTGGCCGATCTTCAATGTTGCGGACATGGCCATTTCCTGCGGTGCGGTCATGCTCGCGCTCTCGTTCTGGCAGGAGGAGCGGGCGCTGAAGAGGGCAAGGGAGGAAGCCCCCGCCGACGGGGCTTCCGAAGCCATGCCCGCGCCGGAGCCCACGGAGGGCTGACGCCGAGCCGATGGCCGGCGGCGTCCGCTGCGGCGTCCCGCCTTCCCTCGGAGGACGGAAGTCCCCCATGGAGTCATGCGCGGGTTCGCGGGGGATCCCGTCGCGGATCGAAGAGCACCAACTCGATTCGCCTCCGGCGCACTTTGAGCACGCGGAAGTGTCCGGCGGGCGTTTCGACCGAGTCTCCGTCCTTGCCGAGGCCCTCCAGGGCGCCGAACACGTAGCCGCCGATGGTGTCGAACCCTTCGCCGAGCGTGACGCCCAGCCGGTCTTCCACGTCCTTGACCGAGGTGCCGCCACGGATCAGGATGCGCCCCTCGTCGGTCTCCTGGAAGTCGCGGGGCTCGTCGGCTTCGTGTTCGTCCCGTATCTCCCCGACGATCTCCTCGATCAGGTCCTCCAGGGTGACCAGGCCGGCGGTCCCGCCGAACTCGTCCAGCACGATGACCATCTTGGTGCGCCGGGCCCGCATTTCCCGGATCAGCTCCTCGACGGGCTTGGAATCGGGGGCGAACCGGACCGGGCGCGCGATCTCCCGCACCGCTTCGCGCC
Organism: Gemmatimonadota bacterium; assembly: GCA_028873845.1. GTDB lineage: Bacteria > Gemmatimonadota > Gemmatimonadetes > Longimicrobiales > Gaopeijiaceae > Bin94. Next base: position 6,168 of record JAPPNO010000129.1, on the reverse strand, counting down.
CTTCGCGGGCGGCGCGCCACAGGTCCCGTGCGAGCAGGATTCCCACGATTCGGTCCAGGTTCCCCTCGTAGACCGGGAGGCGGAGCTTGCCATGGTCGAGCATGACGTCCATGGCCTCCCGCACCGAGGCATCGGCCGAAACGGCTACCATGTCGATGCGGGGCGTCATCACCTCGCCAACCGCGATCTCGTCGAGCTGCATGACGTTGGACATCACCTGGAACTCTTCCTCGTCGATCGCTCCCTCCCGGTGCCCCAGCTCCGCCAGGGCCCCGATCTCGGCGCGGCTGATGGCGGCCTGGGACGCGCCGCCGGGCCTGATCCAGCGGCTCAGGACCGCGAGCGGAACGAGCACCGGCTTCATCGCGATCACCAGGAAGCGCAGCAGATGGGCCGTCGGCGCCGCCAGCTGGTTGCAAAAGGTCGCCCCGAGCGTCTTGGGAATGATCTCCGACAGCACGAGCACCGCGAAGGTGAGCACCGCCACGAAGACGCCGAGCCAGAAGTCGCCGTAGACACGGTTCACGATAGCGCCGCCCCAGGCCGAGCCCACCGTGTGCGCGATGGTGTTAAGGGTGAGGATCGCCGCAATCGGCTCGTCGATCTCCCGCTTCATCCGGTTCAGGACGTCGCCCGCCCGGTTCCCGCGGCTCTGCAGCAGCGCGATGTAGGAGTGGCTGACCGAAAGGAGCACGGCTTCGAGGATGGAGCACATGAATGAGCCCGCAAGCGCTGCCCCCACGACGAGAAGCAGATCGATCATGGCGAACCGCCCTGTCGCTGCCGTGCCCGGTCACCGGCTCGGGGAACAGGTCGCGCCCTGCTGCCGGCCCGGTGCCTCGCCGCGCCCGGTGCTTGCGGGGTCCTGTCCACGCACTGCACCGGGGCGTGTTCCCGGGTTGTGATCGTCATCGATGTCGTCCCCTTGCCTTCACGGAAAGGTCCTCCCTACCGTTGCTCACCGGCAACGACCCGTCGCCGCAACCGCTGATGGAGGATTGCACTTGAACTTGCGGTCATATGCCGTCTGCGTGTGGATGATTGCGGGTTCGTGGGGAATCGCCGGTCCCGCGGCCACCCAGGAGCCCCCGCGCGCGGACTACTACATCTACGTCGGGGCCGAATCGGAGGATCTGCTCCATCGAATCCGCTTCGGACCGGCGGGCGCGGTGCTCGACCGCACCATCCCGGTGGGCGAAATCGCGGTGGAAACCGAGGGGCCGCACGGCCTCAACATCTCGCCGGACGGCCGCTTCCTCTTCATGACCACGGGGCACGGCGTACCCGACGGCAAACTGTGGAAGTTCCACGCCGGTCCCGACACCCTGGTCGCCGATCCCATCCTTCTCGGGTACTTCCCGGCCACCCTCGACCTGACGCCCGACGGGCTCTACGCCTTCGTGGCCAACTTCAACCTTCATGGCGAAATGGTGCCGTCGTCGGTATCGGTCGTGTACACCCCCGACATGATCGAGGTCGAGAGGATCGAGACGTGCACCATGCCGCACGGCGCGCGCATGGACGCCGCGGGGACCTTTCTGTACTCGGCGTGCATGATGGACGACCAGGTCGTCGAGATCGACACGCGCTCCTTTGCGGTCTCGCGCCGGTTTTCGGTCGCGGTGGACCGGGAGGGACCGCTTCCCGTCGCGGCCGATCCAGACGGCGGCCACGCCCACGCTTCCGCCGCGAACGCCCCTTCCGCGCACCGGCCCCCCACCTGTTCGCCCACCTGGGTCGTGCCGGCGCGGAGCGGCCGTTCGCTCCTGGTGGCGTGCAACCGGGGCGACCGCATCCTGGAGATCGACCGCGGCACCTGGTCGCTGGAGCGCATCCTCGAGACGGGGCGCGGCCCGTACAATCTCGCGCTCACCCCCGACGATGCGGTCCTGGTCGCGACCCTCAAACAGGGTGCCGGGGTGCAGTTCTTCGACCTGCGGACAGGCCGGACGCTGGCGGTCGCGCGTTCCTCCACGACGGTAACCCACGGCGTGGCGGTGAGCCCGGACGGACGCTACGCCTTCGTGTCCTCGGAGGGAGTGGGGGCCGAACCGGGGAAGGTGGACGTCTTCGACCTGGGGGACTTCTCCCGGGTGGCGGAGGTGGAGGTGGGGCAGCAAGCCGGGGGAATCGTCTTCTGGAAGATGGAGGGCGGCGCCGATCATGAACGTGGGCCGGCGGCTCAGCCGACCGGTACCGTGATGTTGTCCTCGTCCCAGGAAAAGTAGTAGGTCCGCTCTCTGCCGCTGCGCGTCTTGAGATTGAGGAGGTTGCGCTGGTCCTCGAACATGTTGAAGAGCAGCCGGTTGCGCATCGCGATGCGTTCCGTGCCCGCCGGGAGCGGGTACTCCAGCCGGTACCACCACATCACCTCGTCGATTCTTACCGCGTCCTCGATGCCCCTTGCGGTCACCTTCCCCCGGACCACCGCTTCGCCGGCTTCCACCACCAGCATCTCGTTGATGTAGGCTTCGATCACCGAGTCCACCTCCTCGGTCTCCGCGAGCTCGAAGTCCATGTTCGAGGTGTGTTCCATCACCGCGAGCTGCAGGTCGTCCCAGAAAAAGCGGATACGGGCCTCGATGGACGATTGGAACACGCCCGCATCGGTAACGGTAAGACGAAAGGGGTGAAGGCGGTCATGTCCGCCGGAGGCCCCGGTGGCCGACACGCAAATCGCGGCCACGGCGGCAGATCGAACGGTACGGACGACGGAACCGGGTCGATTGCGATACATTTCCATATGCCTCACGACGAGATGGGCTGTCCAGTGAATTGTACCACGTTCGCCTCCGGTGGTTTCATGCGCCGTGCCGGGGCCGCCCGGGCCCGGGATCCCGAAAGCTCCGGCCGTCGCCCTGGAAAGCTGTTGCCACCCATGTCACCGAATCAACCCGGGGAGGGTATTGTGGCTCGACCATACTCCATGGCCGCAACCGTGAACGGAATCGACCCGCAACGGGTTTTCCGGCGGGTTGCAGCGGTTGCGGCGCTGGTCGCGGCCTCCGTGATCGCCGTTTCGCCGGCGGCTGCGCAGGTGCGCGCCGGCGGACACATGCTGTACAAGAACGAGGTGTTGAACGGGACCTTCGGTTATGGCGGCCGCGCCGAGATCGATCTCGGCTTCCTCGTCGAGTACATGATGGTCAGTGGTTCCTACGAGCGTCTCTGGCCGGAGTGCGAAGCCGAGTGCGACTATTGGGAGGCCGGGGGACAGGTCGGCGTATACTCCGGAGTCGGTCATCTGGGTCTGGGCCTGTCTTTCTCCCGATTCGAGAATACCGCCCCGGGGGGACTGCCGACGATCGAGGACGACTGGATTTTCGCCCTCATTGGGGGTATTCGGTACCCGCTGAAGGGGTTGATCACGCCCTTCTTCGAAATCCGCAACGAGTTGGGCGAGGGTATCCTGAACAGCCAGACGCTCTCGCTGGGCATCCTTCTGGGCCCCTACATCGATAGTCCCGGCCCCCGCGCCTCCGCGCGCAGGAACAGGTGACGGGAACCGCCCTCTACGAGCGTCCCGTAAGGGCGGTTGGCCGGTGGTGGGGATTGTGGGCCGAACACGGCGGGCAACTGGGCCTGCTCCTCTGGGCCACGGCCCGGGCGACCGTCCGGATGCGGGTCCCCTTCAGGGACATCGTCAACCAGCTGTACGTAATGGGCGTGCAGAGCATCCCCATCGTGGTCATCACCGCCATCCTCTCCGGCATCGTGACGTCGCAGCAGGGGGGCTACCAGATCACCGCGACGGTACCCCTCTACGTGCTGGGCAGCGTCACCGCCAAGAGCCTGGCGCTCGAACTGGCGCCTGTCCTCACGGCCGTGGTCCTCGTGGGCAGGGTGGGGGCCCGCATCACCGCCGAGCTCGGCACGATGATGGTCTCCGAACAGATCGACGCCTACCGCTCCCTGGGTAGGGATCCGCTGATCGTCCTCGGGGCGCCGCGCATCCTGGCCGGCCTGTTGGTCGTGCCGCTCCTGGTCGGCATCGCCAACATCGTGGGGCTCTTCGCCGGGATGGTTTCCGCCAAGCTTTCGCTCGGACTCTCCTTCGAGACCTTCCTGTTCGGCGCCCGCCTCTTCTGGTTCTCGTGGGACCTTCTCTACTCGCTGCTGAAGTCGATCGCCTTCGGCTTCGCGATTCCGATCATCGCAATCCACATGGGACTGCGGACGAGGGGCGGCGCGGAGGGCGTGGGGAGCACCACCACGGCCTCGGTCATGTTCCAGACGCTCACGGTGTTCATCCTGGATGCGATGTTCCCGTCGCTCTTCCTCGGGTAGCGGTCCACCATGAGCTCCGATCCCGTCATCCGCTACCGCAACACCTGGAAGGCGTTCGGCCACCCGGTGCTCTCGGGCGTGGACCTGGACATTCACGAGGGCGAGATGTTCGCCCTTTTCGGCCCTTCCGGCACCGGCAAGAGCGTGCTTCTCAAGACGACGATCGGCCTCATCGTCCCCGACCGGGGAGACGTGGAGGTCAACGGACTGTCCGTCTTCTTCGGCGGCAGGGCGAACATGGACGACGTCCGCAAACAGGTGGGCTACGTCTTTCAGCACGCGGCCCTCTTCGACTCGATGAACGTGTACCGCAATGTGGAGATGGGGCTTCCGGAGACCCGGATCCGGCGAATCGGGGCCAGGCGGGCGGCGCGCGCGGTCTGGGAGGCGCTCGAGCTGGTGAACCTCGAGCCGCGGGAGGTGCTGCGGCTGATTCCGTCGGAGTTGTCGGGCGGCATGAAGAAGCGGGTCGGCATCGCGCGCGCGATCGTCGGACGTCCCGGCATCCTCCTATGGGACGAACCCACAACGGGCCTGGACCCGGTCAACACGGCGGCCGTGGAGCGATTGATCAAGCGTCTCTCGGGCGAGCTGAGAGTCACGTCCATTCTCGTCACCCATGACGTGGAGGGCGCGCTCTGGATGTGCGACCGGGTGGCCATGCTGGAAGGTGGACGCATCCGGTTCTGTGGTACACCGGACGAATTCCGGGTCTGCGCAGACCCGGTGGTCAGGGCATTTGTCGACAGAGCGGCCGCCGAGGCCGCCCTTGAAGTCGTGGAGATGACATGAACAAGAGCGAACAGTCCCGGGGGCGGCGGCTCTCGGACGAGGAAATCCTGCGCGCCGTGCCCCCCACCGCGAAGCTGCGCGAGTTTCGGGTGGGAATCTTCGTGATACTGGGCATCGCGGGGTTCTTCACCTTTCTCTTCCTGATGACCAACCCCGGCACCTTCCGGGGGCGCTACAACGTCCTGACCCGCGTGGACGACGCCCAGGGGGTGCGCAACGGTGATCCGGTGCGCATCAAGGGGATCAACATCGGCAGCGTGGAGCGCGCGCAGCTCGACGGGGACGGGGTTCTGATCACCCTGGAGATCGAGGGTGAGTGGAGAATCCCCGCCGGTTCGCGTATCGAGATGTATTCCGAGGGCGTTCTGGGGGGTATGGTCGTCTCGATCGTGCCGGGCCAGGGCGAGGGATTCGTCGAGCCGATGGAGCTGATTCCCGGCGAGACATCCCCGGATCTGCTCGCGTCGGCGGGAGGCATCGCGGTCGACGCCGAGGACATCCTCGGGCAGATCCGCGCCCTGCTGAACGACTCCTCGGTGGCGGTGGCGGGGGAGGCGGTGGTCCATCTGCGCGATGTCGTCCGCGATCTCTCCGAACTCACGGAAGGTCAGGCCGCGGAAGTCCGCTCCCTCGTGGAGAGCCTGCAGCGGTCGGCCGGGAACGTCGAAGGGATCACGGGGGCCGAGGAGTGGAAAGCGACGCTCGCCTCCGCCGACGCGGCGCTCACCGGCCTCGAGCGCACCTCCGGCGAAATGGCCACAACGGTTGCTTCGCTGAACACGATCCTGGGCCGCCTTGAGCGCGGCGAGGGCACGCTGGGCAGGCTCTCCACCGACGACTCGCTATACGAGGAACTGGAGGCGACGGCCCGGACCCTGAGGGAACTCCTGGAGGACGTCAAGGCCAACCCGGGCCGGTATATCAAGATCGAGGTCTTCTAGAAGTCCGTGGATAAAGCCGCGCGAGCACCGAGAGCGGTGAGGCGCCGGGCTGACATTTGGTTGTAGTTTCGCATCTTGTTGCGGTGAATGTGGTTGCATGTTCGACAGCCCGGTTTCCCGCTGAATGATTCCCGCCGGTCTCGATTTC
>JAPPNO010000053.1 GCA_028873845.1 Gemmatimonadota bacterium | reverse complement strand
TTCGCACAGGCGGGCGTTCCGCTTCTGCTGCAGGGTCCCGGGGTCAACGACGTGCAGGTTGGCATGACCGGCGAGGACGGCAGCTACGGCTTCGAGAACCTGATGGCGGGCACCTACCGCATCCTGGTTGACGTGTCCGAGGAACTCGTGGCCGCACTGACCAAGGGCGGCTACCGCTTTGCGGGCGAGCTCACCGGGCAGGTGGTCTCGGTTGATGCCGCGATGGCAGCGACCGTCAACTTCCCCTTCCGGATCGTCATGCAGACGATCGTGGCCGGGGCGGTGATGGGCATCGACACCGTGACCGGCCATCCTGTCGGCGGCGTGGACCTGGCGATGTATGCCAACGCCGAAGACGCCGACGCGGGCATGAGCCCGCTGGGCATGGCGACGACCGACTCGACGGGCATGGCGATCTTCCACTTCCCGCGCGCCATGGACACCGGCGCCGGCGGACACGGAACCGACCACCTGGTCTTCGTCAAGGTGGACGACACCGGCAACGAGGATCTGGTCGTCTCCGACGACGGGCACATCGAAATCGAATACGCGTCGACCGACCGGATCAGCCACGCCCCGACGGCGGCGAAGCTGCTCAACGGGCGCGCCAACTTCCAGTGGTGGATCAAGAGCGACGCCGACGCCGAGGATGGCGACATGGGCCTCGAGGGCTGGCACGTGGTCATCGGTACCGACACCATCACCACCGGTGCGGACGGCAAGGGCAGCTACTCAACGATGGTTCCGGTTGGTGCCAAGCCCGCCGAAATCATGGTCATGGCGGACACCACCCAGGACGACACGCTCACCATGGGCGAGAGGTGGAAACAGCCGAAGGCGCTCAAGTACACGCACAACCCGCTCGCCCTCCCGGCCACGAACAAGGCCGAGATGAACGACCTGGGTCCGATCTACATCACCTACACGACGCAGACGCTGACGCTCGGCGTGTACCGTGAAGCGGACGACACGGAGGGCTTCACCGACTACCGGAGCGATCTGCCCGGTGGCGACCAGAGGCCCAATGCGGCGGTGGGTAAGGAGATGATGGTCGAGCTCATGACCCGGGACAGCCGCAACCGGCTCCGGACGTATGAAGATTGGGATCACGACTGTGATGACGACGGCGAGAAGAAAATGCCCACCGACCCGGTGGACGCCGAACTCAACGTCGGCGGGGGCATGGTCAGCTTCCGTTGCCTGCCCGCGGACATGGAGTTCACCGTTCGCTTCCATCCCGGCGCCGACCGAGCGCAGATGGACTACGGTTACGATGAGATCGAGACCTTCGGCAGCGACCTGGACTTCGGCATGACCGTGGGCGCCTTCGGCGACATGAGCGGTGCCGGACCCGAGGTGCGGATGTGCTCGGCTTCGGTCATCGATTCCACCGACGACTGGTGCGCCACCTTCGCCTACCAGTGGGAGACCGGCAGGGTGTACGGCAAGGTGGGCTCGGAGGCGAAACACGAGGTCACCGTCGAGCCCGAGACCGACGGTCATGGCGCGCTCGCTGATGACGATGAGACCGGCAGTACCGGCGCCTACAGCATCGACGGCCTCCAGGACGGCGTGTACACGGCTACCGCCGAATCCGGCAACAGCGACTTCCAGATCCTCGGGGACGCTGAAGTCATGGGCATCGCGCTCTACCACGACGAGGCCTGCTGGGCCAACCCCGACCCGGACAACGACGCCTGTTCGAGTGGCGAGTTGATGGTCGACGAGATCGATGAGAACGACGATACGACGTGGGCCTACCAGAACGAGCACATGCAGAACTGGAGTACCGGCCGGTTGAACCTGGCGATCAGGGGCTACGTCGCCAACGACGGCCAGGACGGCGAGGACATGGATGGCCTGCTCAGGGGCGACGAGTCGAAGGCGGGCGTCACCGTGAAGCTCCTGAAAGGCACCAAGAGTGTGGCCACCACCGAGACGGACGCCGACGGATACTACGAGTTCGATGGTCTGGAGGCGGGCAGCTACACCGTCAGCGCGAGTAGCGGCTCCAACTACCGGGCGATCCACGCGATCAACCGGCACCCGAAGACCCGAGCCTGGCGTTATGTGACCAGCAAGACCGCGACGGCCGAGGAATACACGCTGAACCCGGACGAGGCCGATCTGGCCAAGCCCTTCTGGAATCGTGCGATCGCCACCACCGGCAGGACCATGGGGAACGGCACCGTGACGTACACGGAGGGCGAGGGCACGGCTGCCCGGTCGGACAAGTACTACAACTTCGCCCTGGTCTACACCGACGGCGAGTTCACCGGCAAGGTGAACAACCTGAGCGGATCCGACGGGAGCATCGATGTCGTCCTCGAGGTCCCCAGCCCGCTGGACACCGACAGGAAGACCGATACGAACACTCGCGGCAACTTCGCATTCCCCGGCCTCATCGAGGCGATCGGCTATACGGCCACGATCGAGGACGTGGGCTTCGCGGCCCCGTGTCTGGATGCAGGTGGAGACCCCGACGACGACGGGCCAACCACCGATGACGGCACCGGCACCCAGGTGTGCACCATGGCCGCCACGGAGCTGACCGGCGACATCGAAGGGGAGAACGACCACGAAGGCCTGGGCACCCTCCACGTCTACAGCACGGCCGCTTCGGCGGACGACTCGCTGGCCAACGGCGTGAGAGTGAGGTTCCGACAGCAGGGTACCACCACCGATGGCACCTACAACGACACGACGAGCGCCGCCGCCGTCGCTGACGATGCCCGTCAGGCGGACAGCGAGGAGACGGAGAACACTACCAGCTTGGGCACGATCAGCTGGCAGTCGGCGAGCGTCACCTTCTGGTTCGGTACGACAGCAACGGCGACCAACCCCTTCATTCCCGATGACGCAACGGTGAAGCTCATGGTCGGCACCAAGGCCTGCTCGGGCTACACCTGCAACCTGGTGGCCAACAAGACCGGCAGCACTGATATCGGCACACCGATGGAGAACACCATCACCGTGACGGTCACCGCGGAGAACGGCTACGACGACCATGAGTACAGTCTGGTGCTTGCGCGCGCCGACCCGATCGGCAACGCGCTGGCGGCCACGAACATCCAACTCGATTCGGCTGGGACTGCCGGTCGCGCGGCAGCGGACGCCGGGACTGACGCGTTCACCTTCACGACGTATGACGAGGCGACGTCGGCCAACCTGATCTTCGGGCTGACCGTCCTCGGTGTGGTGGACGACAACGCCTACTGCGCACAGCGAGTGAGCGTCAAGGCAACCGGCGGCAACGCAATCCAGCCCATGGAAGACGATGACGACGATGTCTGTCCGTCCACGCGCTACAACCTGGCCGCGTCGGCGTCCCCCGGAACGTCGTACGATGTCACGGTGACGTCGGAGGACGGTGTGGACAAGGTCTACATCCTCCGCGTCATCGTGGGCCCTGAGGACAGCTAACCAACCCCCAACCCCTCTCACAGCCCCACGAGAGGCCCCAGGCATCGCCCCCGCCCGGTTCGCCGGGCGGGGGCGATGCCACAAATGCACGAAACGCGACCCCCCCACCCGGACTCTCCACGACATGGAAGACCAGAACCAAGTCTTCGAGCAGGCCCTGGGCCTCGAGGGGCCATGGTACGTCGACCGGATCCGGTTCGACAGCGAGAGCCGGTTGCTCCTCATCCACCTGGACTTCGAGGCTGGAGGAACCTTCACCTGCGGTGCCTGCGGGGCCGTGGGCTGCAAGGCCTACGACACCACGCTGAAGCGGTGGCGGCACCTTGATTTCCTCGGCTACCGGGCCTTCCTGCAGGGGCCGTCCCCGCGGGTCGATTGTTCGTCGTGCGGGATCCGGCAGGCGTTGCTGCCGTGGGCGCGCGAGCGCCAGAGGCTCACCCTGCCCTTCGAAGAGATGGTGGTGTCGCTGGCCCGCGAGATGCCGGTGCGCGCGGTGGCGCGCCTGCTGGGCGAGCACGACACGCGGTTGACGCGTGTGCTGGACCGCTACGGACAGTAAGCGTCCTCCCGTGTGTCCCGGCTGGGAGGCACCATGCCATGGCCCCCCTCCGCCTTCCTGTCGCTGGACACCGAACGCCCCGGACCTTTAGCTTGCTTCCTCCGGCCGCGCCGTGCCGCGATTCGCGGCGAAAACCCCTATGTCAATCACACATGACATTCTGGAAACTTCACTTTACATTCTCCTGCTGAAGAGGTCAATCATGAAGGATCGTAGGACGATCATGCCGAGTTCGCTCGCCACCGGTTTCCCTGCCCTTGGGCTTGCCCTCGCTCTGGCGCTCGCGGCCTGCGAGAGCCCGGAACCCCCCGCCCCCTGCAACCCCTTGCCGGGCCACACCATCACCGTGGGCCAGACGGCGACCGCCACCGCCTGCTTCGATGATCCCAACCAGGCCGACACGCTCACCTACACGGCCTCCTCCTCCGACCCGTCGGTGGCGACGGCCGCGATTGCGGGAACGGTCGTCACCGTCACGGCGGTTCATCCCGGGCTCGCGACGATCACCGTGACCGCCACCGATCCCGAGGGGCTTCAGGGGCATGCGCGCTTTACGATCACGGTGCCCAACCGGCCGCCGATGACGCACGGCAGCCTCGATCCGATCACGGCCGAGGTCGGGACCGCGGTCACCCTCGACGTGAGCGGCAACTTCAGCGAGCCGGACGGCCAGACGCTGACCTTTTCGGGCACGTCATCCGACCCCGCGGTAGCCACGGTCACGGTGAACCAGAGCGTGATCATCGTCAATTCACTGGCCCACGGCACCACCACCATCACCATCACGGCCACCGATCCCGGCGGTCTCTCGGCGTCGCTGGCCTTCACGGTCACGGTGCCCAACCGCGGCCCCGAGGCACAGGGCAGGATCCCCGATGTCACCATCGAAGCGGGCACCACGCAGACGGTGGACGTGTCGTCCTACTTCAGCGACCCGGACGGCGACCTCCTGACCTACACGGCCACCACCTCGGACCCGGCCGTCGCGGCGGTCGCCGCGGTTCACGAGGCCGTGATCATTTCTTCGCTGGCCCGCGGAGCCGCCGACCTGACGGTCACGGTCACCGACCCCGGCGGCCTCTCGGCCACGCAGTCCTTCACCGTCACGGTCCCCAACCGTCCGCCCGAGACCCGGGGCACGATTCCCGCGGTCTCCCTGCACGTCGGCGACACGCTGGTGCTGGACATGTCCCCGTACTTCAGCGATCCCGACGGGGACACCCTCACCTACGCGCCGGCCACCGCCGACCACACAATCACCACCACCTCCGCCGGGGGCGCCATGATCAGCGTCGCCGCGACCGCCCGCGGCACCGGCACCGTGTCGGTCACCGTGACCGATCCCGCCGGACTTTCGGCCTCCCAGTCCTTCCGGGTCAACATCCCCAACCGGCCTCCACGCACGGGCCCGAGACTTCCCGACATCGAAGTCATCGTGGGCTACCCCGCCGAGCTGAACGTCGCGCCCCACTTCAGCGACCCCGACGGGGACACGCTGACCTATTCGGCCTCCTCCTCCGACGCCGGCGTCGCCACCGCTTCGGCAGCCGGCAACTCGGTCACCGTGACGCCGGTCGCTCCCGGCTCGGCCACGCTGACGGTCACCGCCAGCGACCCCGAGGGCGAAGAGGTGTCCCAGAGCGCTGTCATCACCGTTCAGCCTCGCGATCCCGGGTACTTCGCGGACGACTTCGCCACGAACGCCAGCCTCGCGAACTGGACGGTGTCCAGGGCCAACGCCAGGGTCAGGGGCGGCGTGCTCCATCTCTCGAACTCGCGCGGCAACCGGCAGGGCCAGGCCCGCCGCGACCACCCGCTCACCGAGTGGTCGATCACCACCAGGCTCGGGAGGGAGGACACGGATGTCTCCGCGGCCCTGGTGATGTTCATGAATCACGATCGCTACACGCACTACATCGTGCAGATCGGATCGGGTGTCGAGGTGGACGGCAACGACACCAACTACCGGGGCCTCCTCTACGACGCCGAGGAAGACACCTACCTGTACCCGCCCGGCATGCAGGGCAAGACGAACCTGATCCGGGACGGCTCCGGAGAGTTCACCGACATCACATTCTCGCTGATCCGCCGGCAGCTGGTGCTCCAGGCCGGCACGACCCGCCTCTTTCGCAGCTTCCCGCTGAACAACACCCTCCCGGTCGAGATCACGGGTTACGCCCTGGTCCCCTGGCCGCACGACGAAAAGGCGGGCAGGACCGTGCTCTTCGACTGGTTCGAGATGGACGGGGACCTGGTGGGAAGCGCGGTCCAGGGCCGGCGCGCGGGCGCTGGCGGCCGGATTCCGCCGCCCCTGCCGGTCATGGACCCGGAGCGGGTGAAGGTACGGGAGGTGCGGGGACTCCGGGCGCCACCGGGCGGCTGACCCGGGAGGGAGTCGCCGGAATGCTGGACGCCACCCCCGCTTCCCGGTATCTTCCCTTCCTTTAGTGGCTTGCGCGTCTTCCCCGCGCTCAGGGTCGCATGTCAACCACATATGACATTGGCGTAAACTACACTCGACATCTTGTCTCCGCCACGGAGGAAACCATGAAGGGTCGCAGGATCATCACGTTCAGTCGTTTCACAGCACTGTTTCTCGTCGCCGGGGCATTTGCCTGCGGGGGCGACACGGAGCCGGAACCCGACCCGAATCGCGCCCCGGTCGCGGTCGGCCTGATTCCGCCCCTGAGCCTGGTCGTGGGCCAGTCGGAAACGGTGGACGCGTCCCAGTTCTTCAGCGATCCGGACGGCGACCAGCTCAGCTATTCGGCGACGTCCTCGGACACCGGCGTGCTCACCGTGACGGTCTCGGGGAGCAACGTGACGGCCACGGCGGTGGGAGCGGGCATGTCTCTGGTCACGGTCACGGCGACCGACCCCGACGGCCTTTCGGCCTCGCACATGGTCGACGTGACGGTCGTGCCGGCGAACGAGTCGCCGGTGGTGAGCGACACGATCCCGCCGCAGATGCTCACCGAGGGCGACACCGTCACGATCGATGCGGCCGAGTACTTCAGCGACCCGGACGGCGATCCGCTCACCTTCGCGGCCTCGAGCTCGAACACCGACGCGGTGACGGCAGGGCACGAGGGTTCGATGGTCACGATCATCGCGGTGGCCGAGGGGACGGCGACCGTGACGGTCACCGCCACCGATCCTGACAACGCCTCCGCCTCGCAGGACGTGATGGTCACGGTCGAGGCGGCCAACCGGGCGCCGGTTACGGTGGATGAGATTCCGCCCTTGCCCATGACCGTGGGCGAGCAGTTCTCGGCGCCGGTCGACATCTTCTTCATGGATCCCGACGGGGACACGCTCACCTACGCGGCCATGTCCTCGGACACGACCGTCGTCACCACCGCCATGACGGCGAACATCATCACCGTCGCCGCGGTGGGCGCGGGCGAGTCCACGATCACCGTGACCGCCACCGACCCCGAAGGACTGTCGGCCACGCAGACCACCACCGCCACCGTGACCGCGGTCAACCGGGGGCCGACCCTCACCGACACGATCCCGCACCAGGAGATGGTGCCGGGCGACACGGTCACGCTGGACGTATCGAACAACTTCACCGACCCGGACGGCGACACCCTCACCTTCACGGCCGCGAGCGGCGACACCAGCGTGGCCACGGCTTCGGTCGACGGCTCGATGGTGACGGTCGTGGCCGTGGCGGCCGGGTCGGCGTTCATCACCGTCGAGGCGACCGACCCCGGCGGCCTCTCGGCGGCGCAGACCTTCGCCGCCTTCGTGGCGAGCGGCAACCGGGCACCCGAAGCGGTCGGCGAGATTCCGGCTCAGACGGTCAAGGTGGGCAGGACGGCGATGGTGGACGTCGCGGCCAGCTTCACCGATCCCGACGGCGACGAGCTCGCCTACACGGCCGCCAGCTCGGACGACGCGGTGGCGACGGCGAGCATCGCAGGCACGGAGGTGACGATCACGGGCGTGGCCGCGGGAATGGCCACCCTGACGGTCACCGCCACCGATCCCGAGGGCCTCTCGGCGGTCCAGGAGGCGGAGGTCACCGTCGCGGTCAACCAGGCGCCGGAGGTCAGCGACACGGTGCCCGTCCACGACGTGATGATCGTGCTCGACTCGCTCGACATGACGATGGTGGACACGCTCAACCGGGTCGTGCTGGACATGTCGAACTACTTCAGCGACCCCGACGACGCCGAGCTGACCTACACGGCCTCCACCGCGCACCCGGACATCGCGGCGGTGGAGTCGGTGGACGGCAGCCTGGTCACGACGGTCGCGGTGTCCTCGGACGACAGCTTCGCACCCGACACGACCATGCTGACGGTGACCGCAACGGACTCCGACGGGCTCTCGGTCACGCAGGAGGCGAGGGTGCTGGTGTCGAATTCGGACTACGAGATCTGGGACGTGATCGAGATCACGGAGGAGGGGAAGATCAAGCTGGTGTCGCTGGGCTTTGAGCTGGATGGATGTTTCCCCGTCCTCGGGATCGTTCTCAACGATGTCTGGTACAGGGCCGAATGGACCTCGTGGCAGGTGCGGAGGGGGACCGGCTGGGTTCTGGTCCCGGGCACCTACGCGGAGCTGCAGGTCTGCGCCTTCACCGACCTGCCCGACGCGGCGGCCGGCACGTACCGCCTGGTCGGCGAGGTGCAGATCTGGGATACCACGACGACGGACACCATCCGCAGCCGCCGGAAGTCCGGAAACGAGATCACGATCGAGGAGGAAGGCCCCCCGCCGAGCCTCGGCGCGGCCCTGCCCGGCCCGGGCGTCCCGGCGCCCGCCCACCCCCTCCCGTCCAACGGATCAGCGAGGCGAGCGGTTCAGCCCCGGCGGCGGTGAGGTCCCGGGCCGTGCCGACGCGGGGTTCCCATGATCTCGGCCACCGGCCTGGGCAAGTCGTTCGGCGAACGCACCCTCTTCGCGGGTGCCTCCTTCCGGCTTGACCCGGGCGAGCGCTACGGGCTGGTCGGGGCCAACGGCTCGGGCAAGACCACACTTCTGAACATCCTCGCGGGCGACCTGCACGCCAGCGAGGGCTCGGTCTCGATCCCGCGCCGCACGCGGCTGGGCGTCCTGCGCCAGGACCGCTTCCTGTACGAGGACGAGCGGGTCCTGCAGGTCGCGCTGATGGGCAACGAGGAGCTGTGGGATGCCATGGCCGAGCGGGACACGCTGCTGGCCCGCGCCGACGAACACTTCGACGCCGAGCGCTTCTCCGAGCTGGAGGAGGTCTTCGAGCGTCACGACGGCTACACCGCCGAGTCGCGCGCGGCCGCCATCCTGGAGGGCCTCGGCCTCCCCGACAGGGTCCACCGCCAACCCCTCTCCACCCTCTCTGGCGGGTTCCGCCTGCGCGTGCTCCTCGCACAGGTCCTGGCCGGCGCCCCCGACGCGCTCCTCCTCGACGAGCCCACCAACCACCTCGACATCCTCTCGATCCGCTGGCTGGAGAAGTTCCTGCGCGGCTTCCGCGGACCCGTGGCCGTGATCAGCCATGATCACCGCTTCCTCGACAACGTGGCCACGCACATCCTGGACATCGACTACGAGACCGTCACCGGCTACCCGGGCAACTACACCGGCTTCCTCAGGGCCAAGGCGGCCGAACGGGAACGCCGCGAGAAGGCGATCGCGCTCCGCGAACGCGAGATCGTGCATCACCAGAAGTTCGTCGACCGCTTCCGCGCCAAGGCGTCCAAGGCGCGCCAGGCCCAGAGCCGCGTCCGCATGATCGAGAAGAAGGCCGAGGCGCTGGTCGAGCTGCCGAAGAGTTCGCGGCGGTATCCGAAGTTCCGGTTCGAGCAGCGGCGGCCGAGCGGGAAGGAGGTGGTGAAGGTGAAGGGGGTGACGAAGTCGTTCGGGGACAACCGGGTGCTCGACGGCGTGGACCTGCGTGTCGCCCGGAGCGACCGGCTGGCGATCGTGGGGCCGAACGGAATCGGCAAGTCGACGCTGCTGAAGGTGATGACCGGGCGGCTGGAGGCGGACGCGGGGGCCGTGGAATGGGGGTATGAGACGTATCCGGGGTACTTCGCGCAGGATCCGAAGGATCACCTGGGGGGCGGGGGGGAGGGCGGCGCGGGCACGCGGCAGACCGCCGAACAGTGGATCGGCGGCTACTGCGAAGGGAAGGGCATGGGATTCGCCCGCGGCCGGCTGGGTCTGGTGCTGCTCGGCGGCGAGGACGCGGACAAGCGGCTCGGGGCGCTCTCGGGCGGCGAGACGGCGCGCCTGGCGCTCTGCAGCCTGATGATCCGCATGCCGAACGTGCTGGTCCTCGACGAGCCGACGAATCACCTGGACCTGGAGTCGATCGAGGCGCTGGTGAAGGGGCTGAAGGGGTTCGCGGGGACGCTGGTCTTCGTGTCGCACGACCGGTGGTTCGTGGAGCGGCTGGCGAACCGGATCGTGGAGATCACGCCGGAGGGGGTGCGCGACTATCGCGGGACGTACGAGGAGTATGTGAGGTACTGCGGGGACGATCACCTGGATGTGGAGAGAGTGGTGGGGGGTGGCGGCGGGGTGGATGGGCGAGGGCGGGAGCGCGGGAGCGGGGGCCGTGGGGATCACGGCTGGCCGCGGACGCGGCGGGCTGCGCGGGGATCGTGGAAGCGCAGGCGGCTGGAGGTGCGCGCCGACGAGGTGGCCGCGCGGATCGAGGCGGCGGAGGGGCGGGTGGGAGAGATCGACGCGGTGCTGGGCAGCGCGTCGTTTTATGAGGATGCCGGCAGGGAAGAGGCGGGGCGGCTGGGGGGGGAGCGGGCCAAGCTGCTGGCCGAGATCGAGCGGCTGATGGACGAGTGGGAGGCGCTGGAGGAGGAGATGGCGGAGGCGCGTGAAGCCGGGTCCCCCTGAAAACAGGGAAAACGGTTGCCGTAGCGAACGGGCGGGCGTATGGATTCAGATACCCGCATCCCCGGCGGCGGCCGCAATCTCGCGCGTGAGTGGAGGACGATCATGAGACCCGTTTCACCCCTTCTGGCAGCCCTGCTCATCATCGGCTGCGCAGACCTGGCCCTGGAGCACGACCGGATCGCGACCGAGGTCGAGATCCTTCCCGACGGCGGCCTCATCGCGGAGGACGAGACCGTCCAGCTCGAGCTGGTCGTCCGCGACCAGAACGGCGAAGTGATGAACGTCCCGTCCTGGGCGCCCGTGGAGTGGGGAGTCTCGGAGGCGTCGATCATGGAGGTCGACCACAACGGTCTGCTGCATCCCCGCCAGGGTGGGGAAACGGCCGTCCACGTGTCGTTCGCGGGGTTGGTCGACGTCGTGCGATTCCGCATCAACCCGAGCCAGGTGGTCCTGTCCGCGCCGGTGATCTATCTGAACCAGGCCGCGCAGAACCAGGACGCCTCCGTGGCACTCATTCCGGGACGGCCGGCGCTGCTGCGGGTCTTCATCGTCGGCGACCAGACGAGCTACTACGGACCCGGCGCCCGAGTCACCTTCCATCGTGGAGAGACCGAGATCTTCAGCCAGGTGCTCGCCCCGACGAGCGAACGGACGCCCAACGAGGTCATCGAGTCCGAAATGGGCGGATCGGTCAACGGCATCATCCCCGGTACGGTCATCCAGCCCGGGGTGAGCATGGTGGTCGAGCTCGATCCGGAGGGATTGGTCCCCCTGGCATCGGGCAGTCAGCTGCGGTACCCCGCATCGGGGTCCCTGGAGCTGGACGTGGTGGAGCCGCCGCTCTTCCGCCAGATCATCGTGCCGACCATTTCGGAGCTGTCTCCGAACGAGTCGGTCTACAACTGGACCGACGGCCTGAACCCCGAGAGCCCGCAGGTGCGCCTGGCCCGAACCCTCCTCCCGGTCGCATCGATGGAGCTCGAGGTCCGCGAGACCTACCGCACCGGGGCTGATCTGAGTACGCAGGGGGGATGGAGCCAGTGGATCGGCGAGACCCGGGTCCTCTACAGGCAGGAGGGTGCCCGCGGCTACTACTACGGTGTGGTGACGGTGTCGTCACCGGCCTACGGCGGCCTGGGCTACGTCGGTTTTCCGGTGAGTGTCGGGCTGGCCTCCGACTACATCTATGCGCACGAGCTGGGTCACAACATGAACCTCTGGCACGCTCCCTGCGGGGGCGCCAGCGGGCCCGACCCCCAGTTCCCCTACCCGAGCGGAAACATCGGTATCTGGGGATACGACGTCCGGCTGGAAGTGCTGAAGGACCGGTCGGCCCTGAAGGATGTCATGTCCTACTGCAATCCCGCATGGATCAGCGACTACCACTTCACCCGGTCGACCCTGCACCGGCTCGACGATGACGGCGGAGTCGAGCTCGACGGAGGCAGCGCGGCGTCCGGCGGCCGGGATCGCGGCAAGATGCTGGTGGTCTGGGGCTCGGTCCGGGACGGGGAGCTGGAACTCGACCCGGCGTTCGTGCTCGACGGACCGCCCGCGCTGCCCGAGACGGAGGGCGCCTACCGCGTCGAAGGACTGGGCCCGGACGGCGCCACCGAATTCTCACTCTCGTTTTCGCCCACTCCCCTGGAATACGGCGGAGGCGGCTTCGTGTTCTTCGTACCCTGGGAGCCGGATTGGGCCGATTCGCTGGAACGGATCGTACTGAGCGGGCCAGAGGGGGAGGACACGCTGACACGCGACGGCGAAGCCCCGGTGGCGGTGGTCACCGATCCGTTCACGGGGAGGATCCAGGCCATCATTCGGAACTGGGACGGGGGACCGCTTCCGGGCGAGGGCACGGCAAGGGTGACGATCACCCGTGGGATTCCGGGGGCCGGGTAGGGCGACGCTCGGACGTTTGGAGGTATCATGAGAACCAGGGCGATTGGATGGTCGCCCTGCTGGCTGGCCCTGTTGCTGGCCGGGTGCGACTACCTGGGGCTCGGGGGCGGGCACGGCCCTGTGCTTCTGTCCGCTCCGGTGATCTACCTCAACCAGGCCGCCCAGAACCCGGACGGGTCCGTGGCACTCGTCGCGGGACGGCCGGCGCTCATCCGGATCTTCATGGTCGGCGATGAGACCAGCGACTACCGGCCTGCTGCCCGGGTCACCCTCTTTCACGAAGGTACCGAGGTGTACAGCGAGGTATTGGCCGGTGCGGCCGACTGGATTCCCGACGAGGTGATCGAGGCCGATCTGGAACGATCGGTCAACGGGATCATCCCCGGTTCGGTCCTTCAGCCCGGGGTGGCGATGGTGGTCCAGCTCGACCCCGAGGGGCTCGTTCCGCTGGCTCCGGGGAGTCGAACGCGGTACCCCGCCACGGGGTCCACGGAGCTGAACGTGGTGGAGCCGCAGCTCCTCAGACAGGTCATCGTGCCGACCCTCGAGGTGCGGTTGCCGAACGAGTCGGTGTACGACTGGACGGACGATCTGAGCCCGGAGAGCGCCCAGGTGCTCCTGGCCAGAACCCTCATGCCGGTGGGATCCATGGAACTGGAGGTCCACGACACCTATCGCACCGGATCCAATCTGGCTACGGAGGACGGTTGGTCCGCGTGGCTGCGCGAAATCGAGGTGCTGTTCCTGCAGGAGGGTCGGCGCGGCTACTACTACGGGGTCGCCGCGGTGACGAATCCGGCGTACGCCGGTATGGGTCTGGTAGGATCGCCCGTGAGTGTGGGGCTGCCGTACGATGTCATCTACGCGCACGAGTTGGGACACAACATGAACCTGCAACACGCCCCGTGCGAAAGCGCGGGTCGTCTGGACCCGAACTATCCCTACGATGGCGGGGTGATAGGAATCTGGGGATACGACCCCAACCTCGATCAACTCCTGGATCCGCGGCAATACAAGGATGTGATGGGCAACTGCTCCCCCGTATGGATCAGCGACTACAACTTCAGCCGGGCGACCCGGCACCGGCTCAGGGGGGACGGCGGGGTCGAGCTCGACGGGGGCGCCGCACGCGCGGGCAGCCGGGACCGGGGCGAGATGCTGGTGGTCTGGGGTTCGATCCGGGATGGGCGGGTGAAGCTGGATCCGGCGTTCGTGCTCGACGGACCGCCTGCGCTTCCCGAGACGGGGGGTCCCTACACGGTTGAAGGACTGGGCCCGGATGGACGGACGGAGTTCTCCTTCCAGTTCACGCCCACTCCGCTGGAATACGGCGGAGGCAGCTTCGTTTTCTTCGTACCCTGGGAGCGGGACTGGGCCGATTCGCTGGACCGGATCGTGCTGGGCGGTCCCGAGGGGGAGGACACGCTCACGCGCTCGGGGGCGCCGGCGATGGCGGTGGTGACGGATCCTACCGCTGGGGGAATCCAGGCCATCATTCGCAACTGGGACGGGGGGCCGCTGCCCGGCGAGGGCACGGCCAACGTGACGATCACCCGGGGGATTCCGAGGGGATGAGTGTAAACTCTACCCTACATTATGTAATGTGCAGTTGACTCTACTCAAAACCGAAGCCGTCCCCCTACGCGCAAGCTCGTTCCACCCTGTGGTCCCGGTTGCAGCCCGAACAGCAAACCGGGCGCTGTTCCGCCCCCGCCCCAACCCGGGACGGTCTCCCATCTCTCAAGCTCTATCATGCTGCCGATGATTGCGCCTACCAGCCCGCAGGGCAGGCCGATCAGAAAGCCTCCGACGCCGAAATACATGAACATGTCGGCGGTGGACGTCAATTCCGATTCCAGCGCTTTCGCCGCCGCGGCAACAAACGACCCCCCCACCACCCATCCCACGGCGCCGCCGACCACGAAGCCGCGCTTGCCCTGACTCTTCCGCACAAGTCGTTCGACCCGCGTGATCACATCTGCCGCAAACACACGGGACAGACCCCCCGCCACGGCCAGCTCGAGTTGGCCCGGGAACACGCGGACCGCCTCGCCCTCCACCCAATTGGCTCCGAAGGTCACGCGCAGGCGGTCGCCCGCCGCCTGTCCCGGCATCGAACACGGGACCATCATGCCGCACGCGACCGCGGCGATTGCGGTGCCTCCCCTGATCATTCCCCCTCCCACCAGTCCTCCAGCACCTCCGCCAGCTCCCTGGTGTCCCTGGCGCGAAAGAAATAGCTGCGCCCCTTGTGCGGCCGAATGTGGATGCCGAGGCGCACCAGCCCGAAGGCGAGTGGCGGGCCCCGCAGGATCTCCCGGCTCAGCCACACGTCGCGGAACCGCCGCACCGAGATCTCGGCGATGTCGTCAGGCTCCAGAATGCGTGACCGCCAGAGCCGTGACTTGATGCGCAGGTGATCCGGGAAGAGGAGGATCCGGCGCGGGGACGAAGCCACGATCAGGCTGGCCGCCACCAGGAGCAGGACCACCATCACGGCGCCGCCCGCGGCCTGTACGGTGTAGTGGTCGATGCGCTCCATCCAGCCGCTCACCAAACGGTCGTACCCCGCGCCCGCCAGGCGGGCGAGTACCACCACGGCGCCGGCGATCCCGAGGGTGTAGGCCGCCCGCAGCACGACCGGCATGCGGAAACGCGCGATGTAGAGGATTCCACGCATCTGAATCGGTTTCGTGAGGGTTCGCGCCAGCACGCGCAGGGTGATCCACACGAGCAACACGAAAACCGCCGCCAGGAATTCCTGCCGGACCGGCTGGGGCCTCGTCACGTCCAGTACGCGCCGCGACGGGTCGAAGAGGCGCTCGGCGAAGGAGGCGATCGTACTCTGGCTCACACCCTCGTAGAACGCGAGCAGGTCCGGAAAGTCGGTGAAGACATCGGGGTCGCGGAAGAAGCCCGCGGTCCAGGCGTTGAGTGACAGTGCCGTCTGGTTCGACGCGCGCAGCCGCTCAACCAGCGCCGCGCGGTCCGTCTCGAACCGGTCCGGATCGAGCGATCCGCCGCGCAGGAACCCGATCTCCTCTTCGATGATCCCCGTGGCGAAGTCGTAGTCGTCCCGGTCGATCCCGCTGCTCAGCTGCAGGTACGCGCCCGCGCCGCGCATCGTGAAGATCGCGCTGACCGAGTAGGCCGCCTTGCGCTCGCCGAAGCGGAGACGCTGGTTGAGACGGCGGCTCAGGAGGTCGCGGATGAAGAGGGCGGCCAGAATCTCGTCGGCGTCCGGGTCGAAGAGCTTGTGGCGGGACCGGTACTCGACGGTCGGCTGGAACCTCCACCCGTACCGCGCCCAGGCGCGCCCGGGATCGGTGACGGCCATCTCCCAGCGCTGAACGGGCCGGGACGGGATCTTCCCGAAGGTGTGCGCGGCGACGGCGAGCGCCTCGTCGCGGTCCAGATCGCCCACGATGGTGACGGTCATGGCGCCGGGGGCGTAGTAGCGGTCCTGGAAGTCGCGCAGGTCTCCGGGCGTGATGCGCTCCAGGCTCTCCCACTCGTCCGGGAAGGGATCGCGCAGCCGCGGAATGCCGAATTCGCGCTGCCAGAAGCCGGGGCGCATCATCCAGGCGGGGCTGAGCGCGGCCTGCAGATGGTCGAAGAGTTCGCGGGGCCGGGCGTCGATCTCGTTCTGCACCGGCTCCCGTGCGCGCTCCACCACCTCGGGCTCCATGGCGTGCGGCGACAGGATCCCGGCCAGCCACTCGATGGCGAAGAGGCCGTGCTCCCGCGCGATCGTCACGTAGTACCAGGTGTGATCCTGGTAGGTGATGCCATTGCGGCGCCCGCCCAGCCCCTCGACCGCATCCTTGATCTCCTGCTCGGTCCGTCCTGCGCGGTCGGAGAAGAGCATGTGCTCGGTGAAGTGCGCCAGCTGTTCCCTGCCGGGCGGATCCGCGTCCGAACCGACCGGCACGCCCACGCTGACCGCGACGTTGGGGGCACCGGCCAGATGCTTGAACCAGACCTTGACGCCGTTGGCCAGGTAGTGGGTCTCGAAGCCGGCGAAGGGGTTGAGGTCGGCCTCCGCGTCTTCCTGGCCTGCGAGATCGGTGCCCATGGCGAGAGTGGCGGCCGAAAGCAATGCGGCGAAAATGGCGGTGCGGGCGGTGGTCATCCCCTCTCCGGAGTGGGGGTGCCGATCGTGGCGGGAGCTCGAATGCGAGCCCCCCAAACTATCGGACGATCCCGTCAGAGGCGAACGGGCTCCTCCCGGAACCGGCCTACCATGGCACGCCGATGGCCCGGCACAGCCACCGCTGAAACGGCGCGGCGTCGCGGCAGAGTGAGGCGAAGCGCGTCAGGAAACCGTCCTCCAGCACTGTGGACTCGTCCAGCAGGGCAACGCCGATGAAGTCCTTGCGCCGAAGATCCCCGATCTGCGGGTGATCGACGCTGAACCCCTTGGGCGCGCGGACCAGCGAGTCCCCGGAGAGCTCGAAGGAGGTGCGGAAGCGCTCGTCCCCCGAGGCCCGCAACCACGCGTCGGGATCCTCGTCGATGGCCTCGCGAATGCTGCGCAGCGCCGGCCCGCCGGGGCGCCAGATTCCGGCTCCCGCGAAGACCTGCCCGGGCTGCAGGTGAAGGTAGAACCCCGGCGCGTGCGCGTCCTTCGCCGCCTCGTGGCGGAAGTGGATGCCGGTATGGGTCTTGTAGGGCCGCTTGTCCTTCGAGAAGCGGGTGTCGCGGTAGATGCGGAAGAGCGATCCGCCGTTGGCGCGCGGGTCGGCCCGGAAGCGCGGGCTGATCCCGGCCAGGAGGGGGGCGAAGTCGGAGATGAAGGCGAGCGAGGGCTCCTTGACATCGCCGTCGTAGCGGGACTTGTTGGCGCGGAACCACTCGCGGTTGTTGTTGGCGGCCAGTTCCGTGAGGAAGGCGAAGGTGGCGGGAGTGAAGTGGGCGGCCACCGGGCTACTTCCTGAACCTCACCCACTTGGTGATCCGCCGCTGGGACACCTCGGCGCCGTACACGTTCCCGTCGCGGTCCACCGCCACGCCTTCGGGTCCGCTGAACCCCATGACGTTGGCGCGGTCGTCCGGCAGGAAATGGTGCACCCACCCCATCCGCGCGTCCCCGATCCGGATCCCCTTTTCCCAACCGGCGTTGCGCTGCCCGGTGAACTGGTTGGGCGCCGGGCTCGACTCGGAGTCGGCCACGTAGATGTTGTCGTCCGCGTCGATGTAGAGGCCGCTCGGCCGCCCGAACTGCGTCCAGATCGCCAGGAACTCGCCCTCCTGGTCGAAGACCTGGATGCGGTTGTTGTACCGGTCGCCCACGAAGATGCGCCCCCGCGAGTCCATCGCCAGCGCGTGGGGGTCGCGGAACTGGCCCGGTCCGTAGCCGAGTTCGCCCCAGGTCTCCATGTACGTGCCGTCGGCGGCGTAGCGGATGACGCGGCCGCGCGTGCGGTCGTGCGCGTCCACGACGTAGATCTGGCCGTTCGGCGCGACGAGCACGTCGGAGGGGCGGGTGAGGTGGTTGGGGGGATCGCCGGCCTCGCCGGGGGTGCCGATCGTCATGAGCAGCTCGCCCTCGGGGGAGAACTTGAGCACGGAGTGCCCGGTCGTGGTGGCGCCCCGCTGCCACGCGTCGGTGATCCAGACGTTGCCCTCGTGGTCCACGTCGATCCCGTGCGGCCAGGCGATCATGCCGCCGCCGAAGCTCCTGAGCAGGTTGCCGTCCGTGTCGAAGAGGAGGATCGGGTCGAGGTCGGAGCCGACGCAGGTGTTGGCACCGCAACGTTCCGCGACCCAGATGTTGCCGTCCAGCGCGATCTCGACGGCGCTCGTCGATCCCCACTCGCGTCCCTCGGGAAGCTCGCCCCAGCCGTAGATGGGGCGGAAAGGGTTGGTGGTGTTGTGCTGGGCGGCGAGGGGTGATGTCAGGGTGATGGCCAGCGCGGCGGCGAGGGGGACGGGAATCGGGCGCCTCATCGGTTTCTCTCTCGCAGGTGGGTGGGACTTTGGACAGTGGCAGGGTAGGGGGGCGGGGAGCGTCGGACAAGTGGGACGAGGGGGTGAATTGAACGAGGATCGGCGCCGGGACGTATTCTTGAGTTGGGCATCGTTCATTTCGTGCCACGCCAACGACCCCCCGGAGACCCCTCGCCATGCCGTCATCCCGCACCGAACTCCACCTTCACGAACAGGTCCTGCTGCTCGCGCTGAGGGACCGCAAGGGCACCCCTGAGTTTCGCGCCGGCTTTCACCATCTCGCTCTCGGGGGCGCGATTCTGGCGGAGCTGGCACTCGACGGGTGCATTCGCATCGAGGAGGGAAAGAAGAGATTCGTGGATGCGGTGCCGGGCGCCGGTCAGCCGCGCAACGAGGTGCTGGCCGAGGCGCTCGAGCAGGTGCGCGGGCGCAAGCGGCGCCGCCGGGCGGCGGCCTGGGTGCAGGTCTTCAGCTCGATGAAGCAGCTGCGGCACCGGACCGCCCGGGGGCTCTGCCGGCGGGGCATTCTGCGGCAGAAGGAGTCGTCGGTGCTCCTCGTCTTCAGCCGCCGGGCGTATCCGACGCTCGATCCCGGCCCGGAGCGGTCGCTGGTCGAACGGCTGCGGGCGGGGATCGCCGGAGACGGTGATGTCGATCCGGCGCTGGGGGTCGTCCTCGGCGTGGCCCACGCGACGGGCATGCTGAGGATCCATTTCGAGCGCAGATTCCTGGCCGGGCGCAAGGATCGTCTGAAGCGGATCGTGGCGGGGAAGCATCTTTCGGCGGACGGAATCGCGGGACATTCGGTCCTGGCGACGCATCAGGCGACCCAGGCTGCCGCCGCGGCCGTGCAGACGGCGACGATCGCGGCGGTGGCCGCGAGCACGGCGGCCGCGAGCGCCGCGGCTTCCAGCTGAGCGGCGAGGCGGCCGGGCGGGCAGCGCGCGCAGGCTGACGGAGGCCGATCCACGCGATCCCGGGGTCTCCATTTCGGTTGTCTTCTGGTGCGCGGAACCGAACATTGGGGCACAGTCAGTCTCCTACCTCCGCCCCCCTTCCGGAGAGCCGTCATGAAGACCGTCGCCACCGCCTTCGCCGCCCTGGTGTTCCTGTCCCTCGCCACCCCCCCGGACGCCCGCGCGCAACCGCCCCGCCGGCCCTTCCTCTTCAAGGACGCGCGCGGCGAACTGGCGCAGGCCCGGGCGCGGGGCGAGAGCGAGGTCGTGCTGGTGATGGCGGCCATGCCGGGCCGCAATGCGCGCCTGGCGGCGGCCGTCGAGGGGATGGGCGGCCGGATCGGCTTCCGTTTCGACGAGGTGGACTACCTGCGGGCGTGGGTGCCGCTGGACCGGGTCGAGGAGCTGGTGGCTCACCCGGATGTCCACAGCGTGGACCTGTCGATCACGGGGCGGTCGAGGTCGTTCGGGCTGGCGGACGACGAGCCGGAGCTGCCGGGGGACGTGTCTGTCGCTTCCGCCCCGGGTCTCCGGTCTGCCGCCGGCCACCGGCCCGCCGCCCCCGTCCCGTCGCCCGACACCATCTGGCCCCCCGTCCTCTCCGATCAACCGCTGCGCAACCGCTACTCCCCCCTCGGCGACATGCGCGCGATCGATTGGCGCGAGCGGAACCCGACCTGGGACGGCCGCGGCGTCACGATCGCCATGATCGACATGCTGCCGGACATGCTGCTGCCGGAGCTGCAGACTGCCCGCGGCCTCGCCGGCGAGGAAGTCCCCAAGATCGCGGTCTACCGAAACGTCCTCGACCCCGAGATCGAGGACAACGGGTGGTGGCTCGAGATGGACGACATGGTGGAGGCGGCGGGCGGCGGGTTCGTGTATCGCGACTCGGCGTACACGGCGCCGCGCGACGGGGTCTTCCGGATCGCGATGTTCGACGAGGTGCGCGCCGACACGATGGGGGTCTACGGATCGAGCCTGGAACGCGACGTGAACCGCGACGGCAACCCGGAGGGGTCGAGCCGGCTGTTTGCGGTGCTCTGGGACGAGGGGGCGGGCGAGGTGTGGGTCGACACGGACCAGGACCGCGACTTCACCGACGAGACGCTGATGGGCGACTACGCCGAGCGGCCCGGGTTCGGGGTCTTCGGGACGGACGATCCCGGGACGCCGGTGCGGGAATCGGTGGGGTTCGGGGTGCAGATCGACCGGGAGCGGGGACGGGTGGCGCTGAATCTGGGGATCGCGTCGCACGGGACGCTGGTGGTGGGGGCGGTGCTCGCGAGCCGGGGCGAAGCGGGCCGGTTCGAGGGGGTCGCGCCGGGTGCGCGGCTGGCGGCGGTGGGGGAGGGAGGCTCGGCCTACGGCCAGACCGAGGCGACGATCGTGGCCGCGAGTCATCCGGATGTCGACGTCGTCTACTTCGAGCAGAGTTCGAACATCACCCGCAACTACCTGCTTCGCGACGGCCGCCTCGTCCCGTCGGTGATCGCGGACCGGCTCGTCGAGCGCTACGGCGCGTCGATCTTCTCCCCCACAACTTCCCCATCCTCGGCGCCATCGACGACATCGTGATGGGCCGCGGCGTCATCGGGATCGGCGGGCACGAGAGCAAGGACAACTTCTTCATGAACCACGGCGTGCGCGTCGAGCACGACGACAACCTGCTGATCACCGGCGGCTACGGCCCGATGGGCGACGGCACGCTGAAGCCCGACGTGATCTCGCCGTCGAACTACGTGAGCACCTGGCTGGGGTTCATCGAGGGGCGTTCGATGGCGGGACTCTTCGAGCTGCCGCCCGGGTATACGATTGCCGGGGGGACCTCGACGGCCACGCCCACGGCCGCGGGGGCGGGTGCCCTGCTGATCAGCGCGGCGCGGCAGGCGGGCATACCGATCGATCCGTACCGGCTGAAGTACGCGATCACGCGGGGCGCGCGCTGGGTCCCGCACATCGCGGCGTACAAGCAGGGCAACGGGGTGGTGAACGTTTCGGGGGCGTGGGAGATCCTCGAAGCGCTCGAGGCGGGGGCGCTGGCGGTGGAGATCGAGGCGCGTGCGCCGGTTGCGACTCCGTACAGTCACATGCTGCCGACGCCGCACACGGGCTCCGGGTTGTACGAGCGGAGCGGGTGGACGGCGGGCGGGCGCGGGGAGCGGACGGTGACCCTCACGCGCATGTCGGGGCCGTCGGGCGCGATGACCTTCGATGTGAGCTGGCAGGGCAACGAGCACGGCACGTATTCGTCGCCGCTGACGGTGACGCTGCCGCTGGGTGAGCCGGTGGACTTTCCGGTCACGGTGACGCCCGCCGGGCATGGCGTCCACACCGCCCACCTCACGCTGGACCACGAGGACGTGGCGGGGTACGCCCACCGGATGCACGCCGCCATTGTGGCGCCCGAACCGCTGAATGCGGCGAACGAGTACACGGCGAAGAACGAGGTCGAGGTGCCCCGGCCGGGGATGAAGAGCCTGTTCTTCGACGTGCCGGAAGGTGCCACGGCGCTGAAGATCGAGGTGACGTGGGGGGAGCGGCCGGTCACGCTGGGTGTTTTCCGGCCGGATACGCGGGGGCAGCGCGGGGAGATGATGCAGGGCGGGCCGGGGATCACGCAGGTGGTGCCGAACCCGGTCGCGGGGACGTGGGAGGTGCGCCTCGCCGACATCGCCGATACCCGCACCTTCGACTGGGAGCAGGCGAAGAAGGAGGAGCCGGTGCCGCCGACGAAGGCGACGCTCACGGTGTCGGCGCTGGCGGTGGATGTGGAGGTGGTGACGGGGAAGATGGATGATAGTGCGGACCCGGGGATCCACCAGGTGTGGCTCACGAACCGGATGGCGGCCTTCGAGGGAGGCGCGGTGACGACCGCGGTGGGGAGCGCTCGGCGCGGGTATCACCGGATCGCGGCGCGGGAGCAGGACGTGTACGAGGTGGAGGTTCTCCCGGGGTCGGAGGCGCTGATGGTGAAGGTGGGGGTGGTGGATGCCGGGGCGGCGGCCGGCGCGGCTCGGGTGGACTTGGACGTCTACGTCTTCGACTGCACGGGGGACGAGTGCCGGGCCGCCCGCGTGGACGGCGACCCGGTGGGCGACGAAGTCGTGATCGTGCACGACCCGGCGCCGGGGATGTGGAAGGTGGTGGTCGATGCGGCGAGCGTGCCGGAGGAAGGGGCGACGTACAGCTACCTCGACGTCGTGTTCAATGCGGCGTACGGGACGGTGGCCGTGATCGACATGCCGCAGGAACGCGCCTCGGGGGCACGGTGGACGACGACGTCCCACGGATGGGCGGCGATGGCGGCTCATGCGCAGGGGCGGGAGCCGTATCTGGGGGTGGTGGTGGAGGGGGGTGGGGGGTATTGGGTGGGGGTGGGGGAGGTGCGGTGAGTTGACGTGGCGTCCCATTTTGACATGCTCGCGTCCCGGCTTTTGCCGCGGCGACGGGCTGATCCAGCCGGTGTCCCAATCCGACATGCTTGCGTCCCGGCTTTTGCCGCGGCGACGGGCGGGCGGGTGATCACACCACGGCCTCCAGCGCCTCGAGTTCAAGTGACAGAGGGACGGCCGAGTCGACGAACCGGGGCGCTCCGTTGGTGAGGCGGTCGGGGGGCGGGGACGGGGGCTCCGGCAGTGTCCGGGTGACCTCCGGCAACGGCGGCGAGCCCCCGATGACCGCACCCTCGCGCGTGAAGAACGCGGCCTTGCCGTCACGGTCCAGCGCCATCCGCGTCCCCCCCTCGTGGACCAGGCGGTGGTGGCGCCGGCAGAGCAGGATTGTGTTGGCCAGGCTCGTTTCGCCCCCATCGGCCCAGTGCTTCACATGGTGGGCTTCGGTGAAGCGGCTCGCGCATCCGGGATAGCGACAGCCGCGGTCCCGTTCCTCGAGCGCGCGGCGGATGTGCGGGGGGATGGTGCGCGTCCGACGCCCCACGCTCACCACTTCGCCGTCCCGGTGACCCATCGCGACCCGCGCGGCGTCGCACGCCATGCGCCGCGATGTCTCCGCGCTCACCCGCACCCCGTCCAGCTCGGACCGCCCCGTCTCGCCGCGCTCCGACAGCGTCGCGGCCTCGGTGTGGACCACTACCTGGTAGCGTTCGGCGCGGCTGCCGCTTCCCACCGCCCCGCCCCCGGCGCCCTCACGCGTACCGTCGCCCTTCCCATCCCCCCCAAACCCCGCCGCCAACGCCCGCTCCGCCACCAGCCCCGCCGCATCCGCACGCCGCTGCCGATTGCGCGGC
>JAPPNO010000023.1 GCA_028873845.1 Gemmatimonadota bacterium | reverse complement strand
GTCCCTTGATTTGCCGCGGCGGCGGGCGGGCGGTTTGATCACAGGCCCATCCGAGGATCAGCGTCCCAAATTGTACGATCGCGGGCCGATTTGACTATGGACGGTTTTGGATTCGCGCTTTTGCGAGGTCCGGGACCACCCTCCAGAATGCCCCCCAATGGCCCTCCGCCCGTCGCCGCGGCAAAAGCCGGGACGCGAGCATGTCGAATTGGGACATCGGCCGGATCAGCCCGTCGCCGCGGCGAAACCCGGGACACGAGCATGTCGGAATGGGACAGGCCACCGGCGGGCTTCGTGCCGCCCCTCACAGTCAGGTGCGCCGTCTCGCACGAGACGGTGCGGCGGGTGCCATCAAACCGTGGCGGCGGGTCGGCTGTTCAATCGGGATGAGCGCAACGCCCGGCAGGACGAGGGCCTCCGCGATCCACTCGCCGACGTGGCGGCCCAGCCGCAACCGCCGCCGCTCCACCAGCAGCGCGATTCCCCTGGGTGTGATCGCCGACACCGCCACCCGGTCGGTCTGAACCGTCTCCTCGATCAGGCGGGACGCGCTCGTGCCAAGTCCCCCATCCCCTTCCACGGCCCGGATGAGCGTGTGCGTGTCGAGCACGATCAACGCGGGGATCCCCACTCGGAGGGGTCGGCGGCCGGCGCGAAAGGATCGTCGTACGCCAGAACCGTACCGGCCATCGCGCCGATGATCGACGCGGATCGAGCCTGTTCGGGCAAGGGTGACGCGTCGAGTCGCTCGCGAGAGCGGTGCGGAGTAGAATGGAGCAGGAGGCGCGAGCCGCGCCGATCCTCGGAACAGGGACTCCGCACCGCGCGTGAAGTGGAGGAAGATCAGTGATACCACGACTCCCAACCCGTCTGGCGGTTGTCCTCGCGTTGTGCCTGGGTGCCTGCGCACCTGGATTCTCCTTCGACCCGGCCACCGACTACATCGTCGCCGGCGTGTACGTCTGGGACGGGACCGGCGCGCCTCCGAGCGAACTGGCGGTCGTTCAGATTTCGGAGGGCAGGATCCTGTCGGTCGAGCCAGTCTTCGGTGATGCCGCAGGGTCGGCGGATCCCGTCGACACCATTGCCGTGCTGACCGGCGTGTTGACCGACGCCAACAATACCGGAATCGACGGACACATGGTGCTCGGCGCGTACCTCATCCCCGGCCTCATCAACACGCACGGACACGTGGGCGGCACCTGGATCCCCGGCAGTGGCGTGGAGTACGGGGAGTACATGTTCAACGAGCTGGAGCGCTACGCCCGCTTCGGCGTCACGACCGTCAACAGTCTGGGCGGGGATCGGGAACTGTCGTTTGCGCTGCGGGATGCGAGTTGGCGGGGAGGTGTCGGGGAGACCGCGGGCGATGCCGGTGACGAGCGGCCCCCACCCCGTGCCCGCCTCCTCGCCGCGGGCCAGGTGGTGACCGGTTCGACCCCCGAGGCGGCCGTCGCGATGGTCGACAGGGTCGCCGCCATGGGCCCCGACTGGATCAAGATCCGCGTCGACGACAACCTGGGCGCGACCACGAAGATGACGACGGAGACGTACGCCGCCGTCATCGCCCGTTCCCGCGAGCACGGCCTCCGCGTCGCCTCGCACCTCTTCTACCGGGAGGACGCGAAGGGACTGCTGCGCGCCGGGACCGGGATGGTCGCACACAGCATCCGCGACGAACCGGTCGACGACGAGGTGATCGACCTCTTCCGTGAGACCGGCGTCTGCTACGTGCCGACGCTCACCCGCGAGGTGTCGACCTTCGCCTACGGAGACCGCCCGGATTTCTTCGACGACCCGTTCCTCATGTCGGATGTCGATTCGGCGCAGGTCGCGGCGGTGAGCGACCCGGCCCGGCGGGAGCGCGTGAGGGCTTCGGGAGCGGCGGAGGTGTACGGGCGCGCGCTCGAGATCGCGCAGGCCAACCTGGCTCGGCTGTCGGAGGCCGGTGCGGCGATCGCCTTCGGCACCGACTCGGGACCACTCGGACGATTCCAGGGCTACTTTGAGCACATGGAGATGGAGCTGATGGCGGAGGGCGGGCTCACGCCGGAGCAGATTCTGCGTTCGGCGACGGGGGTGGCCGCGGAGTGCCTCGGCAGGGACGACATCGGCACGATCGAGCCGGGGCGCCGGGCCGATTTCGTGATCGTGTGGGACAACCCGCTCGAGGATGTCCGCAACCTGCGTGAGATCGTGGGGGTGTGGGTGGGCGGGGTGGAGGTGGAGCGGCGGTAGGGGGCGCCCGTGAAGCAACCTCGTACCGCTCCGCCCAGAGCCGGAGTCGCCGTCATCGGCGCGGGCATCGTGGGCAACTGCCTGGTGGAGCACCTGGCCAGGCTCGGCTGGGATGACCTGGTCCTGATCGACAAGGGACCGCTTCCCGACCCCGGCGGATCCACCGGCCACGCGTCCAACTTCATCTTCCCCACCGACCACGGCCGCGAGATCGCGCTGATCACCCTCGAGAGCCAGCGCCAGTACGACGCCCTCGGCACCAACACGACGTGCGGCGGAATCGAGGTCGCGCGGACCGAAGAGCGCATGGAGGAGCTGCGGCGGCGGATGACTTCGGCGCGCGTGTGGGGCATCGAGAGCGAGCTGCTGACGCCGGTGGAGGTCGTCGCCAGGGTTCCGTTCGTAAACCCGGACGTGATCCTCGGGGGCTTCCATACTCCGAGCGTGTCGGTCGTCGATTCGGTGAGGGCGGGCACGATCATGCGGGAACGCGCGCTGGCCAGGGGTGTGCTGACGGTGCTGGACGAGACCGAAGTGACCGGCCTGGAGGTGGAACCCGTTCCCTTCGGGCGTCCGCGCATCCGGGCTGTGGCGACGGCGCGCGGCACCATCGAAGTCGACCACGTCGTCATCGCCTGCGGCGTGTGGAGTCCACGCATCGCCCGGATGGCCGGCGCCACGATTCCGCTCACCCCCGCGGTGCACCAGATGGCCGACTTCGGCCCGGTCGAGATTCTTCTCGGAACGGGCAACGAGATCGGCTACCCCATCGTGCGCGACATGGACTCGTTCATGTACGAACGGCAGAGCCACGGGGCGATGGAGGTGGGATCGTACGCCCATCGTCCCATTCTGGTGCACCCGAAGGACATCCCTTCGGCTGCCGGGGCGGAGCGTTCCCCGACCGAGATGCCCTTCACGCCGGGCGACTTCGCGCCGCAACTCGAACACGCCCGCGAGATCATGGGCGAGCTCCTGGCCGGCACCGAAATGCAGTACGCCGTCAACGGCCTGCTCTCGCTGACGCCCGATACCCAGCAAGTGCTGGGCGAGACCGCCGAGGTGGCGAACCTGTGGTCGGCGGCGGCGGTCTGGGTGCGCGAGGGTCCCGGATCGGCCCGGCTCCTCGCCGAGTGGATGACCCACGGCTACCCGCGCCTCCTCGATCCGCACGGGTCGGACGTCACACGCTTCCAGCCGCACGAGCGCACGGGGCACCACATCCGCGCCCGCTGCCGCGAACATTTCCCCAGGACCTACGGCATCGTGCATCCGCGGGAGCAGTGGGAGTCGGCGCGCGGGGTGAACCGGTCGCCCTTCCACCCCCGCACCGAGGCGCTCGGGGCCGAGTACTTCGAAGCGAGGGGATGGGAGCGCCCGCAGTGGTACCGTTCGAACGAAGACCTGGTGGCGCGCTACGGCGTCCCGGACCGCCCCCATGAATGGGACCGCCGCTGGTGGTCGCCGATCATCAACGCGGAGCACCTGCACCTGCGCGAGAAGGTGGGGGTGGTGGATCTCGGCGCGTTCCAGATCTTCGACGTGTCGGGACCCGGCGCGCTCCCGTACCTGGAGCGGATGACGGTCAACGACTGCGACCGTCCGGTCGGCTCCTCGATCTACACTCCGCTCCTGACCCCCGACGGCGGCTTCCGCGCCGACCTGACCATCCAGCGGCTCGCCCCCGACCGGTTCCGCGTCGTCACCGGCGTGTTCGACGGAGCGCGCGACGCCTTCTGGTTCCGCAAGCACCTGCCGACGGACGGTTCGGTGCGATTCGAGGACCGGTCGTCAGCTGTGTCCACCCTCGGGGTCTGGGGACCGGACGCTCCGGGTCTGCTCTCGCGCGTGGCGGACCGCCGCCTCGGCCAGGCGGAGTTCCCCTACGGTACGATGCGCCCTGCCCTGATCGGCGGGATCCCCGCCACGATGCTGCGCATCTCCTACGTGGGTGAGAGCGGCTGGGAGATCTACACGCGTACGGAGCACGGCCTGGCGCTCTGGGACGCGGTGTGGGATGCGGGCCGCGACCTCGACGCGCGGCCCGTAGGAATCGGCGTGTACGGCACGACGGGTCGCATGGAGAAGGGCTACCTGCTCATGGGTTCCGAGCTGTCTTCCGAGTACTCGCCGGTGGAGGCGGGGCTGGGGCGGCGCACCGTGAAACGGGCGGACTTCATCGGCAGGGCGGCCTATCTGAAGGCGCGCGAGCGGGGGCCGGCGGCGAGGATCTGCACGCTCACCATGGACGACCACGCGAGCGCGGCGGGCGTGGCTCGGTTTCCCACCGGCGGCAACGAGCCAATCCTGACGCTGAACGGGGACCGGATCGTCGATGGAGTGGGCAGGGAGTCCCGCGTTACGTCCGCCGGGATGGGCCCGTCCGTGGGGAAGTACCTGCTGATGGCCTACCTGCCGGTCGAACACGCCCGCGTCGGCGACCGGCTGCAGGTCATGTACATGAACGAGTGTTTTCCGGTGACCGTGGGGTCGGTTGGCGGAGCACTGTTCGACCCGGCGGGGAACCGGATGAAGGGGTAGTCCGGGGCCTTCGCGAGATACGCCTCCGCCGGCATCAGTCCGCCCCCATCGGTGTCGCGAAGACGTTTCAGCTGAAACGCGTCCGTGCCGACGGCTGGCCGCTGCTACACCACCGCATCCTCCCCCCGCGCCCGCGCGACCTCGCGCACGCTCGGGTTGACCGATGGCCGGAACGGCACCTCGCACACGCGGGCCCGGTCGGGGCTGCCCGGCGCGCTCGCATACTCGTCCGGCAACCGGACAGTCAGCTCCGTCCCGACCGCCGACAGCCCCACCGGCACGTATCCCAGCGCGATGTTGCACCCCAGCTCGGGAGCATGCCACGGCGAAGTCAGGTATCCGACCGGATCACCGCCGTCGGCACCCGACACCAGCCAGAAATCGGGCGCATAGTCGTCGATCGGCCTGCCGCCCACCTTCATGCCCACCAGGACCATGGAGAACGGCGGCCGCCCGGCCTCGATCTCGGCGCGGATCCCTTCCAGCGCGGCGCGGCCGATGTAGTCCCCCTTCTTCTCGCGGGGCACCTGGTATCCGAGGTTGCACTGGAACGGCACGGTCTCGTGGTCCATGTCCTGTCCCCACGAGAGAATGCCCGCCTGGATGCGGCGCTGATGGCCCGGCGCGATCACCATGAGCTGGTGGGCCTCGCCCGCCTCGAGCACGGCGCTCCACAGCTTCTCGGCGTGCAGGGTGGCGTCGCGCAGGTAGATCTCGTAGCCCTTCTCGCCCGAGAACCCGGATTGTGAGATGACCACTGAACAGCCCGCGATCTCGGCCTCCATGAGCCCGTAGTACGGAATGTCGCGGATCGTATTACCCACCAGGTCCGCCATCAGCGCCAGCGACTTCGGCCCCTGGATCTGGAGCGGACAAACGTCGACCTCGTCGATCTCGACATCCATCCTCGTCCCGACGTTGACTCCCTGGAGCCAGTACAGCAGGTCGGAGTCCGCCAGCGAGAACCAGAACTCGTCCTCGGACAGGCGCAGCAGAACCGGATCGTTGAGGATGCCGCCGCGCTCATTGCAGAGGATGACGTACTTCCCGCGCATCGGCTCGATGCGGGTGGCATCGCGGGTGATCACGTAATCGACGAACCTCTCCGCGTCCGGCCCCTTCACGCGGATCTGGCGCTCGACGGCGACGTTCCAGAGGGTGACGTGCCGGGTCAGCGCCTCGTGCTCGGCCGCCGCGCCGCCGTCCTCGGGCCGCACATAGCCGCGGGGGTGGTAGATGCGGTTGTAGATCGTCGCGCGCCAGCACCCCGCCTCGTGCGAGAGGTGCCAATACGGCGACTTGCGGACACGCGTCGAGATGAGGAGTTCGACGGGAGTGCGGCCGGTCTGGCGAAGATTGACGGGGACGGAGCGGTCCGACTGGTCGACGGTGCGGGGCTGGTGGGGCGGATCCACCGTGCTACACCTCGACGACCCCAGGTCTCCCGGCCCGGGTTGTGGTGGAGCTCCATCCATGGACTGCTATGTCTCCTGGCAATCCTCGGTTATGCTCCACGATTCGGCGCCCGGATTCGCGCCGTCTTCGCACCGTCTGAGCTGAAGGGGGTCGAGTCCCAGCTGCGCGCACGCGGCGTGCCGCGCCGCCGCGAGGGCCACGTCGTGGGCGTTGCCACTGCCCGTTCCGACGACCGTTTGCCCGTCCATGACAATCGTCACCTCACACCTCCACCCTCCGCCGCCACAAGTGATTGCCGCCAACATGGCGAGTCCGTACACAAGCCGCCGCTTCCTTGGCGCGCGGTAGTCTGCTTTCACTTCCTGGGCCGATTGCCCGGGGGTCTTCGTGCGGATCATTCACTCCCTCCGGCGGTGTTTCCTGGCTGACGAAGCAGTCCGACGAGCGGGTAGTTCCCGTCGGTCGGAGATGCTTGCGGGTACGGTGACACAAAAAACATAAGACGTGAGCACGGGTGGGGACAGGTCGCGCTTCCACCCGGATTCGACAGTGCCTCGCGGCAGGGCCCGGATTCCTTCCACGGACTTGCCCGGGGGGCCGTCAAGTCCCTTGCCCCCTTTTCCAACCGCGCTCCCGACTTATCCTTGTCGCCATGCCCATCCTCGAACTCGACGCCCTCTCACTCCGCTTCGGCGGCGTCACCGCGCTGTCGGGCCTCACGATGGAGGTGCGCCGGGGCGAACTCCTCGCGCTCATCGGCCCGAACGGAGCGGGCAAGACAAGCGTCCTGAACTGCATCTCCGGGCTGTATCGTGCGCAGGAGGGGACGATCACCCTCACCGCCGGCGACGGCGCGCGCCACCGCCTCCACCGCCTGCCCCCGCACAGGATCGCCGCGCTGGGCGTGGCCCGGACCTTTCAGAACATCGAGCTATTCAAGCACATGACCGTGCTGGAGAACCTCATGCTGGGCCGTCATGTCCACATGAAGGGCGGGGTGCTGAGCGGCGGTCTCTACGCGGGCCGCCAGCGCCGCACCGAGATCGAACATCGGCGTTACGTCGAAGAGGTCATAGATTTCATGAACCTGGAGCCGCTGCGCGGCAGGGAGGTGGGGAACCTGGCCTACGGGAACCAGCGGCTCGTGGAGATGGCGCGTGCTCTGGCGCTCGATCCTTCGCTGCTTCTCCTCGACGAGCCCACGGCCGGGATGAATGCCGAAGAGAAGGAGTCGATGGCGCGTTTCATCCTCGATGTGCACGAGGAACGCGGCGTGACGGTGTTGGTGATCGACCACGACATCGACGTGATCATGGACATTGCGGAGCGGGTGATCGTCCTCGACTTCGGGAGGAAGATCGCGGAGGGGACGCCGGGGGAGGTTCGGGGTGATCCGGTGGTTGTCGATGCGTATCTGGGGCATGCGCGGCGGGAGGGGGAACAGCCGGCGCCCGGAAGCGTTCCTCCCGGCTAGCAGTCCGGCGAGTTGCCACCCTGTTCACCTCGATCGTCCCGAAGTCACTCTGATCAGCTCTTTGGAGCCGCCAAGGAACCGGACGAGCGCCTCGTGCGCATCGGCGGTAGCGGCGTTGCGCGCGTTCTGCGAACTCGAAGCGGTGACCGTGATCCGGACGGACGGCGAACAGTTGTTGGTCGTATCGGATTCTCCAGGTACCGGATCCACGCAAACGCCAACGTAGAGCGTACCTTCCGGGAAAGAAGGAGGGATGATAACGCCCACATTGAAACTGACTTCCTCCGACGGTTCCAACGCCGGCAAATTGCCAAGAACCCCCAATTCCGTATCGTCCGTCGTGATTGTGGCGTCCTCCGACTGGAACAGACGCGCAGGTGTCTCGCCCGAAGCGCCAGACCCGTCATTCCTGACCGTGAAAACAGCTCTGGCTGTATCGCCAGGGGAAACCGTCAGCGATCTCGGCGTGACCTCGGTAAAGAGCAGGTCCGCAACGCCAACCACCGTGACGGAGAAAGTCTGCTGGGCTTCGAGCCCGCCCGGATCAGTGGCCGTTACGGTCACGGACGCGGTGCCCGGGGACACCCCCTCAACCGTGACGGCATCGCCCGCGGCGGAAGCCGTCGCCACACCCGGATCCGAGGAGGTTGCGGCGAAGCTCAGCATATCTTCGTTCGGATCGGTGAAACATGCAGTCACCGTACCCGTCTCACCCACGGCGACAGTCTGTTGCGGAATCGAGCCGCACGCGGCCGGCGGTTGCGGGTCGTCGCAGGCAGCGACCAGGAGGATCAGGGTTGCGGCGCCAATCAGGCCTCGCCCCGGGCGTGGGCAAATGGTGTCCTTCCGTGCGGAATGCAGCATTCGGTCTCCAGTTTCAGGTAGGAGTGGCGGGTTCCGAAGTCGAAAATGCGCTAAAAACCATGGGTATCTTCCAGTATCGGTATCCAGTCACCCGGACGCAAGCTCTGGGGGATCCGAGCTCCGGGGGATCCGCGGACGGTGTTTCCGCCAGTGTCTTCGGCCCGCGGGGACTTTCCGCCCGGCTCGGGTCTGGGGAGATTCGGTGTGGACGAGAGCGGGATCGCCGGTCCAGGGCAACGACCCGAGGCCGGTTGGCCAATCCGGCGAGCCCGGAACACGTACGAGTGCGACAGGAATCCGCCGTTGCTTATGGCCACAGGCATGCCCGACACCCTCCCGGGTCTGCTCGCCCGCCGCGCTGCGGACGACCCCGGCGGCGTCGCGCTGCGCGAGAAGGAGTTCGGCATCTGGCAGGAGACGACGTGGTCGGGCTTTCTCGGCCGGGTCCGCTCTTTCGCGCTGGGGCTCGTCGAACTGGGCGTGGAGAAGGGGGACCGGATCGCGATCATCGGAGACAACCGTCCCGAATGGGTGATCGCCGAGCTGGGTGCGCAGGTGATCGGGGCGCTGCCGCTCGGTCTCTACCAGGACTCGATCCCGGGGGAGCTGACACGCATGCTGGAAGCTGCCGACGCGCGCCTCATCGTCGCCGAGGACCAGGAGCAGGTCGACAAGGTACTCGAGGTGCGCGGTCGGGTCCCGGGGCTGGCGCACATCGTCTACTACGATCCGCGCGGGATGTACGGGTACGAAGTGCCCGGTTTGATGTCCTTTGAGGAGGTCGATGCACTCGGCGACGCCTTCGGAAACAGGTATCCCGATGAATTCGACCGGCGACTGGTCGCTATCGGGCCCGAGGACACCGCGCTCCTCTGCACCACCTCCGGCACCACCAGTGTCCCGAAGCTGGCGATGCTCTCGCACGCGAACCTCCTGGCGATGGCGGAGCAACTGGTCGAAGTCGACCCCATGGAGCCCGGCGACGAGTTCGTTTCGTTCCTCCCGCTCGCTTGGATCGGTGAGCAGATGGTCGGCGTGGCGAGCGCGATGCTTGCGGGCTTCACGGTGAACTTCCCGGAGGAGACGGCCACGGTTCGCGCGGACATCCGCGAGATCGGCCCGGCCTTCATGATGTCGCCGCCCCGGATCTGGGAGAACATGGTGTCGGACGTGCAGGTGATGGCCGAGGACACGACGCGGCTCAAGCGGTGGATGTACCGGTGGGCGATGACGGAGGGGATGAAGGCCGCGGGGGGCCGTGCCGGCCTGCCGGCCCGGCTTCGCCATCGCCTGGCCGACTGGACGGTCTTCCAGCCGATCCGCGACCAGCTCGGGCTGAGCCGGGTGCGGCGCGCATACACGGGGGGTGCGGCGCTGGGGCCGGACGTCTTTCGCTTCTTCCACGCCATCGGGGTCAACCTGAAGCAGCTCTACGGCCAGACCGAGGTGTCGGGAATCTCGGTCGTGCACAGGGACGGGGACATCCGGTTTCACACGGTGGGGCGGCCCTTTCCGGAGACCGAGATCCGGATTTCGGAGGAAGGGGAGATCCTCTGCCGGAGCCCTGCGGTCTTCCAGGGGTACTTCCGCAATCCGGAGGCTACCGCCGAGGCGCTGGAGGACGGCTGGCTGCACTCCGGCGACGCCGGCTACTTCGAGGACGACGGGCACCTTGTCGTGATCGACCGCCTCGCCGACGTGATGAAACTCCCCGACGGGACGAACTTCTCGCCCCAGTTCGTCGAGAACAAGCTCAAGTTCAGCCCTCATGTGCGCGAAGCCGTGGTCTTCGGCGGAGGGGGCGCACCCTTCGTCACCACGATGATCGCGATCGACCTGGAGAATGCGGGGCAGTGGGCGGAGCGCCACCGGATCCCCTACACGACCTTCACCGACCTGGCCCGCCGCGAAGAAGTCTACGCCCTGGTCCGCGACCACGTCGGCACGATCAACCGCGACCTCCCCGCCGCCGCCCGCATCCGCCGCTTCCTGCTGCTGCACAAGGAACTGCACGCCGACGACGCCGAGCTCACGCGCACGCGCAAGGTGCGCCGCCGCCACATCGCCGACCGTTTCGGGGACATCATCGCGGCGCTGCAGGGCGATGGGGACTCGGTCACGGTCAGCACCGAGATCACCTACCAGGACGGACGCACGGCGGAAGTGGCCCACGAGCTGCGCATCGAGACGATGGACGGGGAACGATGAACGGGAGGCCCGCAGCAAGCGCCCCCCAGCCCGGTCGATTCCGAGGCCGCTGACCCCATGGACATCTTCCTCCAGCTCACCGTCTCCGGACTCAGCACCGGGATGATCTACGCGCTGGCCGCGGCCGGGTTCGTGGTCATCTACAAGGCCAGCGACGTGATCAACTTCACCCAGGGGGACCTCCTCCTTCTGGGCACGTACCTGATCTTCTTCGCCATCGGGCAGATCGGACTGCCGTGGAGCCTCGGCGTTGTGGTCACGGTCCTGCTGGCGGTCGCGGTGGCGCTGGCGATCGAGCGGCTGGTGCTGCGTCCCCTCATCGGCGAGCCGGTCATCTCGATGATCATGGTGACGATCGGGCTCTCGTCGATCCTGCGCGGCCTGGTCAACGCGATCTGGGGACCGGCCCCGCGCTCCTTCGATTCCTTCCTGCCCGAGGGGAGCGTCGTCGTCGGTCCGGCGGTGCTGTCGACGGGGCGGCTGCTGTCGATCCCGATCGCGCTGGCCGTGCTGGCCGCGCTGGGGCTCTTCTTCCGCCACACGCGCGACGGGATCGCCATGCGGGCCATCGCCGACGACCAGCAGGCGGCGCTGAGCATGGGCATCAGCATCCCGCGCGTCTTCGGGGTGGCGTGGGCGCTGGCCGCGGCGTCGGCGGCCATCGGGGGGATCATGCTCGCGGGCGTCGTGGGGGTGAGCCCGAATGTGGCCTCGATCGGGCTGCGGGTCTTCCCGGTGGTGATCCTGGGGGGACTCGATTCGATCAAGGGGGCCGTGATCGGCGGCGCGATGATCGGGCTGCTGGAGGCGTACACGGGGGGGTATGTGGGCCACGGCCTCAACCTCGTGGTGCCCTACGGCGTGCTGATCCTGGTGCTGATGGTGCGGCCCTACGGGCTGTTCGGGAAGGAGATCATCGAGCGCGTATGAGAGGTTCGGGGCAGGGCTGTCGGCGAGATCGGCGAGGGCGGGCCGCGGGCGAAGGAGGGCGGCGATGAGCCTCGAGTGCGGCGTCTTCCACACCCGCTACGAGTCCGACATGGGGCTCCGTCCGCGGCCCGCGCAGCGGATCCGGCTGGGGGCCTTCGCGGTCTTCGTACTGGTCTTTCCGTTCCTGGCCGGGCCGTACTGGCTCGATCTGGCCAACCAGATCGCCATAGCGACGGTGGGCGCGATCGGGTTGAACATCCTCGTGGGGTATACCGGGCAGATCTCGCTTGGGCAGGGCGCGTTCATGGCCATCGGTGCCTACAGCGCGGGGCTCCTGACGCTGAACCTGGGGCTTCCGTGGGGCGTGAGCATCGCGCTTGCGTGCGTCATCACGGCGGTGGCGGGGTCCTTTTTCGGGCTCCCGTCGCTTCGCCTCAAGGGACTGTACCTGGCGATCGCGACGCTGGCGGCGCAGGAGATCGTCGAGTGGGCGATGACCCACTGGACGGCGGTCACCGGCGGCACCGAGGCGATCGTCGTGCCCGCGCCGCGGCTCTTCGGCGTGAGGCTCAACAGCACCTTCGCCTTCTACTGGTTCGGCGTGGCGATGGCGGCCGGGACCGCGCTCTTCGCGGCCAACC
Source organism: Gemmatimonadota bacterium (assembly GCA_028873845.1). Classification (GTDB taxonomy): domain Bacteria; phylum Gemmatimonadota; class Gemmatimonadetes; order Longimicrobiales; family Gaopeijiaceae; genus Bin94. The sequence goes on along the minus strand of JAPPNO010000023.1, from coordinate 12,254 downwards.
TCTTCCGCACGCGCATGGGCCGCGCCTTCGTGGCGGTGCGCGACCAGGACATCGCGGCCAGCGTGATCGGGGTGAACCTCTTCCGCACCAAGCTGCTGGCGTTCGCCACCTCGTCCTTCTTCGTCGGGCTGGCCGGCGCGATGATCGTGTACTACCGCACCATCATCACCTGGGAACGCTTCACCCTGGAGACGAGCATCGTCTACCTGGCGATGATCATCGTCGGGGGGCTCGGCTCGATCCGCGGGTCGTTCTTCGGGGCGGCGCTGATCACGCTGCTGCCGGCGATGATCGCGAATGCGGGGCGGGCGCTGCAGGACACCGCGCCGGTGGTGGCGGGCCTGCTGCCGTATGCACAGCAGGCGGTCTTCGGCGTGGTGATTATTCTGTTCCTGATCTTCGAGCCGAAGGGGCTGTCGAAGCTGTGGGGGAATGTGAAGGACTACTTTCACGTGTGGCCGTTTGCGTATCGGCGGGGGTGAGGGCTATTCCGGTGGCGCGTAGATCGTCAGCACCAGTTCGGCGTTGTCGACCAGCCTGTACCGGGGCTCACGGCCCGAGAGACGTTCGCTGTTTTCGAGTATGATGCGGACCCCTTCGCCGCGGCGGTCCATCAGCGTGCGGCGGTCGGTGTCAAGCCACGGGATGTCCAGAGGGACCGGACACTTGGCCAGCAGGCTCGTCACGACCTCGTTGCGGGCGAACTGAAGATGGACCAGCCGGTCGGGCGTGACGGTGTTTGGAATGGACCCGGGTGAGTACAGCTCGATGCGGTCCTCGAACATCCTCAGCCGAATCTTTGAGCCATGGACGGAGTAGTCGCGATGGGCGACGGCGTTGACCAGGGCTTCGAAGACGGCCGTCATGTCATATTGCGGCCGGTCGGTGCGCCCCAGGTCCTTGAAGGCGGCCACTTTCATGTTTCTCGCCACGAACCGGCAGGCACTGTCCACCTGCATGTCCAAGGGCCCGGTGATGTCGGCGGCGTCCAACTGATACGTTCGGTCTCGTCCCGCCGGCCTGATGTCCGCGCCGCGGTAGGCAACCGCCTGAATGAATGCGTTCGGCAGCCACTCGCGAGGATCCCGGGACGCCATGAGCACACCCGCGACGGACGGACGCAGCACCCCATCCCGATCCCGTCTGGCCATCCTCAACTTGGTCAGCAGGCCTTCCCGCGCGTCTCCGGTCCGCGAGGTGCGGAACCGGCGCCAGAGGTCCTCCGACAGGGAGTCGATGCCGGCTTCGTTCACCACCTGTTCGTCGAACCTGATCAGGCGTGACTGACTCCGTTGCTGGAAGAGTCTCGCCAGGTACTCCGTCGACATGCGGCGCTTCTCGTCCCCGACCCGAAGCAGGTATCCGCTCGGACTGCGGTGCACGAACAGGCTGCGCCGCACCTGCACCTGCACGACGGGCCTCTCCCCGCCTTCCGAAGAGGGAAGCCGGAGCGGTTCGATTGCGGCGTTAAGCGGCGGTTCGATGGAGTCCGTGCACACCTGTCGGACGAGGGTGACGACCTGGGGCACCCGGTCGTCCGGAATCCCCACGATGTCGCGCGACTTGTCGTCCACGCCCAGAACCAGAACGCCGCCGTAGGCGTTGGCGAACGCGGCCAGTTCGTCGGCCAGGGTGCTTCGGTCGGGCCCCTTCACCTTCGTGCCCGCGAACTGAACGACCTTCAATCCCAGGTAGCTGCTCTCGCCCAACCGGATACGGTCGAGGAGGAGGCGTTCGCGGGGGGTCGTGGGACGGTCGGTCATGGTTCTGATTGTCAGGGATGTGGGGGGTGGGTCAAGAGGGCGTGGGGAGTGAGGTGGAGAGAGCGAAAGGGACTTGGCAGCGTGCGGTTTCGGAGTGAGGCCGAGGAAACGTCTTGGGTTCGTTGCGAGGTTGTTTCCCCGATGGGGCGGGGGCGCCTTGCACACGCGGCCGCCCCGGCGCTCGGGCCCAGCAATCTAATTCCAACCCTTCCGCTCTGGCGGGTCGGCTCGATCCACGGGTCGTTCTTCGGGGCGGGGTTGGTACGCTTCCACCGGGGTTGATCGCCAACGCGGGACGTGCTGTTCTGGACATCGCGCCGGCGTTCTTCGGCGTTATCATTCGAGCCGAAGGGGCTGTCGAAGCCGTGGGGGAACGTGGAGTACTGCTTTCACTTCACTTCACTCACGTCTGGCCGTTCGGGTATCAGAGGGGTGAAGTGAATAGGATCACGAATGTCAACTGTACATTACATGTTGTAAACTGAAATGGACATTGCAAACCTCCCATGGGGGAAGTATGACCCGCGCTCGGGACTGACCCACCGACTCGAGCATCACTGCGCCGACGTGGCGGCCTGCTTCGAGGCGTTGCTTGAGGAGCCGTTGCTTCGCCGAAGGTTCGGCGAGGCGGCGGGCGGTGGCGGATTGCACGACGTGACTCTCGCGCGTTTGACAGTGCTGGCCTTCCTGCACGACTTCGGAAAGGTCAGCACCGGCTTTCAGTTCAAAGTGGGTGATCGCCATCGGGGGGTTCCGCGTCACCAGGGCCACCTCAAGCCGTTCTTCTGGGCGTGTCAACGTCCAGAGGTGAGGGGTGGCGTCGGCTTGGAGCAGTTGGTGGCGTGGGGAGCAGGACTCGACCAGTTGCTTCGTGCCGGGCTGGCCCATCATGGCCGTCCGATAACCGGGCACAGCATCGAGGGCGAGGGTCCCCCCGAGATCTGGCGGCCTCTCGAGGGGTATGACCCCATAGCGGCTGGCCGGGAGTTGTTCCGGCGTGCCCGGACGTGGGTCCCAGAGGCGTTTGGGCAGGGGCCGGAGTTGCCGAGCAACCCAGCGCTCGCTCACCTCTTCGCTGGCGTAGTTGCAATTGCAGACCAGATCGGTTCCAACGGGGAGCTGTTCCGGCCTGATCCGGTTCTCGATTCCGAGTACATTGATCGTGCCCGGCGCCGGGCCACCAAAGCGGTTCGTCGCCTGGGCTTCACGAGGTCGAGATGGGTGCCGCGGGCCAAGCTGCCCGACTTCGAGGTCCTTTTCCCAAAGTGGTCGCCGCACCGAATGCAGACCGCGGTCGCGGAGGCTCCGCTAGACTCTCCCCTGATGATCCTGGAGAGCGAGACCGGGTCCGGGAAGACGGAGGCCGCGATCTGGCGCTTCGCCAAGCTATGGAAGGCGGGGCTGGTCGATGGTTTGTATTTCGCCCTGCCCACGCGGGCCGCCGCGTTGCAGTTGCACCGGCGAGTTCACGAGGCCCTGAAACGGTTGCTCCCGACGGAGGCCCGGCTAGAAACGGTGCTAGCCCTGCCGGGCTACCGTCAAACCGGGGAGGCGACGGGGTGGGCTGTGGGGTGGAATGTGCGCTGGGATGACGATCCCGAAGAGGCGGAGCGCCTCGCACGGTGGTCGGCCGAAAGCGCCCGGAAGTTTCTGTGCGCCGCCGCTGCTGTGGGCACCGTCGACCAGGCGCTGCTTGCTGGGCTGCAGGTCAAGTGGGCGCACTTCAGGGGAGCATCCTTGGCGCGTAGCCTGCTGGTGGTCGACGAAGTGCACGCGAGTGACGCCTACATGACACGGGTGCTGAGGGAGGTTCTGCGAGGGCATATCGAAGTGGGCGGTCACGCGCTACTCATGTCAGCCACGCTGGGGTCGGTAGCGAGGGATCAACTTACCGTCGGCGGGGCCGTGCGACGCCGGCGGGGCCGTACTGGGAAGCCCGAGGCATTGGGCGTCACCTATCCGGTTCTGGCCGTTGCGGACCATGGAGGACCCACGCGCTTCGTATCTTTCGACGCGACCGGCTACCAGAAGAAGGTGTCGATGGGGGCGCAACCAATGATGAGAGACCCCGCCGCCATCGCCGACCTTGCCATTCGCGATGCGCGGAAGGGTGCCCGCGTGCTCGTTGTTCGGAACACGGTTTGGGCGGCCACGGAGGTGTTCGACGAAGTGTGCGGACAAGGGGCCGAGGACCTCTTGCTTCCGGTCACCGGAGGGCCCGGCGTGCACCACAGTCGCTTTGCGGCCGAGGACCGCAAGCTGTTGGACGCGGCGGTCGAGAGAGTTCTGGGCAAGGAAAGCGACGATGGTGGCCGCATCGTCGTTGGCACGCAGACCTTGGAGCAGTCGCTGGACATCGACGCAGATGTGCTGGTCACGGACCTCTGTCCGGTGGATGTTCTGCTTCAGAGGATCGGCCGCTTGCACCGGCACGAGGATAGGTCACGGCCGGACAAGTACTCCGAGCCGCGATGCCGGGTTCTGGTTCCCGAAGGACGACTCGACCCGGAAGGGTTGCCCAGATACGGCCTGGGAATGACGCGGACGGGTGGAATCTACCGGGACATCAGGGTCGTGGAGTTAACGCGGCGGTTGATCCTGCGGCATCCGCTCTGGAGCATCCCCGAGATGAACAGGGACCTGGTGGAGGGGGCCACCCACCCGGAGTCGCTGCAGAGTCTGGAGGACGAGCTGGGTGAGGAATGGGTCGACAGGTCGGTCGATGTCGAGGGCCGGAGGACTGCTGAACGAAACGTGGCGAGAGGTCATATGCTGGATCGACGCAGGGATTTTGGTGAGACCACGTTCCCGAAGCGTGACGAGCGGGTGCGGTCTCGCTTGGGAGAGGACGGACCGCGAATTCGGCTTTCGGAGGGTGTGACCGGGCCCTTCGGGCGGGAGGTCACAACGTTCAGCCTTCCTGCTCACCTGTTTCGCGGGCAGCGCGGGATTCCCACCAAGGAGGAGATCGACGGGGCACATGCGGAGCCGGTCGAGGGCGGCTTGGTGCTCTTTGTGGGTCAGCGTCGGTTCGGCTACGATCGCCGCGGGATTCGCCCCATGAGTTGACATCCGCAAGTCGGTTCGGTAACGTGAATGACTGTTCATAACGAGTCACTGGCTACGACTGGTAAATATCCTCATTATTCCTAACGATCATAATCGTGGAGCTGCGCGGGACTCCAGACGACACCTCCCAACGCAGCTGCGAATGCAGCCGAGGAGGAACCGATGAAGAAGCGAATCACCGTCCGAGCACAGCGGACCGTCATCCACACCTCAGCCGTGCGCCGAGAATGGCGGCGTGAGGACGGATTGGATCTCTGGATTGCAATGGAGTCAGATGCCTCACCCTACCCCGCTGGCGCTGCGGGGATTGACCCGCGTCGCTTGCGACGACAGGTGTTTCCCCGCGTGGGCGGGGCCGAGCCCGCCGATGGGGAGGAGGGTCGAGGTGTTTGACCTCCTCACCGAAGGACTCATCCGCGCCGACCTCGTGAGCGGCGAACGCGTGCTGCTGTCGCTGCCGGAGGTCTACGAGGCGATGATGGCCGACGATGTGGCCGGGTTTCCGGCGCTGCGGCCGCACCAGCGACACGCATGGCACGCTTTCCTGGCCCAGCTCGGGGCGGTTGGCGTGTATCAGTTGTCGCGAGAGGGTCCACCCCGTGGTGCCGCCCACTGGCAGCACCTGCTCGAGGAGCTGACTCCCGATTCGCCCAAGGAGACATCGTGGAGTCTGATCGTGGACGATCCGACGGTGCCTGCCTTCATGCAGTGCCCTGCCCCGGACGGATGGGCGAGCTACAGGAAGGAACTCCTGGCGGCTGATGATCTGGATCTGCTCGTGACCGCGAAAAACCACGACGTGAAGTCTTCAATGGCGGTCGCCGGCGAGGCGGACGACTGGATCTTCTCCCTGGTCAGCCTCCAGACCATGAGCGGCTTCGGAGGAGCAGGCAACTATGGGGTCGCACGGATGAACGGTGGATTCTCGTCTCGTCCCTGCCTCGGGCTCGCTCCAGCGAACGGCGGACCGGGCGCGCACCTGAAGCACGACATCCGCCGCCTCTTGGAGCATCGGGAAGCGATACTCGAATCATACGAAGATTACTTCGACGCCGACAGCGGTCTGGCGCTGCTTTGGACGCAACCGTGGGACGGCACATCGTCGCTTACGCTGAGCGAGCTCGATCCCCACTTCATCGAGATTTGCCGACGTGTCCGCCTGATCTGGCGGGATGGCCGGATTCTCGCGGGGACGGCAACCTCGAAGAAGGCCCGCATCGCCGCCAAGTACGCCCGTGGCAATGTGGGGGACCATTGGACACCGGTGGTCCGCGGCGATGAAAAGGCGCTGTCGGTATCCGGCGTGGGGTTCCGGTACGATCGTCTGGCCGAGCTTGTTCTGGACGAGTCCAAGTACCACCGCCCGCCCGCGATGGTGGTGGACGCGACGCCCGGTCGATCATGGCGGCTTGTGGCCCGCGGAATCGCTGCGGGTCAGGGAAAGACGGAAGGGTATCACGAACGCGTGGACATCGTGCTGCGTCCCAAGGTGGCGAGATCGTTGATGGGAGTGGGGGAGGCTCGCGAAGAACTCGGCGAGCTGTCAAGGACTCAGTTGATGGAGATTCAAGCGGTGGCCAAGGCGCTTCGCTTGGCGATCGCGATCGCGGCGAGCGGAGGACAGGACGCTTCGGCCTTGGGCGCATCGGACCGGGAGAAGGCGTACCCATACCTGCGGCGCTTCGACGCGACGGTCGATGTCCAGTTCTTCAGGGCGCTGCAGGAGCGGTTCGAGGCTGCGGAGGATGACCGCCCAGCCGCGCGGAGAGAATTCGTCCGGTTACTGGTTACCCGCGCGAAATCGCTGTTGGCGGAGGCCGTCGAGACCGTGCCGTGTGCGAGAATCCAGCGCTTCCGGGCTCGGACTCGGGCCACGAGCGCATTCTGGGGGAGCCTGTGGCGCTCCGACGTGATTGATCTAGCCATACTCCACAACACTCACGAGGAGGAGCAGCATGTCTCTTGAAGACCGCCCGACGCCTTCGGGCCAACCGCAGCCCGATCGCGACTTTGGGGGTAAGATCGTCCGGCTGACGGGGGAGATCGGCAGACTGCCGCCGGGCCCGGCCGCGTCCGTTCGGAGAGATCCGCTGGCCGGATCGGGGAGCGCGGCCTTCTGGCATTTGATGGCCACGCACGGAATCCATCCCAGGGAGCGAGGGCTTGAGCATTGGGCCGCCGTGACCCAGGCAATCGCGATACTCACGCCCAAGGGTCGTCGCGACTCCGGCAACCCCAAGCCTTCGCCGCACGATGGTGCCAACCCCATGGGGGCGGCGCTCTACCAGGCGAAGATCACCGAGCAGCGTCTGGCACGACTTCTCTCTGCGCGAGGCGCAATGCGCCGTGACCTCGTGGTACGAACCTGCCGCCGGCTCGCCGCCAAGGAGGCCGTCCGGTTCGATCTTCGCACGCTGGCCCAGTTCGTGCTGTCCGAGGACGAGGACGAGTCCGCAGCCCGCTGGATCGCACGCCACTACTACACCGCTCGCGTCAGGGCGGCGAGAACCTCAGCCCAAGGAGAATCCTGATGGCAAATGCACGTTTCCTACAGATCCACAGCCTGCACGGCTACCCCGGCGTACTGCTCAACCGCGACGACTCGGGCCTCGCGAAGCGCATCATGTACGGTGGCAGCATGCGGACCCGGATTTCGTCCCAGTGCATGAAGCGACACTGGAGGGTCACCGACAGCGCCGACTCTCTGGTGCAGATCGACGGTGCCACCGCCGCCACTCGGTCGCGGGAGATCGTGACACTCAAAGTCATCGATCCCCTGAAGGAAGATGGCTGTCCCGAGGAGCTGGTCGACGAGATCGAGCAGGTCTTCCAGAAGGCCGTCTACGGCGACAAGGGACACGAGAGGAGCAACCGGCAGCCGCTTCTGTTGGGCGATCCCGAGATCCGGTATCTGGCCAGCGAGGCCCGTCGATTCGCCGGGATGCCACTCGCCGAGGCCAAGAGTGGGCTGAAGGAATGGGCGAAGTCCTCCAAGGCGAACATGAAGGCGATGAGGGAACAGACCTCCCTCCCCGGTGGCCTTGTCGCGGCCCTGTTCGGTCGGATGGTGACAGCCGATGTCGAGGCCAACATCGACGCGGCCGTGCATGTCGCGCACGCCTTCACGGTTCATGCCGAGGAGAGCGAGAGCGACTACTTCACCGTCGTGGACGACCTCAGGCGCCTCGAGGACGATCCGGGCGCGGACCACATCGGCGAGACGGAACTCACTTGCGGGCTCTTCTACGGCTACACGGTGGTGGACCGGGAGGTCCTCCTCAAGAACCTTGCCGGCGACGTGAACATGGCAAGCGAGGTGTGTGAGCGATTGGTCCACCTCATCGCGACGGTCTCGCCCGGTGCCAAGCTGGGGTCGACAGCACCCTACACATATGCCAGCTGGATGATGGTCGAAGTGGGTGACAGGCAGCCGCGCAGCCTCGGCGAAGCCTTCAGGAATCCGTGTGATGCGACGATCGAAGCCGCAGAGAAGGCGGCTTCCCGGCACCTCGGCAAGCTCGACGACACCTACGGGGCCGAAGAAGCGAGGCGCCTGATGAGCCTCAACGGCGCGACCATGCCCGGCGCGGACCCAGCTTCTCTGCCCGATCTGGCGCGTTGGGCTGGCGACATCGTGCGGAGGGGGAACGCCTGATGCGCTGGATGCACCTTCGGCTCGAGGCGCCCATGGCGTCCTTTGGTGGCGAGGCGATAGATAACCGAGGGGTGATTCGCAACTTCCCGGCGCAGTCGATGGTTACCGGGCTATTCGCGAATGCGCTGGGTTGGACTCGGTGGATGAGATCCGAGCACCAGCGGTTGCAGGACCGCATCTTATTCGGTGCGGTACACGACGCAAATCCGGACACCCTGCGCGCTACCGACTACCAGACGGCGAAGCTGCGCAAGGCGGACAGGGGGTGGAGCACGTGGGGCGGTCCGCTTGGCAGGGCGGGCGGTGCCAACACCTATGTCGGAGCGCACCAGCGCTGGCGGGAATACCACTCCGACCTCCGCATGTCGCTCGTGGTTCGGCTGATGCCAATGGTGGAAGATCCAACCGCAGACACACTGGCGGCCGCAATGCAGCGACCGGCGAGGCCGCTCTTCATAGGACGCAAACCGTGTCTGCCGACGGTGATGATGTTCCGCGGATGGGTGGATGGTCCGGATATCGTTACCGTGCTGCGGGATGTTGCACCCAGCGGCGTGCTCTGCGAGGCGCTGTGGCTTGGGGCCGAGGGCGCCGACGACTCTGATCTGACTACACCCATCACCGACGAGAGAAACTGGATCAGCGGGTTACACGGCGGCGCGCGACTCGTATGTCGCGGCCGCCTCGAAGGAACGGGGACGCAACGATGAGAACGAGAATGGTGTATCTGCCGATCGACTGGACGGCATTCTGTCGTTGGGCGGGGAATCGCAGCCTCCTGCGACCGGGGGCGTTTGACGAGGGCTACGCCATGCACGTCCTGCTCTGCGCGGTCTTCGGCAAGGCAGTGCTGCAGCCCTACCGTCTGGTCCGGACCGCACGGGCTTCGATTGCGAGCCTGTACGCCTACTCTAGTCAAGATCGGGAGACCCTCCTCGGCACGGCTCAGGGCGTGGCGCCGCCGGAGGCCCATGGCGTGCTTGGGTTCGACGACCTGGCGACCAAGACCATGCCGGACCGATTTCGGAGTGGACAGCGACTGGGCTTCGATGTAAGGGTACGCCCCGTCCGTCGGCTGGGCCGCGATCTGCTTGATTCGCAATCTGGAAGAGTGCTTCGCAAGGGCAGCGAGTTGGACGCATTTCGGCTGGAGCTGTTGCATCGGTCGCCCGATGGCTGGCGCAATGCAGAATCGCTGGCTGGACGCAACGGAATCTCTCGGCAGTCGGTCTACACCAACTGGCTGACAGAGCGCTTGGACGGGGCGGCGAGCGTCGAAACGGCCGGATGCCGTCTTGTGGATTTCCGGCGGGCGCGCGCCTGGCGCGGGAAGGGGAGGGGGTCCGAAGGGCCGGATGCTACTATGCAAGGAGAGCTGATGGTCCGGGATCCTGAGGAGTTCGCCAGAAAGCTGCGGTGCGGTGTGGGCCGTCATCGCGCCTACGGCTACGGAATGCTGATCGCGAGACCACCGACCCCGCGACAGCGCGGATAGAGAGTCGGCTGATGTTCGCGGGACGCTTGGGGCTGGACACGGCGCGGATTCCACACGCCGACCGCTACGGATTGCTTTGGCTTTCGCGGGGAAGGCTCACGACGCGGGACGGAACGTTGTCCTTCGAAAGGAAGGCAACTGAGTCGGCTCGGAACGACCCTTTGAAGCCTGGGAGGTATTCGATCCCATTTCAAGCCGTTTCGATGATCCTACTTGGTCCGGGCTCAATGGTCAGCCACGATGCGCTCAGACTTCTCGCACGCCATGGCACGGCTCTGGCGGCGGTGGGCGTTGACGGGGTCCGTTTCTACACTGCGCCGCCGCTCATGTCGGGTCGCTCCAGCCTTGCCCGAGCCCAGGCCCGAAGCTGGGCAGATGAGCAACGACGCTTGGCCATTGCACGCCGAATGTACGCGTGGCGACTGGGAGAGGTCCTTCCCAACCGCGATATCGCGGCCCTTCGGGGCGTCGAAGGTGCGCGCATGCGTGAGACCTATCGGCTGGTCGCACAGACGGTGGGGATCGAGTGGCACGGGCGGCGATACGACCGATCGAACCCGGCCAAGGCGGACCTCGCCAATCAGGCGCTGAATCACGCCTCAAGCGCTGTTGAGGCGGCGGCCGCAATTGCCGTCGCAGCGACCGCCACGATCCCTCAGCTCGGGTTCATTCACGAGGATGCGAGCCAAGCGTTCGTTCTGGACATCTCGGATCTGTTCCGCGACACGGTACTGATTCCGGCCGCCTTCCGCGCCGCCAAGCGGGCGAGCAGGCAGCGACTTGCCAACATCGAACGCCTGACACGGCGGGAGGTGGGCGATACGCTGAGCCAACAGAGCACCATACCGAGAATGATCCAGAAGATTAAGGACCTCTTCGATCCTGCTCCGGAGGAGGATTGATCATATGCCGATGACCGTCATCGTGACCCGGAACGTTGAGGCCCGATACCGTGGATTTCTGGCTTCCGCGATGCTGGAGATGGCACCGGGCGTCTACGTGTCTCCCGAACTCTCCAAAGGCGTTCGTGAGCGTGTCTGGTCGGTGTTGACCAAGTGGTACGCCCACTTGGGGAATGGCGCGATCGTGCTGATCTTTGCCGACCCCAGCGCCACAGGAGGTCTCAGGCTGGATTTTCTCGGCGATCCGCCGAAAGAGGTCTGGGATGGTGACGGCGTACTACTCGTGAGGTGCGCAAAGCCCAAGGGGGAGTCGGTTACGGGCCGAGTGGGTAACTTGCCATTCTAGCGCCACCTACATGAGATATTTGTCAATGGGCCTTCAGATAGGCTAATCTCCGTTCGACAAGCAAGAGGCTTCCCCGCGAGCGCGGGGATAGACCTCAGCGAACACCTGGATACCGACAGCGGGACCGGGCTTCCCCGCGAGCGCGGGGATAGACCCCCTGACTATCGGCCTTCCACCCGGCGGCCTTGGGCTTCCCCGCGAGCGCGGGGATAGACCGCGATGTCGGCCTGGATCTTTACGATCATCGCCGGCTTCCCCGCGAGCGCGGGGATAGACCCGAGATCGCGTCCCGGATAGGCGGCGCTCGCTGGCTTCCCCGCGAGCGCGGGGATAGACCGATATGACGCACGGTCGTCGAGGAAAACAAGGCGGCTTCCCCGCGAGCGCGGGGATAGACCGCCGCTGCTGGCACCCGCATCCCGGCATACCGCGGCTTCCCCGCGAGCGCGGGGATAGACCCGAGGCGCAGCACGCGGTCGGCCCGACCGTACCGGCTTCCCCGCGAGCGCGGGGATAGACCCAAATAACACAAACAAATGTTACCGCAAGAAGAGGCTTCCCCGCGAGCGCGGGGATAGACCTGCCAGCATTGCCCATATGCTGGCGACCCATGTGGCTTCCCCGCGAGCGCGGGGATAGACCTTGGGGGATTCGACGGAATCCGGGGGATGGAACGGCTTCCCCGCGAGCGCGGGGATAGACCCAAAAAAGCGGACAGCCCTACACTATTGGGCTGGGCTTCCCCGCGAGCGCGGGGATAGACCGGTGACCATCAAAGTAGAGTCACAAGCGGATAGGGCTTCCCCGCGAGCGCGGGGATAGACCTCCCCCGTAGAGGACCGTAGAGGACCGTAGAGGGGCTTCCCCGCGAGCGCGGGGATAGACCCTGAATTGCATAATCTCCAGATTAGACTGGATCGGCTTCCCCGCGAGCGCGGGGATAGACCACCTACGGAATTGCCGGACTGACCCCTAGCAGGCCGTGGAAGAAGTGGTCTGCCGGGAAGCCGGTTGTAGGAGCGGC